>NZ_JBAVFG010000107.1:0-3457 GCF_049588135.1 Kaistella sp. | reverse complement strand
TTATTCAAGATTTTTTCTATCAATCAAAAACCCTCCAATCTCCGTAGGAAACCTTAGTTTTCTGAATCCCTTCATTAAACTTAATGGTGGATTTTCAAACTAATTTTTCACTCAAAAACGATTATAAACATTTGATTGTTATTTAATAGTCTTCGATTCTCTTTAGGTTAAAAGTTACAGTTATGATTTCCTGCAAAATGAAAAAATTTTAACAAAAACCAAAATGAAAAATTCAAAAAAAATCATAAAACGCGTTAAAGCCGGTTAAACTTTCAACTCCAAAGAATTGAAAATAACAAATCTGCCCAATATCGAATTATATTTACGAAAATATCATGAATGAAAACAAAACTACTATTTGCCTTTTTCCTATTTTCGGTTTCATTGCTGTTTGCGCAGAAAAAATATGTCATCGGAAATGTGAAAAACGAAGTTCAGAATAACATTCCCCAAACCTACATTTACAATCCTCGTACAGAAGAAGTGGTAGTAACCGATCAGTCTGGAGACTTCATTATTGCTGCCATTCCATCAGATGAATTGCGAATTGTTAAAAAAGGATTCGAACGGTTGACTTTGAAAATCAAAGACGATAACTTTACCAATCCCTTACAGTTAGTTCTCAGTAAATTACCTTTTGAGATTGAAGAAGTGACCATTGCTTTCATTCCGACCGGAGATTTAAAAAAAGATCTCGCGTATTTTAAAACCTCTGCGAAAACTGAAAAACTGAATAATGAAATCAGTAAGTATGTGATGGGACCAATGACAGAAGTAATCCCACAGAATAAAATCCCAAGTTCCTTTGCACCAAAGAATTATGGAGAAGGCCAAATGAATATTTTGGGACTTGCCTCCGCACTCAAAGGATTAATTGGTAAAGCGACAACCAAGCCGAATAACACTCCGAATTACGCAGAAGTTGAGGATTTTTATCGAAGAGTAAAAGATGTAGTCGATTTGGATTATTATAAAAGTTACGGAATGTCGGAATATGATTTTGATATTTTCCTGGCGTATGTAGATCATGCAAATTCACTGGCGAAAAAATACCATAAAAACTTTAATAGAGCCATAATTGAATCCGAATTGAAAATGGCTTTGGTGGAATATATCAAAACCCATAAAGTAGGTTCTTAATGATTCGAATTATTTCACTATTCTTCCTCTCTTTTTCTTCCTCATTATTTTCTCAGAAAGTTTCGGGAACAGTAACCGATGAAGATCGAAATCCACTTCCTGAGGTTTTGGTTTTTAATATGAAATCCGAACAGAAAACGTATACGAATCTCAACGGTGAATTTACAATTGAAGCTTCTGTAAATAGTGAACTGCGATTTATTCGTCAAGGTTTTGAGCGAAGTTCCAAAATGATGAAAGAGCAGGATTTTACCAATCCTTTTACGATTTCTATCCTCAGAATTCCGGCAGAAATTGAGGAAGTGAAAATTGCTTATCAACCAGTAGGAGATTTAAATAAAGACCTCAAAAATTATGGTGATACAAAATCTGTGAAAAAATTAAAATCAGAAACCGCAAATTATATCCGTTCAGAATCTACGGAAGAAGTTTTAGCCCCAAAAGCGGGAGAATTCGTTCAGCCTGTTGGACAAGGGTTTTCTGTTGGCGGACCAAACTCACAATGGGATGATGTAGATTTTATGCAATTTCTCATCGTAAATCTTGGCGGTGATTTTTTTACCGAAGATTTACAACTTAAACCATCAGAGATCCAACCTTTTATTTATTATATTTTTCAAAATTTTGAAAGAAGAGAAGTTCTATTTCGTGGTATTTGTACGCAATATGATCTTTCGAGATTTATAAAAGAAGCGAATAACAAATTAGATGCTTATCACAAAAATTTACCAAACGTTCCAGCCAAAAAAAAGAAAAATAAATGAGGGCAATTTTAGGTGTTTAATGTTTGATATTTTGTTTTTCTTCATTATTTTCTCAGACAGTTTCGGGAACAGGTTTGGGGAGTAATAAGTTTACTTCGGATCTAATTGCCTGGAGTGGAAATTTCTCAAGAAATAGTTTTGAATTAAAATCGGCTTACGACGAATTGGCGAATGATAAAAAAGTGATCGAAAATTATTTGGCTTCCAAAGGAATTCCGAAAAACGAAATGGTTTTTTCCGCCGTTGATATTCAGAAGCAATTCAATTGTTCTACCGATTCAAATGGCAGAAGTCAACAAAGTTTTGCGGGTTATCAACTTTCGCAAACGGTTTCTATCGACAGCAAAGATGTGGCGACAGTTGAAAATTTATCGAGAAATATCACCGAGATCATCAATTTGGGAATCGAATTTACTTCTTCGCCGCCCAATTATTTTTACACCAAATTGGCAAATGTGAAACAACAAATGATGCCAAACAACGCGCCGAAAAAATTGCCGAAAATGCAGGTTCCAAACTCGGTAATCTGAAAAAAGCAACGATGGGAGTTACCCAAATTACCGCACCGAATTCTACCGAAGAATATTCTTACGGCGGAACTTTCAACACTTCTTCGAAAGAAAAAGAAGCGAGTATTACGATAAAATTAGAATATGAGGTGAATTAAGAACATTTACTTTGTCAAAGTTTAAATCTTTGACAAAGTTTTTTAAAATTGATAAACTTTCGAATGCAGTTCTTTTTCAATTTCTCCTGGATTTTCCACAGGAAAATTACTCAGCAAAAACAAATTCATCGAATTTTTTCCGTCACCATAACTCGGTTGAATATAATCTTCAGAAATAATCGAAAATCCGTTGCGCAAATAGAAATTGATTCTTCTTTCCGCCATTTCATCTAAATCTTTCGGTTCAGATTCTAAAACAATATTTCCGAATTTTTCCTTTAATTCTGCTAAAATTTGTGAACCTAATTTTAAATTTCGGAATTCTTCGAAAACTTCGAAATGTTCCAGAAAATAGAAATCAGATAATTTCCAAAGAATTAAATAGCCTACAAAATCTTCATCATTTTTCACGGAAAAAATAAAACAATCGGGATCTTCGAGCAAAGCCAAAAACTGCACTCGATCTCTCCGTTCATCTTCAGAAAAAGTGTTTTCGTAAGCAGAATAAATTCTAGAAACTTTCTTGCGGGTTTGCAATTCTTCAAGCCAAATCATAGTATTCGTTTCATTTGTGAAAATTCGTGGACTTCGAGAAAATTCGAGAAAATTCGTGTAATTCGTATTTATTATAAATCAAAAACGTTTGGTCGTCGAGTAACAAACATGTCTTTGATCCACAAGGTAAAAGCCAATCCCAAGTATACGAGAAAGAAAACGCCAGCTGTTGCAAAAGTAGAGTAGATGAAAAAAACCCGCAATTTTGATGCCGGAATTCCCAGTTTTGCGCCCATTCTTGTGAGAACGCCAAACCATTGTCTTTCCATTTTGTGTCTTAAATTTGTAAGCATTTTAGAGCGTTTTTTTTAGAAGTTCAAAGATACGAAAC
>NZ_JBAVFG010000106.1:0-13749 GCF_049588135.1 Kaistella sp. | reverse complement strand
CCTTATCACTGATTGGTTTTTCGGAATTGATTCAAAAGCTGAAAAACAACTTCTCAAGAGAATTCTAAAAGAAACTAATCCTCAATTTTTAGGTTGGGCAATTAATGAAATTGCAAACTGGGAAAATGAATTCCAACCACATAATTGTATTCATATTCATGGAAATAAAGACAGAATAATTCCTATTCAAAATGTTCAGGCAGACTTTGTAATTCAGAATGGCGGACATTTTATGAATGTAAATAAGTCTAAAGAAATTGAACGAATAATTAAACAAATCTGTAAATAACGGAAGTTCAATTTCTTATAATTATTATTAAATCATAGAGTTTTTCCCCTTTAATTCTGATATTCCTCATATTCATTCCACTGTGATTCATCAAAAGAATGGCTGTCTTCTGCGAGAAGTTCCGCCTCACGGTCGAGGTATTCGGTCATGGTAAAAGTTATTTTGTCGTTCAACTGGTCTTTTGCTAATTTTCGCGTCATTGCTTTATCGATCACCATAAATCTTTGTCCTAATCTTCTTGCAGCATAAGCCCGCATTCCGGTTGCTTTCAAAATATCAACGGCCATATCTACAGCAGTTCCTAAAGTTTCACGGTAAATATTTTCTACACCGTTATTAATGAAATCATAAGCGTCAAGACGATTTTTGGCACGAACGAAGATTTTCAGTTGTGGAAAGTGTTCGCGGGCATATTCCAGAATAAATTTATTTTTTTCAGGACTGTCCAGACAGAGAATTAAAAGGTCTGCAGTTTCTGCACCAGCGGAACGAAGAATTCCCAGCTTGGCTGCATCTCCAAAATACACTTTAAATCCTTTGGAGCGGAGAAGGTTAATACGTTGTGGATCGTTGTCCAAAACAGTTGCACTGATTCCATTCACTCGTAATAGCCGTCCAACGGTACTGCCAAAATGACCAAAGCCGACGATAATGATTCTTTGTTTTTTAATAGGGCCTTCCATTTCAGGCTCATCATTTTTTACATCGTGAATTCTAGGTTCAATCAATTTTTCATTAATGAGTAAAAGAATTGGAGTTACGCACATGGTTATCGCTGTGATGGCCATTAATTGCGCATTGAGTTTTGGGTCAAATAAATAGAGTTTTGTAGAATAGTTTATTAAGACAAATGCGAATTCTCCAATTTGCGAAAGTCCAAAAGCCACCAGAAGATTTTCATGAAGTTTTAATTTAAATAATTTTAAAACACCTACCAAGACGATGAATTTCACTATTAAAACAGCAATAATCGTGGTGAAGATAAACATGGGATCTCCCATGATGACATGGAAATTAATTGTAGAACCCACGCTCACGAAAAATACGGCTAAGAGTAAACCTTTGAAAGGATCGATCTGACTTTCTAATTCATGCCGAAATTCACTCGTTGCCAACATTACACCGGCGATAAATGCTCCTAATGCCGGGCTTAATCCTACAGCATGCATTAACTCGGAAACACCAATGACCAGGAAAAGGGAAGAGGCGGTAAGCAATTCATTCATTCCTGAACGGGAAACATATCTGAGGAACGGAACGAAAATATAGCGTCCTAAAATAATTAAAGCGACGACGCCTAAAATAATCGAAAAGGGTTGTAGCCAATCAGGGAGGTATTGCAGTAGTAACTGGTTCTCGTCGGTATCTGATTTTTTTGCAATAATCGGTAAGAGTGCAATAATTGGGATTACCGCAATATCCTGAAAAAGAAGAATCGAGAAAGAAGCTTCACCAACAGTTGTCCGGAAAATATTTTTCTCTTTTAAAGTTTGCAAAACAATTGCAGTAGAAGATAAACTAAAACATAAAGCGGCGACCAATGCTTGATCTTTACGCCAATCTGCCCAATAAAAAATCAGATATAATAGAGCGACGGTGATGGCCATTTGTCCTAAACCCATCCCAATTATTTTTTTTCGAATGATCCAGAATTTTCGAGGTTCGATTTCTAAGCCGACTAAAAAAAGCAACATGATGACACCGAATTCTGTAGCTTGCATAATGTCATTAGAATCGCTTCCTGTCAATTTTAAACCAAAAGGGCCAATGATGATTCCTCCTAATATAAAACCAATCACAGCACTTAATCCGAGTTTTCGAACCAATGGAACCATTACGATTGCGGCACCTAAAAAAATTAAGGCAGTTTGTGCTAATGAACTTTCATTCATGATGTTTCTAATGTTTTTGTAATTTGATGACAAATTCTTTTTAATGCCGCTTCTTCTAAATCATCTGATTCGTACACCGCAATGATTTCTTTTACTTCAATACCTGTAACCTGCAAACATAAGGTAAGGGGTTTCATCAGCTCTTCAATAGTGGTTTCGTACAGCCCACCTTTTTGATAATTTTCTTTTTTTGCACCAATTGTTACAATAATGATGGCATCTTTATTCATCAAAGGATGATCATTTTCATTTTCGGCTTTCCAACTCATGTCGAAAACTTCGTCAATCCAAAGACGCAGCAAAGGTGGCAAACCAAACCAAATTAAAGGAAAGTGAAAAACCAATCTTTCATATTCGCGAATTCTTTTTCTTTCTTTGAAAGTTGCGATATGAAAATCAGGATATTCTTCATATAAATCTTTAAAAATCAATAGGTCAGAAGTTTCGTACGCTTTAATCAGTTCAATATTCGTTGTTGAGTATTCAAAATAGGGATGAGCAAATATGGCAAGCGTTTTTTTCACGAAATTCGAATTTTTATAAAAATAGTGAAAAAATCAAAAAATCCTCTATCTATTGATGGAAAACTTTATTATTTTTGAAAGATGAAGGTAATTAATGTGGTTTCAAAAGAATCGGTTTCAGAGTTTCTGAACTTTCCAAAACTCCTTTTTCGTAAAGATAAAAATTATATTCGTCCGCTAGATCAGGATGTTGAAAACGTCTTCGATCCCAAAAAAAATAAATTCTTCAGATTCGGTGATTGTCAGCGATTCCTCTTTAAAAATGATGAAAATAAAACCGTAGGGAAAATTGCAGTTTTCATTAATAAAAAATACAAACAAGATCAGCCAACGGGCGGAATTGGCTTTTTTGATTGTATCGATGATCAGAAAACGGCGAGTTTTATTTTTGATTTTGCTAAAGAATGGTTGCAGCAAAAA
Source organism: Kaistella sp. (assembly GCF_049588135.1). GTDB lineage: Bacteria > Bacteroidota > Bacteroidia > Flavobacteriales > Weeksellaceae > Kaistella. Next base: position 10,624 of record NZ_JBAVFG010000106.1, on the reverse strand, counting down.
GGCATGGAAGCGATGGATGGACCGATTAATTTCGGTGAACGAGATCAATTCTGGGGGCTTTTGATCGAAGGGTTTTCGGAGCCACTTTACGCGATGAATTACAATCCGCCTTATTATAAATCATTGTTTGAAAATTATGGTTTTCAAATTTATTTTAATCAATTGTGTTTTGGTAGAAAAGTTCATGATCCTGTCGCCGAGAATTTTCTGGAAATGCATCAGAGGATTTCAAAAAATAAAAATATTTCGGCAAAGCCACTTCAATTAAAATCATTAGAAAAGTTCGCTCGTGATTTTACAGAAGTTTACAATCAAGCATGGGCAAGTCATGGCGAAGGAAAACAATTAACGGAAATGCAAACGATTAAAATGTTTAAAACCCTAAAACCCGTTATTAATGAGCATATTTCTTGGTTCGTATATGAAAATGAAAAACCTATCGCCATGTGGATGAATATTCCTGATTTGAACCAGTGGATTAAATTCTTTAATGGGAAATTTGGTGTCATTCAGAAAATCTTGTTTTTAGTGATCAAAAAATTCAGTAAAAATAAAAAAATGATCGGTTTGGTTTTTGGGATTATCCCGGAATGGCAACGTAGAGGGATTGATGGATTTATGATTTGGGAAGGCACAAAACATTTTAGAAAAACCACTGATTTCGAAGATTACGAAATGCAATGGATTGGTGATTTTAATCCTAAAATGATTAAAATTGCAGAGAATTTAGAAACAAAAGTCACCAGAAAATTGGCGACTTATCGTTATCTTTTTGATGAAACTAAAGAATTTAAAAGGCAAGAAATAGTGTAACTGAAATTTTTTTTTAAGAAATCAGTTGAATTTCACATCGCGGATGCTCAGAAAGTAAGTGACATTTCCTTTCCAGTGATTTTCTTCTGCAGTAAAGGCGATATCAAAGTTTTTTTGTCTGAATTCATCAGCGTATTTGCCTAATTTAAAACCGACACATTCGATATTTTTACCAGTTGAATCTTGTTTAATAAAAAATTTAAGATGACTATTATCTTTCCCCATCGTTTTTACATAACCCGAAACTTTTTGATTTTTTAAGACCAAAACTGGTTTCATATTATGGGGGCCAAATGGTGCCAGTTTTCGGTGAAAGTTGAAGAAATCTTTGTCTAAATCATCAATTTCTACATCGGAATCAATTTTTATACTTGGTTCTTTTTGATGTTCTTGAATTTTTTTTGCAACTACTTTCTCGAATTTTTCTTTAAATAATTCGAACTTGTCTTTTTCCATTGAAAGTCCTGCTGCTGCGGGATGACCGCCAAATTTAAGAAAAAGATCGGAGCATTTTTCTAGTGCATCATGTACATCAAAATCGGCAATCGACCGCGCTGAAGCAACCATTTCTCCGTTGTTGCCATCTGCAAAAACAATGGTGGGTTTATAAAAAGTTTCGGTTAATCTGGAAGCTACGATTCCGATGACGCCTTTGTTCCAAGTTGAGCCATAAACAACGGTTGAAAAATTATTCACTTGACCGCTCGTTTCTACTTGCAAAAGAGCTTCTGTAGTGCTGCTCGTATCCATTTCTCGGCGAGAGTCGTTGAGCGTTATGATATCGTTTACAATTTGATGCGCCTGTTTTAAATTGTCGGAAACCATTAATTCTACTGCGGCTTTCCCATGAGAAATTCTTCCGGCAGCATTGATTTTTGGGGCAATTTCAAAAACGATATTAGAGATTTCGAAGGTTGCTAGTTTGTCTTCCGGAATCAACATTCGCAAACCTAGATTTCTGGATTTTCTTAAAACCTTTAAACCTTGTTTTGCTAGAACTCTGTTTTCGCCAGTCATCGAAACAATATCTGCAGCAATAGAAATCGCCAATAAATCGGTCAATTCAAAAAGTTCGGCTTCGGGAATTTTGTAAATCGTATTCAGACCTTGACATAATTTAAAGCCAACTCCACAACCTGATAATTCTTTGAAAGGATATCTGCAATCTACTCTTTTAGGGTCTAAAACCGCAATTGCTGCTGGGATTTCTTCGCCTGGTAAATGGTGATCGCAAATAATAAAATCAATACCAAGATTTTTGGCATATTCTATTTTGTCAATGGCTTTAATTCCGCAATCGAGTGCGATAATTAATGAAAAGCCATTTTCTTTTGCGAAATCGATTCCTTCATTTGAAATTCCGTATCCTTCGATATTTCGGTCGGGAATGTAAAAGGTAAGGTATTTTTTATCTACAATTTTGCTGAGATAGAGATACATCAAAGCGACTGCCGTAGTTCCATCGACATCGTAATCGCCGTAAACCATGATCTTTTCTCCGTTTTCAATGGCTGTTGCAATGCGATCTACTGCAAGTTGCATATCCTTCATGAGAAACGGATTGTGAATATCGGTAAGGTTGGGTTTGAAAAATTCTCTCGCTTTTTGATAATTATCGATTCCACGCATGACGAGAATCTTGGATTCAAATGTTCCAAAACCTAGAGAGGAACTCAGTGCGTCAACAATTTCTTCATCGGGTTCGGTGTTGTAAATCCATTTTTGGCTCATAATCTTACAAAAATAGGAAAAAATAGTGAGGTTTATTTTATTGAATTTTTTTAATTTGAAATAAAGCTTTTGTTTAGAATGGGGGTGTTCGGTTTCGTTTTTAACAAAGAAACAAACCGCTCAATTTCTTGAACGGTTTGTTTTTATAAATAGGAGAAATGATATTCTAAGAATACATTTGCTGCTGTAATTCTTTTACTTTCTTGTCTTCCAAATACTCATCATAAGTCATTTCTCTGTCGATAATTCCTTTTGGAGTTAACTCGATAATACGGTTACAGACCGTTTGTAACATTTCGTGGTCATGAGAGGAGAGTAGAATATTTCCTTTAAAACTAACCAGAGAGTTATTTAAAGTGGTAATACTTTCCAAATCCAAGTGATTGGTTGGTTCATCCATCAAAAGAATGTTTGCACGTTGCAGCATCATTCTACTAAACATACAACGCATTTTTTCACCTCCTGAAAGAACGGTACAAGATTTTAACGCTTCATCACCAGAGAAAAGCATTTTCCCTAAAAAACCGCGCATATATTCTTCGTGACGCTCTTCGTCATTCTTTGTAAATTGTCTTAACCAATCAACCAGATTGATGTTTTCTTGAAAGAAACTTGAATTGTCAAGTGGCATATAAGATTGGTTCGTCGTAATTCCCCAATTGAATGTTCCCTGATCCGCTTCGGTATTTCCGCTTAAAACCTGGAAGAATTCAGTGATTGCTAAAGAGTTTTTAGAAATCACGGCGACCTTATCTCCCTTCTTTAAGTTCAGATCGATTTTAGAGAAAAGTAATTCGCCATCTTTGGTTTTTTCTAAGCCTTTAACTTCCAGGATTTGATCACCTGCTTCACGCTCAGTATCAAAAATTATCGCGGGATAACGTCTTGATGAAGGTTTAATGTCTTCAATATTTAGCTTGTCTATCATTTTCTTACGAGCGGTCGCTTGTTTTGCTTTTTCTACGTTAGAAGAGAATCGAGCGATAAAGTCTTGAAGTTCTTTTTTCTTGTCTTCTGCTTTTTTATTGGCTTGCTGACGTTGTCTTGTTGCCAACTGCGAAGCTTGATACCAGAAAGAATAGTTTCCTGTATATAAATTAAGCTTAGCGTAATCTAAATCTCCGATGTGTGTACAAACGGTATCTAAGAAGTGACGGTCATGCGAAACTACAATTACGGTGTTTTCATAAGTTGACAAGAAATCTTCTAGCCATGCGATTGTTTCAATATCCAAATCGTTGGTAGGCTCATCTAGGATCAAAACGTCTGGGTTTCCAAATAATGCTTGTGCAAGAAGAACCTTTACTTTGTTTTGATTTTCTAGCTCACTCATCATCTGATAGTGCATGTCGTCTTTGATTCCAACATTAGAAAGCATTGTCATTGCGTCGGATTCTGAATTCCAGCCACCCATTTCGTCATAAACAACACCGAGTTCGCCAGCTTTAATTCCATCGGCATCAGAGAAGTCTTCTTTTGCATACAATGCATCCATCTCTTCTTTGATTTTGAACAATGTTTTGTTCCCTCTTAAGACGGTGTCGAGCACTGTGAAATTATCATAAGCAAAGTGATCTTGCTCTAAAACAGACATTCTTTTGCCTGGTTCAAGAGAAATGGAGCCTGTAGTGGGATCTTGTTGTTTGGTTAGGATTTTCAGGAAAGTCGATTTACCAGCACCATTGGCACCAATAATTCCGTAACAATTTCCTTTCGTAAACATAATATTTACCTCGTCAAAAAGTACTCTTTTTCCGAATTGTAAAGATAAATTAGATACTGTTAACATATAGTTTTGTAAATTTGATGCAAAATTACGAAAAGAAATTGGGTTTAAGGCATTGTTCGAAAAGTCAGAAATTAGGGCATGAAATGAGTTGAATGTATTTTGAGCCAAAACTTTAAACTGTTGTGTTAAAATTTTATAAAATTTAACATATTATATAATAACAAATTATTCAGCAATATGAAAATTGAAAAATCAATTGCAATCTATAATAAAAGAGCACGTTTTGAATATGAGCTTTCGGAGGAAATTGAAGCGGGGATGGTGCTTACGGGCACGGAAATCAAATCTTTGCGTTCTTCCAAGGCGAGCATCACGGAGTCTTTTTGCCAGTTTATTGAAGGGGAATTATACATCATTAATATGATGATAGATGAGTATAAATTGGGGACTTTTTATAATCATAAAACAAAAAGGGAACGGAAGTTGCTGTTGCACAAAAAGGAGTTGCAAAAGTTTGAAAAGAAACTTAAAGATGCTGGTAATACTATAATTCCTTTAAAATTATATATTAATGATAAAGGAAAAGCCAAGATTCTTATTGCACTCGGTCGAGGAAAAAAACTCTTTGATAAACGCGAAAGCATAAAGGAAAGAGAAAATAAACGAAATCTCGACAGAATATTAAAGAAAAGTTAAAAAAAGACCAGAAATCTTTGTTTATAAAGAAAATTTATGTTTATTTTGCATTATCAATTATTTAATCATTTAATTCTATGAAAAATCTAAAATTAGGAATTTCAGCATTGGCACTTACTGTTGCCTCTACTGTTTTCGCTCAGACTACCAGTAACCCGTGGTTAATCGGTGTTGGTGCTCACGGAGTAAACCATGCTGCGGCTGGAGGGGATATTGGAAATAATTTCTCTACTGCTTTCGGTGGTGGTAAAGCTAGTGAGTTGTACAATATTGGCAATTTTACGATTACGCCACCATTGTCAAAACTAACAGTTGCAAGAAACTTAAATAAACTTTTGGTTCTTGACTGGCAAACTTCCGTAGGGAATGTTGACAATACAAGAATCGGAATGGGGAAAGAATTTTTCCTAATGACTGGTTTAGGTCTTCAATTTAAATTTAATGGATTCTGGAATGAAGAATCTTGGTTTGATCCGTATTTAAGAGTAGGAGCAAATTACTTAAGACATGATTATTCAGGTCAAGTAAACGCTGTTAATTCTAAAGGTGATAATATTGGTGCTGATCATTTTACTGTAGCAGGTGGTTTAGGATCTAATTTCTGGCTTACTAAAAATTTCGGTCTTGGTATTCAAGGAGATTATGTTGGTGCTCCAACTGAGAAATCAAAAATCGCTGACTTTTGGCAAGCTTCCGCTTCTTTACTATTTAGATTTGGTAACACAGATAGAGATAAAGACGGAATTCCAGATAAAGATGACAGATGTCCTGATACTCCAGGTTTAGCTGAATTCCAAGGTTGTCCTGATACTGACGGAGACGGAATTCCAGATATCGATGACCAATGTCCAGATGTTGCAGGTCCAATTGAAAACAATGGTTGTCCTTGGCCAGATACTGATGGAGATGGTATTCCAGATAAAGACGATGCTTGTCCAGATGTTGCAGGTCCAGTTGAAAACAACGGTTGTCCTTGGCCAGATACTGATGGAGACGGAATCTTAGATAAAGATGACGCTTGTCCTACTGTTCCAGGTCTTGCGGAATACAATGGTTGTCCAAAACCTGCAGAAGTAACAGGAGCTGAAGTTGAAGAGCATTTAAAAGCTGTTTATTTCGACTTCAATAAAGCAACGATCGACGCTAAATCTAACGGAGCTTTAGAGACCGCTGCTTCAATCATTAAAAAAGATGGTGGAAGATTCTTATTAGTTGGTGAAACTGATAGAAAAGGTTCTGATGCTTACAACTTAGAGTTATCCAAAAAGAGAGCTGCTGCTGTAGTTGCTGCTTTAGATGCTAGAGGTGTTAATCCAGATGTACTTAAGTCAATCGGTATCGGTAAGCAAAACGCAAAAGTAGCAGAAAATGCTTCAGATGCTGAAAGACAAGCTGATAGAAAAGTTGTTGTTAAATACATCGGCGAAGATTCTGAATGGTCTAGATACCAAAAATCAGATGTTGTTGAGAAAAAAGCTCCAGCTAAAAAGGCTCCAGCTAAGAAGAAAAAATAATTAATTATTTTTCTAAATAAATGAACACCCTCGATTTCGAGGGTGTTTTTTTGTAAACAAATTTGTATTTTTGTAATCATTAAAATTGAAATAATATGGGACGCGCGTTCGAATATAGAAAAGCTTCTAAAATGGCTCGTTGGGATAAAATGGCCAAAACATTTTCTAAAATTGGTAAAGATATCGCTCTTGCGGTAAAAGCGGGGGGGGCAGATCCTGATACAAATCCTAGTTTACGACGATGCATCCAAAATGCAAAAGGAGCTAATATGCCCAAGGATAATGTGGAGCGCGCAATAAAAAAAGCAAGCGGTGCAGAAGCAGAGAATTATGAAGAGATTAGTTATGAAGGGTATGGGCAAGGAGGTGTCGCATTCTTTGTGGATTGTACAACCAATAACCCAACAAGAACCGTGGCAAATGTTCGTGCAATATTTAATAAATTCGATGGTAACTTGGGCAAGAATGGTGAGTTGGCTTTCATCTTTGATCGAAAAGGGATTTTCTCTTTGGATCGCTCTTTAATTAAATTAGATTGGGATGATTTTGAAATGGAAATGATTGATGGAGGTGCCGAAGAAATTGAGATGGATGAAGATGAAGTTTTCATTACAACTGCTTTTGAAGATTTCGGAATGTTATCTCATAAATTAGACGAATTGGGTATTGAACCCAAAAGTGCGGAAATTCAAAGAATTCCAAACAATATTAAAGAAGTCTCAGAAGAACATTTTAAAGTGAATATGAAAATGCTTGAGCGGTTTGAAGACGATGATGACGTACAAAATGTATTTCATAATATGGAAATTACAGACGACTTAATGAATAGCTTGTAAAAAGGTAAAATCAATTTATAAGCGGCTTTTGATAAGTAATTTCTTTGTGTTAATTTTCAAAAACAAGATGTTTCAGATGATTTATTTGGGAAACTTGTGGGGTACGGCAACTTATAAATGCATTGGTTGAATGGTACCCAATTCGATATTTTATTTAACAAATGAAGTATCGAATTTTGAACATCAAAAAGTAAATGATGGAATTGTTTGAAATCGAGTTTGATTCTGAATGCAATCTACTTCCGCAAGATGGAATGGTCAATTACTATGGCAAAATCTTTAATCAGGAACAAGCAGATTATTTTTATCAAAAACTTTTGGAAACGATTGACTGGAAAAATGATGAAGCCATTATTTTTGGAAAGAAAATTATCACCAAAAGAAAAGTTGCCTGGTATGGCGAAGAAAATTTCGAATACACTTACTCCAAGATAGCCAAGAATGCGATTTCTTGGACAAAAGAATTAGTACAATTAAAAAGTGCTGTTGAACAGAAAACTAGAGAACAGTTTAATTCTTGCTTGCTCAATCTTTATCATGATGGCAGCGAAGGAATGGCCTATCACAGTGATGGAGAAAAAGACTTAAAAAAAAATGGTGCAATTGCTTCCTTAAGTTTTGGGGCAGAAAGAAAATTTTTATTTAAACATAAACTAACAAAAGAGAAAGTAGAAATTATTTTAGAAAATGGTAGTTTGTTAGTTATGAAAGCTCAGACTCAAAGTTTCTGGCTCCATCGATTGCCGCCAACCAAAAAAATATTCGCTCCGAGAATTAATTTAACATTCAGAACAATAGATAAAAGTAGCGAATAAATTTAATTTTAAATCACCAATTTTCATGTACATATTTCACTGTTTTAGTAATACTACTGTCGATATTTTATGAAAAATTTATGTTTTCTTATGAAAATGATATTTTATTTATTATTAAATTTGGGAAGAATTTTTAACATTAAATAAAATCAATTATGAAAAAAACAATTGTAATGACTGCATTAGCACTTGCGGTGTCTTTCGCATCAATTTCATGTAAAAAGAAAATTTCTGATGCAGAGTTGCAAACGCAAGCAACTACTGTAGTTACTTCTAATCCTAATGCTTCTGTTGAGGTAAATGATGGACAAGCTCATTTAAGTGGAGTTTTTGCTGATCAAGAATCAAAAGATGCAATGATTGCTTCTTTAAAAGCGATTCCAGGAATTAAGGAGGTTCATGACATGTCAACAGTAGAGGCACCCGTAATAGAAACTGTTTCTGCCGTGGATCCTGAAGTTCAACAAAAAGTGACTGATGCTGTTAAAGATTTCCCTTCTGTGAAAGTTGAGGTGGTAAATGGTGAATTAACGCTTACCGGAAATGTTTCTAAAGAGCAGGCGAGAAAAATAAAAATGTCTGTTGATGCTTTGAAAGTAGGAAAAGTTAACTATAATTACACCGTAAAATAATTGAATATGAGTGCTTTATAAGGTAAGTGTGCGCATGTGATTTTTGCTGCAAAAGGCGCATGTGTAACTTTGTTAGAGCAAACTTCAGATGACTGCTGGAAAATGAAAAATGAGGATGGTGAAGCAAGGCATGCTTATTCAAGATATTTGCAAGCGTAATTCTAGCACGAGCAATAAACAGAACCTTTGAGATTATTCAAAGGTTTTTTTATGGACTATCTTGTCGAGGATTTCATGCCTTCGTAACTATCCTGCAAAGAGACTGCGCTTTTCATTTCAATCTTTTTTCCACCACATTTCCCATTCTCAAAAAAGAATTTCTATTATAATCACTTGTCCAGATTAGAAACTTTAACCATTTTTTAACAAAATAACATATATTTGTAAATCTTACAAGAAAAAATCACATGAAAGGTCAAAACAAACTATTCATCGCCATTATTATTGCTCTCGTTATAGGGGTAATTATGGGCGGCGTTGTGCATACACAATATCCTGAGAGTTCCGAAGGATTTTCAAAAAACATTAAACTCCTTGGAACCATCTTTATTCGTTTGGTACAAATGATTATTGCACCATTAGTATTTACCACTTTGGTCGTAGGAATTGCCAAGATGAGCGATATTAAAATGATTGGCAGGGTAGGGACAAAAGCAATGCTTTGGTTTATTATTGCTTCATTAGTATCACTAATGATTGGGTTGGTACTTGTGAATTGGTTAGAGCCAGGTCGTGTAATGCAACTTCCTAAACCTGCGGCAGATGCTGCTGGAGATATGGTTACCCACAGTCAGGGACTTTCGCTAGAGCAGTTTGTAACACATATTATTCCCAAAAGTTTATTCGAAGCATTTGCAACCAATGAGGTTCTACAAATCGTAGTATTCTCTATTATGTTTGGTGTTGCATTAGCCAATATGGGAGAAGAATATACAAAACCTATCGTACGAGCTTTAGATGTTTGTGCCCACGCTATTTTAAAAATGGTTGGATACATTATGTGGTTTGCACCACTTGGAGTTTTGGGAGCAATTGCAGCGGTAGTTGCCACCAACGGATTTGATATTTTCAAAGTATATGCAATTTACTTGCGCGATTTTTTCTTTGCCTTGGCTATTTTGTGGTTAGTGCTTTGTATCGTAGGTTATATGATTCTCGGAAATCGTTTATTCGAATTATTACGAAGAATTAAAGCGCCTCTACTCATCGCATTTTCTACAACAAGTTCCGAAGCGGTATTCCCGAAATTGGTCGAAGAGCTCGAAAGATTCGGTTGTAACAATAGAATTGTATCCTTTATTTTACCTTTAGGATATTCCTTCAATCTTGATGGAAGTATGATGTATATGACTTTTGCAGCAATCTTTATCGCTCAGATTTATGGAATTGATATGACTTTAGGACAACAAATTATCATGCTTTTGGTTTTAATGTTAACTTCCAAAGGGATTGCGGGAGTTCCAAGAGCGAGTTTAGTAATCATCGTTGCTACTTGTACCATGTTTGGGATTCCACCAGAAGGAATTGCCTTAATTTTACCAATTGACCATTTCTGCGATATGGGAAGAAGTATGACCAATGTTTTAGGAAATGCTTTGGCAACTTCGGCAGTTTCTAAATGGGAAGGACAGCTGGATAATCATGGCGGGGATTTGTAAATTTGCTTAAAAAAATCAGAAGGCTTTATGTTTTTTTGTAACTAACAAACTCTAAAATAAATGTTATGAAAAAATTTTTACTCTTTTTATTATTACCGATTTTTCAGTTTTTTAGTTGCCAAATTAATTTTGGACCAACTCTTAATTACGAAATATCGACTTACACAGCAACAATAAGTGGAACCGGAACAATTTATTAT
>NZ_JBAVFG010000105.1:0-2726 GCF_049588135.1 Kaistella sp. | reverse complement strand
ATATAGAACTATAGAAAACAAAAAAGCAAGAGATGAATTTGAAGGACAAACATTTATGGATTTAATTATTAATGGTCATCAAGTTACATCATTTGTTTGTTGTGGTTTTAACTATCTAATATTATGTGGAACCTCACAGAGGTCTGAAACTTTACATCAAGACAGTTTTGGGAGTAAAGAACTATATTTCCCAAATGTACGCTCGGTTGCAGAATCTATATCAAGGACTATTGGAGCAAAACGTTTTTTTGTGCAAAAAGTTAGCTATAACTCTTCAAAATGGTTCTCTCTTGATTCTGAAATACATAATGATGCAATTAATATCAACGATATTGTTTGCGAACCGTATATAGAATTAATTAACAAATTATCCTTATACCCAAGTCTATTTGTTAAACCAGCACCGTTTGCTTCTGAAAAAGAAGTCAGAATTGTTTTTGAAATGCACAAAGACCAAAAGTTGCCAAGGCAATTTTATAACAAAGAAATTTTGAATTATATAGTACATTAGTTGTAAAAAGGAGGATATTACGATAGGAAAATATGTAACGTCCGCTAACCACAAATTTGTATTATAATGACTGAACTGCTTTACGTTATTTCATAGCAATTAACTGAATTCATACGGGCTGACAAGTTGCTGATTTCTAGGCCATTACAACACAAATTCGCCAACTGTTAGCGGTAATCCTCCCTATTTCGGGCCGAAAAATTGATTTCCAGAGCTAACGTTAGTATCTTTCTATCGCCCTTTGCGAGACCGATTTTAGAACTGGCGCATTATAGCCCGTGTGCAATCCTGGTTGGAATGTAAAAAGCCTTTCTGCTGTAACAAAAAGGCTTTGAGATGATTTCAGTGGTGGAGCAGTTGTTGCTACCCCGTTCAGAATAATTACATGTCAAAGATACATTCCCTGAGGGTATTTTTTAAATCAAAAGATGTTTTTATGCGCAAGAAAGTATCCATGGAAGTAATTAATCCCTGTGCGGCCGGGATTGATGTAGGCAGCCGTTCACATTATGCTGCTATCGGTCAGGGAGAGTCCGATGTCAGAGAGTTTGGTGTTTACAATGAGAATCTGTTATCGCTGGCAGAATGGTTTTTAGAGAATGGCATCAAAACGGTTGCCATGGAAAGCACAGGCACTTACTGGCAAAGCCTGTATGCAACACTTCAATCTGTAGGTTTAGAAGTTATTCTTTGTAATGGCAAGTTTACTAAGAATATCAAGGGGAAGAAGACCGATGTACAGGATTGTCAGTGGATTCAAAAACTGCATACCTTAGGATTATTAAGTGGAAGTTTTTTGCCGGATGAAGCTACTGAGCAATTGCGCACTTACTGCCGGCACCGGACTAATTTATTAGAACAGTCCGCCGGCACCACAAAGAAAATGCAGAAGTATTTGCGCTTGTTGAACCTGCGTCTGGATGTGGTGGTAAAAGATGTAGTGGGTCTTTCAGGTCTGGCCATTATTGATGCTATTTGTAAAGGTGAAACCAATCCAGAAAAACTAGCTGCCTACCGCCATGGCAATTGTAAAAAGTCGGAACAGGAGATTGCAAAAGCCTTACAATGGAACGGCAGAAAAGATTACCTGTTTGCGCTGAATCATGAATATCAGATGTACCAAAACTTGCAGTCTAAGATTACCGAATGTGATATCGAACTTGAAAAGCTGCTGAATGAACAGATTGGCCAGGATGATAATAAAAAGCAGCATGTAATTGATAAGAAAGTATACAAGAAGATCAATAAAAACACGCCAAAAAATATGGATATCAACCTGCTTTCTTATCAATACTTCGAGGGCGTTGACTTACTTGCTATCGAAGGAGTCAGTTACTCAACAGTTCTTACCCTGATGAGCGAAGTAGGAAGTGGAATCCATAAGTTTGAATCAGCCAAACAGTTCTCAAGCTGGCTCCGCTTATCACCAAACAATAAAATAAGTGGAGGTAAAGTGTTAAGCAATAAAATACCTAAAGGTAGTAACCGGCTCAAAATTGCTTTAAGAAATGCTGCCAATGCCATTGGGAATTTAAAGGATACAGCATTATCCAATTTCTTTAAGCGCATCGCTTTCCGCAAGGGACGGGTCTCGGCAATTTCAGCAACGGCCAGAAAACTTGCTGTTATTATTTGGAACATGTTGGTAAAAAAAGTCCCTTATAAAGCCGAAACGCCTTATGAATTCATCGACCAAAAAAGAAAAAGGAAAGTTCAGGAAATGAAAAAGCTAATTGCTAAGTTTGACATCAAGACTGATGAACTTAATTTTCAATTGTAAATCAATAAGTTATAAAACGTTAGTCAGAAGCATAAAACAAAACAGGCAGGTTGATTGAGCGGACCGAACTTATATTTATCCTACAACAGTTGAATCTGAAAATTAATTGGAGTTTTTAGCTGAATTCCGTTATAAGATGTTGCAAGTCAGTATCATTTATAAATCAAAATGGCAAAAGCTGAAACCTTATCTTTATTCATAATTGCACTTTTTTAAACTTTATGTTCTGCACAAAATGCAAAAGAATATCGTGAGGAATTTACTTTCATTTGGTATCTATATCATCAACTAAACTATCCATTGGGATATTCATGACATCATCAAGTTGACAATTTTTATGATATTTTTAATTTTTCTCATTATATCCATTTGGAACATTAAACAGCTCGTCTGCGAATCCGCTGGCTTCTTCTATTTTTGTTGCCTGATTTCTTA
>NZ_JBAVFG010000104.1:0-8138 GCF_049588135.1 Kaistella sp. | reverse complement strand
TATCTACGAAAATACAACGCTCGAAAAACCCGAAAAAATTCTTATTCAAGACGAAAACAAACGCGCCGAACTCCAACTTTTTGATTTGCAAAAACTCGGTTTAGAACAGCAAAAATCAAATATTAATTCGAGAAATCTTCCAAAATTGGGTGCTTTTTTCCAAGGCGGTTACGGAAAACCGGGTTTCAATATGCTGAAAAATGAATTCGATATTTTCTACATCGGCGGTTTGCGTTTGAATATTCCGATTTCAGGATTTTACACGAAAAAAAACGATTTAGCTTTGCTTCAAACTCAAGAACAGGAAATCGATGTTCAGAAAGAAAACTTCCTTTTCAATCAGAAATTTCAAACCATTCAGAACAATAATGATCTCGATAAAATTCAGCAATTAATTGCGAAAGATAACGAACTTGTCATGTTGCGCGAAAGCATTAAAACCGCTTCCCTCGCCCAATTAGAAAACGGCGTGATTACCACGAGCGATTATCTTCGAGAAGTCAACGAACTCGATCGTGCAAAAAACCAAAAAATCATCCACGAAATTCAATATCTTTTAACACAATATAATCTGAAAGCGCAATTGAATCAGTGATTGAGTTTTTGAGTTTTTGAGTTTTTGAGTTTTAAAATTAACTTCTATTTTCATTAAAAATAAAAAATCCGATGAAAAAATATATCTTTTTAATAACCGTTTTTGTCCTTTTTTCCTGCAATAATTCAGATAATTCTTACGACACTTCCGGAACTTTCGAAGCGGATGAAATTTTGGTCACTGCAAAAGCAAATGGAACGATTTTGAAACTGAATTTGGAAGAAGGTCAACAATTAAAACTCCATGAAAAAGTGGGTGAAATAGATCCCAAAAATGTGGAACTTCAAAAAGAACAGGTTCTTGCAAACCTCGATGCAATTTCACAAAAAACCAATTCTGCACTTCCGCAAATTCAGGTTCTGCAATCCCAGATTTCCAGCCAATCTGATAATGTTTCGATTTTGCAGGAACAGCTCACCAATGCAGTGAGAGAAAGGAATCGAACTGCAAATTTGGTAGCAAAAGATGCGGCGACAAAAAAACAACTCGATGATGCAAACGGACAAATTAAAGTCATTCAAAAACAAATTTCTGCGGCTCAAAGTCAGTTGAATGTTCTGCAACAACAGATTTCTACAACCAAAGAAAATGTTGATATTCAGAATCGCGCAATTTTAAGCGAAAGAAAACCGACCGAGAAAAAAGTAGCGCAAATTGACGAACAATTAACAAATAATAGTATCGAAAGTCCAATTTCGGGAATGGTTTTAACCAAATATTTAAATCAAGGAGAATTTGCACTCATTGGAAAACCCATTTTTAAAATGGCAAATTTAGAAGTGATGACTTTGAAAACATTCGTCACCGGAGATCAATTATCTCAAATGAAAATCGGGCAGAACGTGAAAGTTCTCATCGACTCCGGAGAAGGAAAAACGAAAGAACTTCCAGGGAAAATTTATTGGATCAGCTCCAAAGCCGAGTTCACACCGAAAACCATTCAAACCAAAAACGAAAGAGCAAACTTAGTTTATGCCACAAAAATTCATGTGAAAAACGATGGCTTCCTAAAAATCGGAATGTACGGCGACGTAAAATTTTAAATCATTAAACTCTCAACCATCAACTAAAGAATGAAGTCAATCATCGTCAACAATCTCGTAAAAACTTACGGCAAGAAAAAAGAAAAAATTCTTGCAGTTGATGACGTGAGTTTCGAGGTGAATCACGGTGAAATCTTCGGATTAATTGGTCCGGATGGTTCTGGGAAAACTTCAATTTTTCGAATGTTGACCACGGTTTTGTTGCCCGATTCTGGTTCTGCTTCGATTGAAGATTTAGATGTCGTAAAAGATTATAAAAAAATCCGGCAGATTTTGGGATATATGCCGGGGAAATTTTCGCTTTATCAGGATTTAACGATTGAAGAGAATTTAGAATTTTTTGCCAGTGTTTTTAATACAACGATTGCCGAAAATTACGATTTAATTAAAGATATTTATATTCAAATCGAACCTTTTAAAGATCGCAGAGCCGGAAAATTATCGGGCGGAATGAAACAGAAACTCGCTTTGTGCTGCGCCTTAATTCACAAACCGAAAGTTTTATTTCTCGACGAACCAACAACCGGCGTTGATCCCGTTTCCCGAAAAGAATTTTGGGAAATGTTACAACGTTTAAAAAAACAAGGAATCACAATGGTTGTCGCAACTCCGTATATGGACGAAGCTGCGCTGTGCGACCGAATCGCTTTGATGCAAAACGGAAAAATTCTCTCGATTGAAACGCCGGAAAACATCAGTAATTCTTTCCCTGATTTGCTTTTTGAAATTAAAGCAGGGCGAACTTCGAGCGTTTTGAATGCTTTAGAAAATTTCCCGGAAAAGAAAAATGTTTATGCTTACGGAGAATTTGTGCATTTAACTTCGGAAAAAAACGAAAGTTTTAATTCTGAAACAATAAGAGAATATTTAAAAAAAGAAGGTTTCGAAAATATCGAAATTAATCCTATAAAAGCGAGTATTGAAGACAGTTTTATCCGTTTATTATCGCCCGAAAATTATTCATTAAAATGAATTCTGAAAATCAAAATATCGTCATTAAAGCAGAAAATATCACCAAAGTTTTTGGAGATTTCACTGCGGTGGATCACCTTAGTTTTGAAGTAAAGAAAGGAGAAATTTTTGGATTTCTTGGCGCAAATGGTGCGGGAAAAACCACGGCGATGCGAATGTTCATCGGACTTTCGATTCCAACATCGGGAACGGCAACTGTTGCCGGTTTTGATGTTTATCAAGAAACCGAAAAAATTAAAAAAAATATCGGTTATATGAGTCAGAAATTTTCTTTGTACGGAAATTTAACCGTGAAAGAAAACCTCGATTTCTTCGGTGGAATCTATGGAATACCGAGAAAAGAACTCAAAATTAAAGGTGCTGAACTCATTAAAAAATTAGGACTTGAAAAGGAGAAAAACAAACTGGTTTCGGAACTTCCTTTAGGTTGGAAACAAAAACTGGCTTTTTCGGTCGCCATTTTTCATGAACCGCAAATTGTGTTTTTAGATGAACCAACAGGTGGAGTTGATCCTGTAACACGGCGACAATTTTGGAATATGATTTACGAAGCTTCTGAACGGGGAATTACGATTTTTGTCACCACACATTACATGGATGAAGCGGAATATTGCGACCGAATTTCGATTATGGTTGATGGAAAAATCGCGGCTTTGGATACGCCTTCAAATTTGAAAAAACAATTCAATGCCCAAAATATGGATGGCGTTTTCTATGAGTTGGCAAGAGGCGCGAAAAGAGTTGATTAGTTGAAAATTTAAACTTATGAAAAACAATATAATTCAATTTTTAATATGATATTTTTCAACTGCAAAAGAGACAAAAGCTTTAACTATAAAGTGTAAGCAAATCAAAGTTTGCAAAATAAACGTTTTACATTTTGCAATCTTTTGAAATTCTTTTTTAATTATTGCTTTTGTCACTTTTGCGGTAAAAAAGAAGTTTTGTTTTTTTGTCATGTACTAAAAATTCAATTATAAAATATTGTACTAAAATTTAAAAAATGCTTATAAAAAATATGAAAACAACCAAAGAAAATCTGGGAAGAAAATAATTTTCAATTTTCAACCCTCAACTTTCCACTAAAGAAATGAAACAATTAATCACTTTTGTGAAAAAAGAATTCTGGCACGTTTTGCGTGACAAAAGAACTTTATTGATTCTTTTCGGAATGCCGATTGTGCAGATTCTTCTTTTTGGTTTTGCTTTAAGCACCGAAGTTAAAAACACCAAAATCGCTGTTTTAGATCAAGACCAATCCCAAAATTCCATTGAATTAATTTCTAAAATTAATGCCAATCAGTATTTCGATATTGACAAAAACTTAACATCAATCGATGAAGCTGAAGATGCTTTCAAAAGCGGAAAAATAAAAATGATTCTGGTGATTCCTGTACAATTTTCCCAAGAAATGAACAGCGGAAAAAAAGTTCAGTTGCAATTGATAACAGACGGAACCGACATCAATATGGCGAATCAGATTTACAGTTTCATGTCGAATATCATCATGGATTTTTATGGACAACAAACTTTGCAGCAAACAACCGGCGTACAACCGGAAATCCGAATGCTTTACAACCCGCAATTGAAAGGCGCACCGAATTTCGTTCCTGGTGTGATGGCATTTATTTTATTAATTATTTGCGTTCTCATGACGGCAATCGCAATCGTTCGCGAAAAAGAAACCGGAACCATGGAAGTTCTGCTCGTTTCGCCCATGAAACCTCACATTATTATTTTAGCAAAAGCAATCCCCTACTTTATTTTATCGATGATTATTTTGGTTTTTATCTTAATTTTAAGTGTAACCGTTCTCGATTTACCAATTAAAGGAAATATCTTTTTATTGTTCGGCATCAGCATTATTTTCATCATCACCAATTTACTAATCGGAATCGTGATTTCAATTCTCACCAATTCGCAACAAACCGCAATGTTGATTTCCCTCATCGGAACCATGCTTCCAACGTTGATGTTGAGCGGATTTATGTTTCCCGTCGAAAATATGCCAATTCCGCTACAAATCATTGGCAACGTGATTCCTGCGAAATGGTACTACGAAATTGTAAAAAACATCATGATTAAAGGAACAGGATTAGAAGTCGTTTGGAAACAAGTTTTAGTTCTTTTTGGAATGATGATGGTTTTGTTCGTGGTTGCGGTGAAGAAATTTAAAATACGATTGGAGTAAGATGATAAACGAATAGATAAAAGATAATAACCAAAAAAATGTTCAGAACATTACGCATATTAATTAAAAAAGAATTCCTGCAAATCTTCAGGAACAAAGCAATCTTGGCAATTATTTTCGTGATGCCGATTATTCAATTGGTTATTCTTCCGTTAGCCGCAAATTATGAAATAAAAAACATTAAAATCGCCGTTGTAGATCACGATAAATCAACCCAATCGCGAGAACTCATTCGAAAAATTACCGCTTCCGGATATTTTAAAATAGTAGAATATGGCGAAAATTACAATACTGCTTATCAAGAAATCGAAAAAGACCAAGCCGATTTAATCATCGAAATCCCTAATAATTTCGAGAAAGATTTGGTGCGCGAAAACAACGTAAAAACCTTAATCGCTATTAATGCCATTAACGGAACAAAAGCCGGCCTTTCGGCAAGTTATCTGGCGCAAATTTTACAAAACTATAATAAACAAATTCAGGTTCAAATGAATCCGGAATTGGAAAGTATGAAAAAAACTTCCGGTTTAGAAATCACTCCTTTATTTTGGTTCAACGAAAATTACAATTACCGACTTTCTTTAGTTCCGGGAATTTTGGCTTTTTTGGTGACTTTAATCAGCGGTTATTTAGCGGCTTTAAATATTGTACAGGAAAAAGAAATCGGCACCATCGAACAGATTAATGTTTCGCCAATTAAGAAAAGAGATTTCATTTTAGGAAAACTCATTCCGTTTTGGATCTTGGCGATGATTGCTTTTAGCATCGGACTTTTGGTCACGATTTTCGTTTACAAAATTCAAATGCAGGGAAGTTTTCTTTTGTTGTATGGGTTTATTTCGATATACCTCATCATGATTTTAGGAATGGGACTTTTGGTTTCGGTTTATAGCGAAACCCAGCAACAAGCGATGTTTATGGTTTTTTTCTTCATGATGATATTCATTTTAATGAGCGGACTTTTCACTCCAATAGAAAGTATGACCGATTGGGCAAAATATATCGCCTACGCAAATCCTGTAACTTACGGCGTAGATGCCATTCGATTAATTATGCTTAAAAACAGTGGATTTACGGATTTATTACCGCATTTTGCATTTATATCAGGAGTAGGAATTGTGGTGATTATTTGGGCGGTTTTGAGGTATAGAAAAACGAATTAGTCCATTACCCCAAAATCAAAAAAGTCATGGTCTTTTGAACCTCAATTGTGCACCGCGTATTTTTTTTTCCAGATTAGACACCAAGGTTTGGCGGTGCAGAAACCAGCCAGCTGCAAGTCCTATTAAACTTCCGATAATGGTATCTAAAATCCGTGCTTCCATTAAATCATAAAGATTAATCATCGTTCCGGCAGAATTTTCAGCAAGAAAAATGGTTAAAGGAGTGATGAAAATTACCGCTAAACCATAATTACGAACCACAATCATTTCAATCACAAACTGCAATCCTGCGATAATGAAAACCAATGCCAATCCTTTTGGTTCTAAAATAAGAATGACCCAAGTTAATCCCATTCCTATGAAAGTCCCGAAAATCCGATGCAAATTCCGCTGTCGGGTATGAACTAAATCTTTACCCTGCATAATAGCCAATGCTGAAACGGGAATCCAATAAGCGCTTTTCATTTCTAAAAAATTCCCGATTAAAAGCGCAAAAAACATAGCAAATGATAGAATTACACTTTCAACAATTTTCGTACAGCGTTCCTTTTTTAGAATTCTTCTCGCCTTTGGTGCTTCTACTTTTTGCGCAATAAAAACCGAATAGAAGAATGCCAAAAACACAGACAGCATTGCACCCATCGAAACCAAACCGACTCTCACAGGAATCGTTTCTGCATTAAATGGAAGAGAAATTGCCACTGCACCAACCATGATGAAAAAGAAATTTCTCGGTGGTGGAATATCAAAATAAGAAGTAATCAAGTGTGCAAAAAACGCAATTAATCCCAATGCAATCGCGCTTACATAAGGATTAAAACTCAACAAACTTCCCATCGCAAAAGCGAGACTGAAACCAAACGCACAAACACACAAATGAGTCATTCGTTTTGCAAGTGGAGCTTGTATAAAATAAAGAATAACCAAAGCACCAATACTCGAAAGATTCCCATAAGCAGGTCTGTCAAAATACCAACCAACAAAAAGACACAGCCCCACACAAATCCCTGCAAGAAATGGAAAATGCCAAAGACGCTCTGTCGTTTTTATTTCTACGAGCGATTTTACTCGACTATTTAATTCATGATTAAACTTCATTTTATTTGTTCAAAAATTTTAGCTTCTTCCCAAAGTTCATCCATTTGTTCGAGATTCAAATCTGCTAATTTTAGGTTTTTATTGATAGCCAAATCTTCCATTTTCTGAAACCTCGAAATGAATTTATTATTCGTTCTTTCTAAAGCTGAATCAGGATTGATCCCGGAAATCCTGGCGTAATTGATGAGCGAGAAAAAGACGTCTCCCAATTCCTGTTCCTTTTTATCAAGATCAGTTTCAGCATGAAACTCGGCTAATTCTTCATCTACTTTTTTCCAGGCATCTTCGGCATTGGCAAACTCAAAGCCGATTCCTTTTACTTTATCCTGAATCCGGTATGCTTTTATCAAACTCGGAGTTCCTTTTGTAACCCCCGAAAGTACCGATTTATTGCCTTCTTTCAACTTTAGTTTTTCCCAGTTCTGTTTAACTTCTTCTTCATCTTTTACCTCTACATCACCATAAATATGAGGATGACGGAAAATCAGTTTTTCATTTAAAGAATTAATGACATCGGCAATATCGAAGCTATTTTTCTCGGAACCTATTTTCGCATAGAAAACCAAATGCAACAAAACATCGCCTAATTCTTTTTTAATTTCGTGTAAATCTTCATTCAACAAAGCATCAGAAAGTTCATATACTTCTTCCAGAGTCAAATGGCGAAGCGATTGCAACGTTTGCTTTTGATCCCACGGACATTTTTCGCGTAGATCATTCATGATATCGAGTAAGCGATTGAAAGCGTCTAGTTGTTCTTGTCTGGAGTTCATGAGTTTTTGGGTTTTTGATGAAGGATACAAATTGCAAATTTAGTTTAAATAAAAAACCTTGTCAATATTTTAAATTTGACAAGGTGATATTTAAAAGAAAAAGGGAATTTATCCCATTTTTCTATGCGTACTTTTCGGTGCTGATTTCGCTGAAGAAGTTGCAGCTTTCACTTTCGGGGTTGCTACTTTTTCTTTTTTTGGAGCGGCTTTTTTCGTTTCGATTTTTTCTGATTTTGCTTCGTTTTCTGTTGGTTCTTCCATTTCAGCTTCTGCTTTTACAAAACTATCTGGAGTAATATATCC
>NZ_JBAVFG010000103.1:0-2086 GCF_049588135.1 Kaistella sp. | reverse complement strand
CTTTAAAAACAGGAAATTCGGAAGCTGTTGTGAAAATCACAGAAAAGTTGAAAGAAATTAAGCAAACAGAAAAAGATGTTGCTGCAAAAAAATACTTGTCGATATTTCGGTTGCAGAAAGAATATTTTTTAAGATAAATTTGTAAAATATTACTCATTGCAAATTACTCATTACTTATGAATTTATCAGACGAAGTCATGTATCAAGCGAGTTTAGATAAAAACCCCGATTTCGAGGGTGTATTTTGGATGGGCGTGAAAACCACCGGAATTTTTTGTCGTCCAAATTGTACTGCCAGAAAACCAAAACCTGAAAATGTAGAATTTTTCGATAATACAAAAGCCGCAATTTTAAAAGGTTATCGACCGTGCAAAGTTTGTAAACCATTGGAAAATTTGGATCAAACGCCCGATTATATTCAACAAATTTTAAAAGAATTATCTGAAAATCCTTCACAGAAATTTAAAGATTATGATTTGGTAAAACGTGGAATTGAACCTGCAACAATGCGAAGATGGTTTCAGAAAAATCACGGAATGACGTTTCAGGCGTTTCAAAGAATGTTTCGATTAAATACCGCTTTCAAAAAACTTCAACAAGGAGAAAACATTATGGAAACTGCTTATGATAGCGGTTTTGAAAGTTTAAGTGGCTTCAGTGAAAGTTTTAAAAATATCTTTGGTGTTTCACCGAAAAACTCAAAAGAACAAAAAATTATTGATCTAAAAAGAATCGAAACGCCGATTGGAACAATGTACGCTGCGGCAACGGAAGAAGGAATTTGTATGTTGGAATTCACCGATCGGAAAATGTTGGAAACCGAGTTTAAAGATTTAGCAAAATCATTAAATGCCACGATTGTTCAAGGTGAAAATCCACATTTCAAAATTTTAGAAAAAGAACTCAAACTTTATTTTGAAGGAAAGTTGAAAGAATTCACCGTTCCTTTAAGTCCTGTTGGAACCGAATTCCAGAAAAGTGTTTGGAAGATTTTACTGAAAATTCCTTATGGCGAAACTTGGAATTACCGCAAACAATCTGAAGTTCTGGGCGATGTAAAAAAAGTTCGCGCCGTTGCCAATGCCAATGGAATGAACAAAATTTCCATTTTAATTCCTTGCCATCGGGTTATTGGTAGCAATGGAACTTTAACCGGTTATGGAGGTGGGATTTGGCGCAAACAAAAATTACTGGAACTGGAAAAAGCGATACTTTTTTAATTCAAAATTTATTATTCAATGTTTAGTAATTTTGAACAATCAACGATAACCATTAACAATCAGCTAAATGAATCCACAAGATTTAAAAAACATTGCAACACTTTGGTTTAAAGCTTTCAACGAACATCATTTGGAAAATTTACTTTCTCTTTATGACGACAATGCAGAACATTTCAGTCCGAAATTGAAAATTCAGGAACCCGAAACCCAAGGTTTAATTCAAGGAAAAAACGCTTTGAGAAATTGGTGGAAAGATTGTTTCGAAAGATTGCCGAGTTTGCAATATGAAGTTCAGCGATTAACCGCTGATTCTGAGCAGGTTTTCATGGAATATATCCGAAAAGTGGATGAGGAAGAAGATATGAAAATAGGCGAAGTTTTGGAAATAAAAAACGGGAAAATTGTTTTTTCACGGGTTTATCATGGATGAAATTTAATTTGAATAACTGTTATTATTTAGGATGAAACAATATAAATAACTGATATTCTTAAATTGGTACCCTGATAATTTTCGGGATTTAAATAAGCGAAACCGCCTTTGTCTGACTTAAAATTATGAAGATTGATGTTTAATTTTACTTTGTTTATCCTTGCGTTTAAAAAAAAAAACAACGCAAAGCAAGACAAAGATTTGTATTACATTCATTGGATTTTAAGGTAAACAAAGACGCTTTCGTTCATTATCGTAAAACAAATTTCGGTAGGAACAATAGGTTCTCAAGTTATTTTAATTCACTGGAATTATCAATAGGAGTGATTCCGATAGTTATCGGAATTAGCCCGCTTATTTTTTTGTGTGCATTAATTGGCTTTAGCGAAAACATATTTTTATCTTTGAAAAAATAACTCACTATGAATTTCTCCAT
>NZ_JBAVFG010000102.1:0-2372 GCF_049588135.1 Kaistella sp. | reverse complement strand
AAGAAGGACCACCGTGATGTACTTCGACCCCTCACAGCGCATCAGTGCCTTTAGCGGCATGGCAATCATTATACTGATGCAGATTGAAAGCGGGGAGGTCCTCAAAACCATCATTTTGGCAGGCCTCGGAGGAATCTCGAGCTACCTCTTCACCCTCGCGGTAAAATTTCTACTGATCCGTTTCAGAAAGAAATCAAAATAACCAAAACGGAACCAGCCTCCCTCCGGGGAGGCTTTTATCAAAAACCCAAAAAAACCAGTCATTGCGAGAAGCGCAACGAAGTGAAGCGCCGAAGCAACCCCCAAATACAAACACCAAGTTTAAATAAATACGCTAACCCATAAAAAAGAAATCCACCCGACTTAGGAGATTTTTGCGTTAAGAAAAATCTCAAAGAGGTTCGCCAATTCAGATAAAAAAATAAAAAATAGGAGGCAAATTGAAATTTATTCCATACCAATATTTTCAATGAGTATGGAAAATCTTTGATTTTCCTACTAATGTGTTCTTCTTAATAAAAAAAATATTTGAAACTAATGTGACTAATATGTTTAAAATAAATTTAAACAGGCTCTAAATCAAAAAAGCTCCTTTTTAAAGAAGAATCCGGTTAATAATCCTATTTAAAGTTAATTTTCCCACCGATTACGTTTTTCATTTTTCGATCGTTGGGATCTCCGTAAACATCAATAACTCCGCCGGCTCTTGTGGTGGCATTTACCGATTCGGAAACATTTACTTCTACAATCCCGCCGGCATTGGTAGTCACCGTTGCGTTCTTCGAATCTAAATTTTTTCCTAAATACTTTCCACCGGAATTCACTATAATATCTTGGTTATCAGCTTTCCCCGAAATTTTTATTTCTCCGCCCGAATTGGTTTTGATGTTTAATTTTCCGGCATCAACCGTTAAATTTATTTTCGAACCTTCGTTGGAAGTGAGCGACAACATTTTCGATTCCAAGTTTTCTGATGATAAAATTGATGAACCTTGACTTGCCTGAATATCGTTCAGATTTTCATAAAAAACTTTCACCGAAACCTGATCTCCTTGCAGAATTTTCGTTGGCGCCATTCGTATTTTCAGTTCGCCGTTTTTGTTCACGGTTTCCACATCGGAATTACTACTTTCCACTTTATTTTGATCGGAATGAATGAGTGTTACCGTGATTTTGTCATAAACCTTTAATGACGAAAATTCGCCAACATTTCTGGTAGATTGCGCCAATGAAAACTGAAACGCCAGAACCAAAAAACTTCCTAATACTTTCTTCATAATGATATTGATTTTACTTTTTAAATAAACGGTTTCAACGGATATCTATTTTAAATCCTGAAGAAACTTCACTGCTTTTCTTTAATCAAAATCCCTACCAAATCTTGTAAAACACGTTGCGAAACAAAGTTTGCAAAATCATTTCGCTCCAAATGGGGTAAAAAAAGCCGATTTGTTTTTTCGAAATCATTCACCCGAATCGAATAAAAAACCGTTCCGATTTCATTATTAAATCCATCGGAATTCGGACCCGAAACCCCAGTCGTAGAAAGTGATATATCGGTTTTGAATAATTGTTGGCAACCCCAACTCATTTCTTGGGCAACTTCTGCGGAAACTACGGTTTTTTCGGAAATTGTTTTCTCGGAAACGCCTAAGATTTCAATTTTTTTATGAAAATCATAAGGAATAATTCCGCCCGAAAAATACTTGGAGCTTCCGGAAACTGAAGTAATTAAACGGGATAATTCTCCGCCCGTACAACTTTCGGCGGTAGAAATCGTGAGTTTTTTTTCAATTAAAATTTCTTTTAATATTTCCTGAATTTCGTTTCCGTCCCAAGCAATTACTTTTTCTCCGATTAACGGTTTCAGCTTTTCAATTTCTTTATTTAATTCGTTTTCAATCTTTTGCAAATCATTTCCTGTTCCGGTTATTCTTAATTTCACCCGGTTTCCGATGGGTAAATAGGATAGTGAAATATTTTCGGGAAGCGAAATTTCCCAATTTTCGATGGTTTCGGAAAGCAAACTTTCAGGGAAATCGACCACCGAAATAATTTTAGTTTCAATGTGATTTAAAGCAAATTTATCTTTAAGAAAAGGAATAATTTGATTTTTAATGAAAGGTTTCACTTCATAAGGAACTCCCGGAAGACAAATCGCAATTTTGCCGTTTTCTTCGATCATTTGACAAGGCGCAGTTCCGTTTTCATTTTGAAAAACCCTGGCTTTCGACAACACAACTGCTTGATTTTTATTGATTTTCAGTAAATGTTCGCGGTTTCTTTTGATCATGATTTTTTTTAAATGCTCAAAAGTTTCAACATCTAATTTTAAATCATCATTAAAAAATTCGGCGAAAGCGGTTTTGGTT
>NZ_JBAVFG010000101.1:0-2947 GCF_049588135.1 Kaistella sp. | reverse complement strand
GATGAATGTTTTTTGAAAATCACTGAAAGTAGAATTTTAAAGGCTTAATTTTATTTAGGACAAGATTGGTTGAAAATATATTTTTCTTTGGGTGTTTTCACTCATAATTATATGCAAATTAACTTATAGATTTGTTAAAATTAAAATTAAAATTATGAGCGAATTAGGAAAGCATTTGATTACAAAGAAAGAAACTGACGTATTGGCAACAGAATATGAAAAAACTAATTATGCAGCAATTAATACAAAACGACCTGCTACAAAACCTGATTCCAAGTATTATACCTATGATTTAGAAGTTTTACAAGAGTATATCAACATGATTCGCGAAGGCATGGAAAAAACGGGAATTAAAAATAAAGGAATTAGAATCACCTTAGGAAAATATCCCGAAGATCATTTTGACCCAAGGTTAAATTCAGCTTATAGCGGATATCAAACCATCTTTTTTTCACCAGAAGATCTAGATTCATCAAAACAAAAAATTTCAGCAGGAACTGATGACAGAGAAGGATTACCAAATTTAAATTTTGGACAAATTTGTCCTCCTTATTAAATATAGTAAGATGATTGAATGGAATAGGGATGCCGCCAGTATCATCCAACTTTTACAGATGGTGATATTTTTTATCTTACTACTAGTTAAAAGAAATAAACTTGGCAAAGGAATTAGTTATTTTATTATTGCTAGTGGAATCCTAATTTTCGCTGACATGCTGATTTTTGCGATTCGCATATCTACTTATCGATTTAATAGTGTTCCTATTTATACAATAGGGACTAGCTTAGTTGTTTTTTTGATGTTCTTTTTATATTTCCACGATGTTTTAGAGTTAAAAAAATCAAAAAAATTAAACTTGATTTTGACTGGTGTTTTTCTTATATGTTATGCTTTATTTGTAGTTTTTTCTGAAAACTTCTTTACGAAATTTTCTTTAAAATTTTACATTATCGAAGTTCTGCTATTGCTTGGTAATATTTATCTGGTTTTGTACGAGACTTTTAACTCCAATAAAATTCTAAATATCAAGTCCTACTACCCATTCTGGATCTGTATTGGATTAATGTCAATCTATTTAGGTGTTATCCCTTTAATGATTATTAGGAATACTGCCATGGAAATGATGAATATTAACATTTTTTTCATAATTTTATTTATTGTAAATATTCTTGGATATTCTATTCTGATAACAGGGATTTTTTTTGCACGAAATATTAATTTAAAAAAGTGAATCTTACAGAAACCGATTTTCTGCTTACCATAACCACCTTCATTATTTTAATTGTAATTTTAATGATGGTTTTAGTTTATGGGATTTTCATCAAGAAAAAATCAGAACTTCTTTTATCTCAACAAAAAAAAGAAGCGATATTCGAACAAGAATTGGCGATTTCTCAAATAGAAATTAAGGAACAAACCCTCAATTATATAGGGCAAGAACTGCACGACGATTTAGGACAAAAACTGTCTGTAGCAAGGTTAATGACCAATAAACTTGCTCTGTCAAATGAGGAAGATAAAGCCAATATTGCCCAGGAAATTAATCAATTGATTGGTGAATGCATTCAAGATATCAGAAACCTATCTAAAGTATTTATTAGTAAGCAAGTAAAGCATTTTGGGTTTATCGAGTCATTGGAAAGGGAAATTTTCAGAATCGAGCGATTAGAGTTGATGGATGTAGAATACTTTGTTAATAATCACGATTTAGAAATCAAATCGGATCATGCCTTAATTTTATTTCGAATAATACAAGAGTCTATTAATAATGTAATCAAGCACGCCGAATCAAATAAAATATTAATAAAAATAGAGGATCATCTAAATTTCACTGAAATTAATATTAATGATTACGGTGTAGGATTTAATGCAAAACATAGAAATGATGGCAGCGGATTAGAAAATATTAAAAATCGCGCACAAATTATTAATGCTACTTTTAACATTAAATCCATAGAAAACCTAGGAACAGAAATTACTATTACTTATAAAAAACCCTCACCATGGAAAGAATAAAAATAGCAATCGTAGATGACCATAAGTTAGTTTCTAAAGCGATAGAAAACATGATTTCATTTAATCCCAGATTCCAAGTGGTGATGAATTGTTATAATGGCGAAGATTTCCTAAAACAGCTTGAACACCGCAAAACATTTCCTGAAGTTGTCTTAATGGATATCAATATGCCACGAAAAAACGGCATCGAAACAACCATGGAAATTACTAAAAACTATCCCGACCTAAAGGTAATTGCCTTAACAATGGAGGATAATGAAAGTACAATTATCGGTATGTTGAAAGCAGGAGCAAAAGGTTACTTACTCAAGGATATGTCACCCGATATTCTTTTTGATGCTATAAATATCGTACATGAAAAAGGAATTTTCTACACCGATATTGTAACCCAAAGTTTGCTGAAAATAAAAACAGAAGCAAAAGAAAATCAAGAAATAAATAGTTCATTAAAAGAACGAGAAACACAGTTTATTAAATTGGCTTGTTCCGAACTTACCTATAAAGAAATTGCAGAACAAATGTGCGTTAGTCCAAGAACTATTGATGGCTATAGAGATTCTATTTTTGCAAAACTCAATGTGAAAACCAGAGTAGGAATTGTACTTTACGCGATAAAGCATGATTTGTGTTAAATTAGGGTGATTCCACTCTTTTATGACCCATAACTAAAGTTTACTTTTGTAATATCAAAACACAAATGATAAGAAACTCATTAAACCGATTATTCAATCGGTTTTTTGTTGTAAAACCCCTTTCGATTAATTATTTGTGACGGCTAAGATATCTTCAACCACTATTTCCGAGGATTCGAGCAACGATCATCAAAATTCAGAGCCATTTATCTTGTTAAGAAAACCATTGTTTTCAAAAATTTTATGATTGAACAATTGCTTTTTTTATTGGTTTTTTTTAAAATCAAAAATCAAATAA
>NZ_JBAVFG010000100.1:0-17213 GCF_049588135.1 Kaistella sp. | reverse complement strand
ACATATTTTATAGTTTTTACCAATATCCTGGCGCTTTTTTACTTCCCGTGATTTTGGCAATTTTAGTAGCGTATCTCGCTTATCAGGAAATTTATAAAAACTTTTATCTGGATAAAGGACTTGAATTAAAAGTCGCCGAAGGGAAAACCGAAAACATCGCTTTTTTAAATAAATATGGCGTGATGGGAACTTTCATTAATAATGACATCCGTTTATTGAAAAGAAGTAAAGCCGCAAAATCTGCTTTAACAATGAGCATCTTTTTTCTGTTTTACGGCTTACTCACTTTTTCTAAAGGTTACGAAAGTAGTTTCATGCAATTATTTACCGGAATTTTCATAACGGGCGGATTTATGCTGATGTTTGGTCAACGTGTTCCGAGTTGGGATAGTTCGTATTATCCGCTAATGATGACTTCTAATGTTCCATATAAAGAATATTTGAAAGGAAAATGGGCGTTAATCGTGATGGGAATTTTTGCTTCAATCATTTTATCTTCTGCTTATCTTTTTATCAGTTGGGAATTGTATCTCACCGTTCTCGCAGCGGGTTTATATAATCTGGGCGTGAATTCTTACATCACTTTATTGGCAGGCGCCTTTAATAAAAAACCAATTGATTTGAATTCTAAAAGCAAATCCTTCGGCGGCGGCGGAAATAATTTTAATATGAAAATCATGTTACTCATGCTTCCACAAATGATTTTACCAATGGGCGTTTTTGCAATTGCTAAATATTTCTTCGGAATTTATCCAGCGGTTGGGAGTTTAGCCATTTTAGGAATTATCGGTTTTTTGATTCGAGATAAAATTTTCGATATCATTGTTAAAGTTTACAAAACCGAGAAATATTCAACAATCGAAGCCTTTAAAAAAGTTTAATTTTTTCTAATTTTTAATATCTATCAGATGATTTCCATTCAAAATATATCTAAAGTTTACGGAACGAAAAAAGTTCTTTACATCGAAAATCTCGAAATTCCAAAAGGTGAAAGTTTCGGTTTGGTCGGAAATAACGGCGCTGGGAAAACAACACTTTTCAGTCTTTTATTAGATTTAATAGAACCTACGACGGGTTTTATAGAAATCGATGGCAATAAAGTCAATGAAAATGAAAACTGGAAAAAGAAGGTTTCTGCATTTATTGACGATACTTTTTTGATCGGCTATTTAACTCCCGAAAAATATTTTTATTTCTTGGGCGAACTTCGTGGACAAAATAAAGCCAACGTTGACGAGTTTCTAAAACAATTCCACGATTTTTTTAATGGTGAAATTTTAAATGCCAAGAAATACGTTCGGGATTTATCTAAAGGAAATCAGAAGAAAGTCGGCATTGTAGGTGCTTTAATCGGAACTCCGGAAATCATTGTTTTAGATGAACCTTTTGCGAATCTCGATCCTTCCACTCAAATTAAATTAAAAAAATTAATTAAAGATTGGACGAATAAAGAACAAGTAACATTTTTAATTTCCAGTCACGATTTGGCTCATACAACGGAAGTGAGCAACAGAATTGTTTTATTAGACAAAGGTCAAATAGTAAAAGATATTATCACAACGCCAGAAACGTTAAGAGAATTAGAAGATTTTTTTGCGACTTCGGTAGAAGTTTAAATCCCCAACTAAAATCCATTTTTTTTAATAGAAACTGATTTTTTTTAATTCATTATCAGCTACTTACAGTTTAAACAATAAAAATCTGTTTTTTTCTGTAACCTTTTCAATATTTTTTTGTCTTTAAAGTAGAAATAGAATAAGTATGAAGATTTTGTTCAATAATAAAAAAGATGATTTGTTGAGCCGCCTGAAAAAACAGGATCCGGCTGCGCAGAAAATCTTCTATGAACAGAATGTGAAAAGATTTCTAAGCGTGAGCAAAAGTTACATCAGCGATTTATATCAAGCGGAAGATTGTGTGATCAAAGGATTTTGTAAGATCTTTAAAAATATCGACAGTTTTCGTGGCGAGGGAAACCTTGAAGGTTGGGCTAGGAAAATTGTGGTGAACGAATGTCTTAATTTAATTAAAAGCCAGAAAGCGGTTTTTTATATTGATTACATTCACCCATCTTTTCTGGAAGATTTTCATGATGAAATCACTGATTTTGATTTCAATGCGCAGGAACTTTTAGATCAACTTCCCGATGCGTATCGAATGGTTTTTAACCTTTATGTTTTAGAAGATTGTTCGCATCAGGAAATTTCCGAAATACTTAATATTTCTGTTTCAGTGAGTAAAACCCAACTCTTTAGAGCAAAAGAGAAACTCCGAAAAATCTACTTTCAGCAACAGAAAAATTTAAAAAATGAATACCTCGAAATCTAATATAGAACAGCAAATTAAAAAGCAAATCGACGAGCGAGAAATTACTCCGACGAGAGATTTGTGGGCTGAAATTGAAAGTAAAACTTCAAATCAGACTTCAAAAAAATCTAAAGTAAACTGGTTTCTAGTGGCAGCTTGTTTGGCTTTACTTTTTAGCTTAGGAGTTATTTTAATCTATAATAATGATGAAATTCCTCCATCTCAAATGGTAGAAACAAAAGTTCAATCTGAGATTTCTCAACCAACAAAAAACATTATCGTTGAAGTTTCTCCTCGATTTACCAAGAAAAATGAAACTGCTCCATTAAAAAACAAAGAGGTCATTTCTCCTCAAGAAACTAAAATATCTAAACCTGAAGTTATTGCAAGTAGAACTGAAATTGCTTTTATAAAAGAAAAACAGAAAAAGGACATCATAGAAAATGCGATTAATCCGAGTTCAACCAGTATTGCAAAAATAGATTCCGCAAAAATTCCTGTCAAGAGAAAAAGATTTGTTGATCCATCAACCTTACTTTTTTCGGTTGAACACAAAGATGTTATTGAAAATTCCAAAGATGGAAGCAATGTGGCAACAATAGATCTCAACTCAAAATAATTCAATATAAACTTTAAAAAATTAATATTATGATCAAAAAAATTATCATGATGGGCTTGGTATGTCTTTTTACCTCCTCTTCTATTAACGCGCAAAAAGCATTAACATTTAACCTTCCCTCTAAAAAAGGAACGGAGATAAGTCCGGTGGTTAAAGAGAAAGTAGAAGAATACGCTTTGAAAATCAATACGATTATTCAGGAAGAAAAAACACTAATGGAAGCCGAACTCAAAGTTCTTCAAAGTAAAAATTTAGACAAAGCTGACTTTGATCTACAAAAAACGGAAATATCGGATCGCTACGCAGAAAAAATAGATCAGAAAATTGAAGATTTGGGATTTGATCTTGATGCCGTTATTCAAAAACAGGTAAGATATTCTTTACTAAATACTGATGTTAATTCGGAGGAACAATTAAGAGAGAACCTGTTGAAGAAATTTCGCGCTACCAACAACTTTTCTGGATATTTCACTTATGGTATTATGATGCTTACCAATAATTTAGCTGATAACGATTTGGATAAAAACATCGGCTATAACAACAATCTGGAAATCGGTTTAAAATATAATTATCAGTTTAGCAGAACGAGTCCGTGGGGTTTAATTTCTGGTATCGGACTTTCTTGGAGAACCGTGCGTCTCGATAATAATATGATTTTTGCGAAAGATAGTAATGCAGGAGTTTCTGTAGAAAACTACGGCGGCAATATTGATAAAAGTAAATTGAGAACGGGGTATCTTATGGTTCCTCTTGGATTTCAATATAATTTTTCTAAACTAAAAAATGTCGGAATGGATATCCAATACAGAAGCTATTCTGATGGATTTAGAGTTGCTGCAAATATGTATGGCGGTGTACAAATGTCCACGAATAATATTGTACGAGGAAACGGTGATGATTTCAGAAACAGATCAAATTATCAGGTTAATCCTTTTGTTTATGGCGGTCAAGTTACTTTTTCTTACAACAGTCTTAGTTTGTTTGTAAAGAAAGATTTCAGCAATTACTTTAAAAACAGTCATTTCCCAAATGATAAAGCATTGGTCATTGGTTTGGGTCTTGGTTTATAATATTTTCATTCATATTCATATCAACAAAAAACTCTGGGAAATTTCCCAGAGTTTTTTGTCTATTTGTCTATAATCTATTCGTCTAACCTAAACCATATCCTCAGGTTTCACCCATTCATCAAATTGATCTGCGGTTAAAAGTCCGAGATGAATCGCTTCTTCTTTTAAAGTCGTTCCGTTTTTGTGAGCGGTTTTTGCAATTTTTGCGGCGTTTTCGTAACCGATATGGGTATTTAAAGCCGTAACTAACATTAAAGATTTTTCGACCAGCTCTTTAATTTTAGGCTCATTCGGTTCAATTCCAACGGCGCAATGATCGTTAAACGAAATACAAGCGTCTCCTAACAATTGAGCAGATTGCAAGAAATTATACGCCATCACCGGTTTGAAAACATTCAGTTCAAAATTTCCCTGCGTTCCAGCGAAAGAAATCGTGGTGTCATTACCCAAAACTTGTGCGCAAACCATCGTCATTGCTTCATTTTGAGTAGGATTAACTTTCCCTGGCATGATTGAAGAACCAGGTTCATTTTCCGGAATATGAATTTCACCAATTCCACTTCTCGGTCCAGAAGCTAAAAACCGAATATCTTGCGCAATTTTATAAAGCGAAACCGCCAGTTGCTTAAGCGCACCATGAGTTTCTACAATCGCATCATGAGCGGCTAAAGCTTCAAATTTATTCGGTGCCGTTTCAAACGGAAGTCCCGTAAAGTCCGAAATGTATTTTGCGACCAAAACATCATAGCCTTTAGGAGTATTCAAACCCGTTCCTACAGCCGTCCCGCCCAAAGCAATTTCCTGCAAATGTTCGAAAGTATTCGTAATCGCTTTCATGGCATAATCGAGTTGCGCCACATAACCCGAAAATTCCTGACCCAAAGTTAAAGGCGTTGCATCCATCAAATGCGTTCGTCCGATTTTCACAACGGTTTTAAAACTTTCAGCTTTTTCGTGTAAAGTATTTCTCAATTTTTCAACTGCAGGCAAAGTATGCTCAACCACTTTTTTAAACGCCGCGATATGCATTGCTGTTGGAAAAGTATCGTTGGAACTTTGAGATTTATTTACATCATCGTTCGGATGAATTTCAGATTTTTCGCCTAAAATCCCATCGTTATTAACGTGAGCTTTATTAGAAATCACTTCGTTCACATTCATATTCGATTGTGTCCCAGAACCGGTTTGCCAAATCACCAACGGAAATTGATCGTTCAGTTTTCCTTCTAAAATTTCGTCGCAAACTTTAGCAATCATATCTCTTTTTTCAGAAGAAAGCACTCCTAATTCTGCATTCGTAAACGCAGCCGCTTTTTTCAAATACGCAAACGCTTCGATAATTTCATGAGGCATTGAACCTTCTTCGCCAATTTTAAAATTATTTCTTGATCGTTCGGTTTGTGCGCCCCAAAATTTATCGGCAGGAACTTGAACGTCGCCCATTGTGTCTTTTTCTGTTCTGTAATTCATTTTTTATTTTTTTTAGGAGCAACAAAATTTCCGCTGCTATCCAAGTTCAGTCCCGCCTTCCGCTGTATCTTTTTTGGTGATTTCGGCTATGCTCAATCACCAAAAAAGGATGTCGCTGCAATCGGAGCTATTATTCAGTTTCGGTTTTTCTTACCAAGAAAAATCCAATTCCATAAAATTAACCAATTTCATCAACTTTAACAATTTATAACCATTTTAAATATCAATCAAAAGAACAGATAAATTGTATTCAAAAGCGACATTAAAATATTTCTATTTTGAATATACATAGATTTTATTTTGAATTTACATAAAATAAATACATAATAATCAAATTAATACAAAATAACTTGAAAATCTATTTTAAATTTACATAGATTTTAATTTGAATTTACATAAAATTATTTCTCCAAGAAATAATCTCG
The DNA here is from genome assembly GCF_049588135.1 of Kaistella sp. Classification (GTDB taxonomy): domain Bacteria; phylum Bacteroidota; class Bacteroidia; order Flavobacteriales; family Weeksellaceae; genus Kaistella. The sequence goes on along the minus strand of NZ_JBAVFG010000100.1, from coordinate 11,322 downwards.
ATATTGTTTTTCTTCATCGAAGTTTCACCACCATAAATCAATTGTTTTTCATCAATTTTCAAAGGAAAAGTTTTCGCAAAATAACGCAAATTCGAAAATAGTTTGTCGCTAATTGTTTTTGTAGATTTTATTTCAGCAATTTTCAAATTACCTTTTCCTTCACTTATCAAATCAACTTCGTTGTCGTTGCTATCTCTCCAAAACCAATAGTTCTGAAGCGAATAATGATGTGCATTTTCTTTTTGCAAATCTGCAATAATGAAGTTCTCGAAAATATTTCCTATTAATCTATTTTCAGAAAACTTTTCGGCATTCGGAATATTCAACAAATAACACAGTAATCCCGTGTCGTAAAAATACAGCTTCGGACTTTTGATAATCCTTTTATTGAAGTTTTCATAATACGGCTCTAGCAAAAAAACGATAAAACTGCTTTCCAAAATCGAAAGCCAAGATTTTGCTGTTGGTTGAGAAATTCCGCAATCTTTTGCCAAAGCACTCAAATTCAAAATTTGTCCTGCTCGTCCCGCACAAAGCCGGAGAAATCGCCGAAAAGCCATTAAATCTCGAATGTTTAAAAGCTCACTCAAATCTCTTTGAATATAGGTTTCAATATAATTTTGATAAAAAATATCGGAAGGAATTTCTCGGTCGAAAAGCGCAGGATAAAATCCTTTGGCAATTAACGTTTCAAAATGAATAGGCAACAAATCCGCAGAAGAAAGTTCTTGATTATCAAACGGAAAAAGTTTGAACATCGCAACTCTTCCCGCCAAACTTTGGGTAATATTCTGCATCAAATGAAAATTTTGCGATCCCGAAAGAATATATTGTCCTTGAATTTTGTCATTATCAACCTTGGTTTGCAAGAACGAGAAAAGTTTCGGCGTGCGCTGCACTTCATCAAAAATTATTTTATCAGAATATTTTTCCAAAAAAGAATTTGGATCTGCCTCCGCAATCGTCCGAATATCCGGATTTTCAAGAGAAATGTATTGATATTCTGGGAAAGCGGATTTCAAAAGGGTGGTTTTCCCCGATTGTCTCGGACCATTTACGGCGATTACAGGAAATAATTTGATGTATTTTCGAATGGTGTCTTCCAATGTTCTTTTAACAATCATATCCTTAAGATTTACTTACAAAGATAATCCTTATTTTGAATTTACATAAGTTTTATTTTGAATTTACATAAGAAGACCTACTGATAAACAGAATATTATAATATTTTAAAATATTTTATTTTGAATTTACATAGATTTTATTTTGAATATAAAAGCAAAATAAACATTCGGTAAGGATAAATCCATTAAAATTAACTTATTCTTTCAATTGCATTATTGTAAAGTATTATTATACAGAAACTTAGATTTGTTTCTTTGAGCTGAATTTTGTACACATTTGTAAATCAAACAGATACAAATAAGCAACTTAGCTTTGCGAAAAACACTAAAGACTTTAGATTGAAAAAAAAATACATCTCGTTGAAAATGTTGTGTTTAATGATTTCTTGGAATTTAGAGCGCCTAAAGGACTTGAACGTGTGACCTGCAAAACTCTCTGAAATTCATAAATTCTGAGTTTTTTTTGTAACACTTGAATCTGATTTTAAGGGAACTGCGTTAATCTGTTCAAGAAAAAAATCCGATTCGTAAATTAATGAATCGGATTTTCTATTAGTCAATATTATGTTTTTCATTTTCCTGTACTGGGACTTTTCGTAAGAAATTGGCGAACTCCTCACCACTGTAATTGCTTTCGCCACCGTAGGAATCCAATATCGTAGATAATTCACCTTCTTTATCTTCTATCAAATACAAAACTGCATTGTCATCTGCGCTGCTGTCTCCTTCAAATCGGTAAGACTTTACGATACACAAATCCGCTGGTTGATATTTTTTTTCTTCGTTACCCAAAACCATTTGTTTTTGAGAATTCATTGTGATTTCTTTAGTGACTCCTCGATCTTTGAGAATAGCAAGAACTTCTGAAAGTGTTTTTAAATTATTATTTTCCATGATGTGATATTTGGGAACTAACCAACAAAAAAAGTACCAATGGTGAAATATAAAGATTGGTTAAATTTGCTTCAAAAGAATTTTCTTTTCCCGATGTTAGCGAATCTAACTTTGCCAAAGTTTGAATACTTTACTGTCTCGATTCTTGTTTTATTTTTTTGTAGAAGATACAGCGATTTTCGATAAGGAAAGATTGTTTACCAATGTCATTGCTAATAATATAGCAGAAAACGGCTCCGATTTAGAAGATTTATTTGCGAAACTCAATTCCCGAAAAACCGATTTTCCCAATTATATTACAGATTTTCCCTTTGTAAATGGTGGTTTATTTAAAGATGAAATTATCTCGCTAAGTTTTCAAAAAAAACCACAAGACAAATCTTACATAAATCATTCATATATAAGAGCTTAAAGATATTTATTTCGACTTTTATTGCAGTTTTTTTATTCTATAATAACAATCGAATTCAGGCTATTAGTAAAAAAACGTTGAGCCGTTGCGTTTAAATTTAAAATGGTGAATGCGTAATATTAATGAAGACGCTCTATCTCTGCCTCAAAGAATTAGAAGAGAAACAAAAATCTCCTATTTCTTGTCATTAAATCTCTCATCTAAATAAATATTATTCAATTTAAAATTTCGTAAATTTGAAGCATTCTAAATAAGCAAAATGTTCGATTTACAATATATTCGCAGCCAATTCCCAATTCTTAATCAGAAAATTAATGGGAAAGATTTGGTGTACTTTGATAATGCCGCAACTTCGCAGAAACCGCTTTCCGTTCTCGATTCTTGGCAAAAATATTACACGGAAATCAACGCCAATGTTCACCGCGGAATTCACACTTTGAGTCAATTAGCGACGGAAGAAATGGAAATTTCGAGAAGAAAAATCCAAAAATTCATCAACGCAAAAAATGATTTTGAAGTTATTTTCACCAAAGGAACAACCGAAGGAATCAACCTTATTGCCTATTCTTTATTGAATTTAATTAAAGAAAATGATGAAATTATCATTTCTTATCTCGAACATCACTCGAATATCGTTCCGTGGCAAATGTTATGCGAAAGAACTGGTGCAAAATTGAAGGTAATCCCAATCGACGAAAACGGTATTTTACAGCTCGATTTTTTAGATAAAAATTTAAGCGAAAAAACGAAAATTGTCTCTGTTAATCAAGTTTCTAATGCTTTAGGAATCATTAATCCTATTGAAGAAATCATTGCAAAAACCAGAGCAAATTCAAATGCGATGATCGTTATCGACGGCGCACAATCGGCTCCGCATTTCAAAATTGATGTTCAGAAAATGGATTGTGATTTTTTCGTTTTTTCTGGACACAAAATGTACGCTCCAATGGGAACTGGAATTTTGTATGGAAAAGAAGAAATTCTGAGGAAAATTCAACCTTTCCACGGTGGCGGAGAAATGATTGCAACATGCTCTTTTGAAGAAACAACTTATGCAGATTTGCCTTTTAAATTCGAAGCCGGAACTCCGAATGTTGGCGGAAATATCGCTTTAGGAACTGCCGTAGATTTCATTGAAAATATTGGTCACGAACATTTGCAAAATCACGAAAACGCTTTGCTGGATTATGCTCAAAAGAAATTATTAGCAATCGACGGACTGAAAATTTATGGCGAAAAAGCCAATAGAACTGGAGTGGTTTCTTTCAATTTGGAAGGCGTTGGGATTTCTTCCGATGTCGGAATGATTCTCGACAAACTCGGAATCGCTGTGAGAACCGGTCATCACTGCACGCAACCAATTATGGATTTTTATAAAATCGCAGGAACCGTTCGTGCAAGTTTTGCGGTTTACAACACTTTTGAAGAAATTGATATTTTAACGGAAGGTGTGAAAAAAGCGCAGAGAATGTTGATGTAGAAAAATTACCACGAATGCACGAATATCTGTTATTCGTGCATTTTTAGCAACAATTTTATTTAAATAGTTTCCAAAATCTGTTTTGCGGCTTCTTTGGTTTTTACCTTTTCGATAATCTGTGTGCAAATTCCTTTTTCATCGAAAATAAAGGTCGTTCGAACGATTCCCATAAATTCTCTGCCCATGAATTTTTTCAGTTGCCAAACTCCAAATTTTTCGATGACATCTTTAGTTTCATCCGCCAAAAGTGGATATTGAAAACCAAACTTCTCATGAAATTTCTTTTGTGCTTTTACAGAATCTGCGGAAATTCCTAACAATTGATATCCTTCTTTTTTAAGTTTTAAAAAATTATCGTTTAAGTCACAAGCTTCGGCAGTACAACCCGGCGTATTCGCTTTTGGATAAAAGAAAACCACCAATTTTTTTCCTAAAAAATCCGTAGAATTTACGGTTTCGCCGTCTTGATTTACACTTTTAAATTCTGGTAATTGATCGCCAACTTGCAACATAATGTTTATTTTTGTTCAAATTTAGAATTAAAATGACGAAAAAACAAAGAGCAGCAATCGTGATGACGGAACTCGAAAAATTATATCCGGAAGTTCCCATTCCGCTCGATCATTCCGATCCTTTTACTTTGTTGGTCGCAGTCGCACTTTCCGCACAAACGACGGATAAAAAAGTGAATCAAATTTCACCAAAACTGTTCGAAGTCGCAGGAACTCCTTTTAAAATGAAGGAGTTGGAAGTTGATGAAATCAAATATTTAATTAAAGAAATCGGTTTAGCCAATACGAAAGCTAAAAACCTAAAAAGAATGTCGGAGCTTCTCGTAGAAAGGCACAACGGAATTATTCCACAAACTTTCGAAGAGTTAGAAGCACTTCCTGGAGTTGGTCACAAAACTGCTTCTGTAGTGATGAGTCAAGCGTTTGGTGTTCCAGCTTTTCCCGTCGATACGCACATTCACCGATTGATGATTCAATGGAAATTAACTTCCGGAAAAAATGTAGTGGAAACCGAAAAAGATGCAAAAAAATTGTTCCCGGAAAGTTCTTGGAACAAACTTCATTTGCAAATTATCTTTTATGGCAGAGAATTTTCGCCTGCAAGAGGAAATAAAGAAAATGATTTTATTACGAAAATGCTGTTTGAATAGCTCTTTTCTTAATCCCTCTCGCAGATTTTAATTCTGTAAAAAACTTATTGTTTCTTTGCCCAGTTCGCCATTTTACGATCGAGAACATCCAAAGGAAGACAACCTTGATTTAAAACTTCATCGTGGAAATTTGCCAAGTTGAATCGATCACCCAATTTTTTAGTATAAAGATCCCGAAGTTCCCTAAACTTCAAAGAGCCGATTTTATAACCTAAAGCTTGACCGGGTACTGCCATATAACGCTCTACCTCTGCAGTTGCGCCCGAAGCGTCATAAGAGACATTGGTAAGGAAATACTTAATGGCTTCTTCACGATTCATTTTTCCTGTGTGGATTCCTGTATCGATTACCAATCGCACGGCACGTAACATTTGATCACTCAAATAACCCATTTTTTGATAAGGATCGGTGTACAATCCAAATTCCGGGCCTAATGTTTCGCAATAATGTGCCCAGCCTTCCCCATAGGCACCGAACCAACCAAAACGCATAAATTTTGGAAGTTTTGTATTTTCTTGCTGTAATGAAACTTGATAATGATGTCCTGGAATTGCTTCATGCAGAAACAACGATTCCATTCCTGAGGTGACATTAAATTGTTTAGGATCAGGAATTGGGATATAAAAAATCCCAGGTCTTTTCCCATCGGGCGTTCCCTGAATATATTCGGCACTTGCGGTAGCTTCTCTAAATTTTTCGGTCTGTCGAATTTCAAATGGTGTTTTTGGGGTGACGCTAAACATGGTTTTCAATTTTGGGGTAATTTTAGCCAAAATCGCATTGAAAGCACCGATGACTTCTTTATCTGTTTTGTAGGGCATTGCTTTCGGATCAGATTTCACGTGGGTGATAAACTCATCAAGCGTCCCCGAAAATCCTAATTCTTGTTTTACTTTTTCCATTTCCGAACGAAGCATTGCCACTTGCTCTAGTCCAATTTGATTAATTTCTTCTGGCGATTTTGAGGTTGTAGTCCAGCTTTTTGTGTAATATGCATAAATTTCATTTCCTTTTGGCAAGGCATTAATTCCATCGGTAATTCTCGCTTTTGGCAAATATTCTGTTTCAAGAAAAACACCCATTTTGGTATATGCGGGAATTATTTTTTTTGAGACAACTTCTTTGTATGCAGCTGTTAATTTCTGCTTTTCTGAACTGCTGAAGGTTTTTGGGAAATTCCTCACAGGTCCATAAAAAATATTTTTATCAAAATCAGAGCTGATAAGTTCTTCGGCTTTCATTTGTGGAATCATTTTCAGCACTAATTTTTTGGGCAAAACAATGCTATTTTTTATTCCTTCTCGGAAATTCCCTTCTGCGGTGTCCATCCATTCAGGGAATTTCTCCATTCTCTTCAACCAATCTTGATAATCTTTTTCAGTTTTAAAAGGTTGACTTCCTTCTCCACTTCCTAGTAAAGGAAAATCGAGTGGCAATCCACCAAATTGAGTAAATGGAATATATTCTGGGTGATAAGCGTAGCGCTCGATTTTATCCTTTAAAGTATAATCTAAAACATCATAAACTGTTTTATTATCATCGTTCAACGATTTATAATCTACTTTTTTCAGTTGATTTTGAACGGAATTATAAAAGGTAATTTCACCAGAAACAAAATCTTTATCAATATTAATCGGTAATTGATCATTGTATCGCAAATCGCCTTGTGCGGTGGCTTCCAACGGATAAAGCTTCAAATATTGTTCGTAATAATTTGCCGCAATGGAATCGAGATTTGCAGGTGTTTCTTTGGTGATCGGCGAATCCGATTTTTTGCAAGAAGCTAAACTTATCGCAATTCCTAATCCGACAAGGGTTTTAAAAAATTTATTTTTCATTGCTGAATTTTTAGAATTGCTAATTTATATTATTTTGTTCAAAATTCCATGCTTATTTAAAATTCAATTTAAAGGAGAAAAACATCGATTTGACACCTACTTTCAAATAATGCAATTTATTTTCGAAAGACTAATTTTCAAAAATCAAATAAAAAATTTTGCACAATGAATCAATTTTTTATCTTTGTTGAATTAGTTTCAACATTAATTAACACTTTTTTCTTACAAAAATGAAAGGGATTTTAAAAATCTACCATCCTGAAGAAACCCTTAAATATCACATCAAAAGCAGTTACTGCAAAGCGGTTTATAGCAATAGCGAACATTTTCTGGAAGTTGAAATCATTACTGATGATTCTTTAGACCATGTTGATGATGATTCTTTGCAATATAATTTCCCTCAAATTTCTCTGAACGTTTTCGATTTTCCGATTGATGATGCTGAAATTGAAGGAAAAACCTTTGAAATTAAAGATTCAGACGATGAAACCTATACCGAAGTTGATCTTTTCGATGATGAAGACGCTTATCTTTATAACAGCGAACTTTCATTTGAAAAAAACAAAACTGGCGATTTGGAGCTTTATTGGAAAGGAGAAATCAACGATTTCTATATCGGTTCCGAAAACCCAATTCCCTTTAAATTGAAATGCAATTTTCGGCAAGACGAAATCGAGGTTGACGATTAATTTCGACTTTTTCCATTAATTTTAAATGTTTCTGGAAATCTCGCAAATAATAAAAATGGGTTCAATATTTGAACTTCAGCAAATAAATCATTTACAGATCGGCTCTTCAACAATATTAAACTATTTTTGTCGTTCAAATTTTAATTAAAAATTTAATCAATGTTCTTACAAGCAGCAGTTCAAATCGCAACACCCGAAACTCAGGAACAAGTTTTTTCTTTCTGGAAGATCATGTTTCACGGTAATGTTTTCGCCAATATCGTAATGATTACGGTACTTGTGTTGGGTATATTTTCACTTTACATCTTTTTAGAAAGACTTTTTTATATCAACCGAATGTTGAAAATAAATGATGCTAATTTGATGAATAATATTCAAGATTTACTAAGTCAAGGACGTGTGGATGCAGCAATTAATTATTGTGAAAGACAAAACACACCAGAAGCAAGAATTCTGGAAAAAGGCATCACAAGAATCGGAAGACCCATTTCGGATATTGTAAGCGCAATGGAAAGCCAAGGTCAAATTGAAGTTTCCAAACTCGAAAAAAACCTAAATCTTTTGGCTGCCGTACCAAGTTTAGCACCAATGTTGGGGCTTTTAGGAACGGTAATCGGATTGATTATGGCTTTCTTCAGCATGTCAAATGCGGAAGGCTCTTTCTCGCCAAAAATACTTTCAGAAGGAATTTATACGGCTTTGGGACAAACGGCAACTGGTTTGGCTGTGGCAATTCCCGCCAACTTTTTTTACAATTTACTCTTAACGAGAATTGACAAATTTATGTTGAAAATACAACATCTTTCGACCGATTTCTTAGACATCATCAACAAACCATCATAAATCTACTTATGAAACTTAAACGAAGAAATAAAGCAAATCCTGAGTTCAGCCTTGCTGCAATGGTGGATGTTATTTTGTTGCTCCTCATATTTTTTATGGTGACTTCTGCTGCCGCAAACCAAAGTGCAATTGATGTAAAACTGCCAAAAGTAGAAATCGAAAACCCAAATATTCCCAGCCAAGTTACACTAACCATTAAAGCCGACGGCTCGTATTTTGTAGATGATGTTTTGGTAAAAAAAGAAGCGTTGGAATCGGTGATTGTTGATAAACTACAAAACTCGAAAACGCCTTCTTTCACCATTCGTGCAGACGAAAACTCGTATCACAAAGATGTGGTTTTCGCGATGGAAATTGCCGAAAAACATAAATTCAATATTGCAATCGCAACAACCAAAGAAGATTAATCGTTAAAAATGAACGACCACAGCATCAATAGCCGAGAAGATAACAAAGACAAACTGAAAAGCGGGATTATCACTGCAATTATTTGGTCTTTGCTTCTGCTGTTTGTTTTTGTTTATAAATTTACCGAAAGTATTCCTGCGAAAAAAGAAGTGGTGACGCAAATGCTCATTAATTTCGGCGATAACAGAAACGGAAACGGCGTAGAAGAACCCGCAAACCAAGAAGGAAGTTTAGCCGCAAAAGCAAATCCAAGCGTTGAAGAAACACCCGCTGAACCCGAATCTAAAACAAAAATTATAGAAAAATCCGCCGTTGTTTTGCCCACGAAAAAAGAAACTCCGAAAGAAAAAATCATCACTGGAACAGATTTCAAAAACGTAGTGAAAACTGCAGATAAACCAGATAAAAGCATCAAAACTTCTACCGCTTCCGCATCTTCAAAACCTGCCGCAAAAACCTCAAGCTCCCAAGCGACCACAGGAAATTCTGCCACAGGAAACGGCGACGGAAAAGGAACTGCAGCGATAGGAAATTTAATTAAAGGAAGAGGCACAAAACCAGGATCACAAGGCGACGGCACAGGAATCGGCAACCAAGGCGATCCACTTGGCGGCGATGGCAACGGCGACAGCAAAATTGGTATCGATCGAAAATTAATCGGCTACATTCCTGGGACCATGGGACGTGGCGGCGCACAACCTTCACACAGCTGCTCTGCAAGCGGGAGCATCAATATCGCTTATACGGTAGACAAAGCTGGAAATGTAAGTTCTGCGAGGCGTTCGGGTGGCGTTTCCGATGCATGCATCGTTTCAACTTCCGTGAATTGGGTCAAGCAATATGTGAAAGCAGAAAAATCAAACACCTCATCTACAGGAGTGTACAGCATTACTTTTTAATATTTTTGGGCGATAATTTAACTTTGTTGAAAGTATATTTTCTATTTTTCATTTCTGCTTTTTTATGAAATAGTGACCTGTCTTTTTCTTTTAATTTATTAAAAAAAAGAACTTCGCAGAAGTCGGCCACAACGCCATTCCAAAATAAAGAGCAGAATCACAACAAAAATAATGAAATACCAAAAATATTCAGGATTTTTGTACCATGACAAATCAGCAATATCAAGAAGCAATCGCCTGGCTTTTCGTACAGATGCCGAGCTACCAAACCGACGGTCAAAAGGCTTACAAACCTGGACTGGAGAATATCACAAAGCTCTGTAGCCTGTTCGGTAATCCACAGGAAAAGCTGAAAATGATTCATATCGGTGGAACCAACGGGAAAGGTTCTACCAGCAATATGCTTGCATCTGTATTGCAGGAGACTGGCTACAAAGTTGGACTTTACAATTCACCACACCTTATTGATTTTACCGAAAGAATAAAAATTAATGGTGAAAACTGCGACAAAGAATTCGTTTACCAATTCATTCAAAAACTGAGAAATTTACCTCCGGAAATCACGCCTTCTTTTTTTGAGTTCACTACGGTTATGGCCTTTGAATATTTTTACCGGAAAAAAGTAGATTGCGCCATTATCGAAGTCGGCTTGGGCGGCAGATTAGACTCCACCAACATTATCATGCCGATGATCTCTGCGATTACCAATGTCGCTCTGGATCACCAAGATCTACTGGGAAACACCATTGAAGAAATTGCCTTCGAAAAAGCCGGAATCATCAAGCCGAAGATTTCCATTATTTCAGGTGCTGAAAATTCAGTCGTAAAAAACATCATTGAAAATTCCGCAATAGAAAAAAACGCTCAGTTCATTGATGCGACGCTTATTAGCAGTAATTTTAAATCTGATTTAAAAGGAAATTATCAGCAGAAGAATATTAAGGTCGTATTGGCTTTAATTAAAGAATTACAAAATCTAGGAATAAACATTTCAGATAAAAATATGCAAGACGGACTTTTGAACGTTTACAAAAACACGAATTTTATCGGTCGATGGTTCGAGTTTTCCAAAGACCCTCTTGTCATTTGCGATACTGCACACAATCAGGCTGGCTTGGAACAGGTTTTTGAACAGCTTAATTCAATCCCAAAATTCAAACATATCATCTTAGGATTTGTTTCCGAAAAAAATATTAACGAAGTTTTACAGATTCTTCCGGAGCATTCCACCTTTTATTTTGCAAAACCGGCTAACAACCGAGGCCGTCATCCACAGGATTATGAAGATTTATTAAAAAAATCAAAAATAAATTATAAAATTTTCAACACGGTTCAGGAGGCTTATGTTTTTGCAAAACAAGAAGTTAAACAAGAAGAAATGATTTTCATTGGCGGAAGCAATTTTGTGGTCGGAGAATTTTTAGAAAAAAATTTGGAAGATTAGAAATTTTTTGTACATTTGCCGAACCAAAATTTGAAACATCAAAAATGGTATCGGGCTCTTAGCTCAGTTGGTTCAGAGCATCTCGTTTACACCGAGAGGGTCGGGGGTTCGAATCCCTCAGGGCCCACC
>NZ_JBAVFG010000099.1:0-9594 GCF_049588135.1 Kaistella sp. | reverse complement strand
GATTTGTGCATACTGATCCAAGTTCTTTTTTGCAGATTTCAAAACTTCTACTCTCACCATTTTATCGCCTGGAATTGTTTGCATTACTTCTGAATTCGCAATAATGTTTTTGTTAATTAGAACGGTGGGTTTATCTTTTTTGGAATAAAGAAGTTTGTCAAAACCTTGTGCCCAAATTGTTGAAAAAGAAACGAGTGTGAGCAAAAGAAAGAATTTTGTTTTCATATCGTTTTTTTTTTATTATTGATTAGCTTTTTCAAATATAACGATATTTTTCCTACGAAATCCTGAATAGTACTCAATATTAAGTTAAAATTTTTGTAATCTTTTGCAATACTCGTTATCTTAAATTCGTTGTTCCTTTTGCGGTTAAGAAAATTAAATTTAAAACAAAAAAAACTTCCGAAAATATTCGGAAGTTATATGCTCTAGTACGATTCTTTTTTTATTCCTAATTTGAATAACTCATCAATTCTTCTTTTTTGGAATTGACCATTTTGTATTCTAAATATTTAAAGGAATCTCTCGGGATAATCGTTACCCATTTTTTGTATTTCAAGTACCATTTCATTTGAATGCTCCTTAAACCTTTGGTTAGATATGCTTCTACGAAAGGATGTACATGCAAAAATAATTTACCTTTTTCGGTTTGAATTAAATTTCGGATAACTTCTTCCATGCGCTCAACCACTACAATCGGTGCTAGAATTTCTCCATCAACATTCGGATTGTCTTCTTTGGTTTTAATTACTTTTTCAGGTTTCGTTCTTTGTCGGGTTAATTGAATTAAACCAAATTTACTCGGTGGCAAAATCTTGTGTCTTGCTTTATCACGACTCATTTCTTCTTTGAAATGTTCGTATAAATCTCTTCGGTGATCGGCATTAATCATGTCAATAAAATCGACTACGATAATTCCGCCCATATCTCTCAATCGAAGTTGACGAGCGATTTCCGTAGCTGCCATTTTATTCACCGTCAAAGCATGTTCTTTGTTTGACGAACCTGCTCCTGACGAAAGGTTATTCCCCGAGTTTACATCAATAACATGGAGTGCTTCTGTATGTTCAATGACCAAATAAGCACCTTTCGAACTTGGGATATTCACGTGTTTCCCAAAACTCTGTTTCATTTGTTTTTCTACGTTATAATATTCCATCAACGGAATTGGTTTATCGTAGAATTGAACAATGTTTTTTCTTTCCGGAGCGATGACTTCGATGTAATTTCGCATATCATCAACCATCTGCTCATCATCGCAAATAATAGATACGAAATCCGCATTAAAATTATCCCGTAAAATTGCCGAAGCTTTATCTTCTTCACTCAATACTTTGCTCGGAACTTTGTTTTTCTGAAGATTTTTAAAAGCGGTTTCCCATTTCTGAATCAGTTGATTCATATCATTATGAAGTTCAGCCACTTTTTTTCCTTCCGCTACCGTTCTGATAATGACACCGAAACCTTCTGGTTTAATGCTTTCAATTAAAGTTTTTAGTCTTGTTTTCTCCTCAGAATTGGTGATTTTTTTGGAAATAGAAACGCTTTTGTCAAACGGAATTAAGACCAAAAACCTTCCGGTTAGAGAAATCTGGGTAGAAATTCTCGGTCCTTTTGTCGAAATGGGTTCTTTGGTAATTTGCAGAATAACGCTGTCGTCTTTTGCCAGAACTTTATCGATGGTTCCGTTTTTATGAATTTCTTTTTGAATTTCGAAATTCTTGAGCGATGAATTGTGTTGTCTTTTCGAAACAGTGTCTTGTAGGAACTTTTTGTAAGTAAGATATTGTGGACCTAAATCCTGATAATGGAGAAATGCATCTTTCTCATAACCAATACTTACGAAGGCCGCATTTAAATTGGGAGCGAGTTTTTTTACTTTACCGAGAAATAAATCGCCGACCACGAACTCACTTTTGTCCTCCTGCTCGTGGAGCTCGAAAAGCCGTCCGTCTTCCAGCAAGGCAATCTTAGATTGCTCGTCTTCATGTGATATAATCAGTTCTTTCTTCATTCTGTTGATAAGGGGATTAAAATATTAAGGGTCTTAGAAATTCTGAAAAAAATCAATTCTAATTGCTCAATTTTTTAATGATTTTTTGGTTTTGTTTTGTCAATACTGGTTAAATTTCATCCGTATGATAAAAACAAAAATATAGCCGGTGTAATTTTAAATAGTAAAAACACCAACTATATTGTTATATTGTAAATCGCAAAAGATTATTTTTTCTTGTGTCTATTTGCTCTTCTTCTTTTCTTTCTTTTGTGGGTCGCAACCTTGTGTCTCTTTCTTTTCTTTCCGCTTGGCATAATTTAAATTTTTTTGTTTGTAACTTATATTTATTATTTAGTTTATTACTTAACTGGTACTTTCGTTTTGATTTTCTCTACGAAAGTTTTAGAAGGTTTAAAGGCTGGGATATTATGAGCAGGGATTTCAATTGCGGTATTTTTTGAAATGTTTCTTCCTGTTTTTGCTGCTCTGGTTTTGATAATAAATGAACCGAATCCTCTTAGATATACATTATCTCCGTTATACATTGATGTTCTTATCTCCTGCATAAAAGCTTCAATAATTTTCTGGGTTTCATTCTTTTCAGTTCCCAATTTATTTGAGATGGTGTTTACCAATTCTGCCTTTGTCATTTCCTTTTTTTATTTATATTTTTGGTGTGCAAATATAATAAGAATTTTTGAAAACAAAAAAACAAAATGCTGATTTTCTTCATGTTGGTAGGAAATTACTGGATTGGTACAAAATCAATGGCAGAGATTTACCATTTAGAAAAACCAATGATCCCTATAAAATTTGGATTTGCGAAATAATTTTTCAGCAAACCCGGATAGAACAAGGTCTTAATCATTATATCAATTTTATCGAAAGATTTCCAGATGTTCAAACTTTAGCAATTGCCGAAACGGATGAGGTTTTGCTGTATTGGAAAGGGCTGGGGTATTATTCCCGTGCGTTGAATCTTCATAAAGCGGCGTTGCAGATTATGAATGATTTTAAGGGTGTTTTTCCTGAAGATTATAATGAAATTTTACAATTAAAAGGGGTAGGAAAATACACTGCTGCTGCAATTTCAAGTATTTGTTTCGGTAAAAAAATCGCAGCGGTTGATGGTAATTTTTATCGGGTTTTATCAAGAGTTTTTGCCGATGACTTTGATATTTCAAATTCCAAAGCGTTTGAGTATTTCTCTGAATTGGCTTTAAAAATGATGCCCGAAAATGAATCGGGTCATTTCAATGAAGCCATGATGGATTTAGGTTCTGAAATCTGTAAGCCGAAAAATCCGTTGTGCGAAAATTGCCCTTTAAATAAAGATTGTCTTGCTTTTAATTTAGGGAAAATTCCAAATTTTCCGGTGAAAACAAAAAAGGTAAAACCTACTGATTTAGAACTTCATTATTCTTTTATTGAATTCGATGGACAGTTTTTAATTAAACAAAGAAAAGACGATTTCATCTGGAAAAAGCTCTACGAATTTCCGATAGAGATTCCGGTAGAGTGGGAGCGGTTCGTCATTAAGCAGAAAACCATTGCACATAAACTCACCCACAAAAACTTAACGATTCAGATGAATCATATAAGATTGGAGTCGGAAGATATTTTCACCAAATTTGCTAACCAAAACGGTTTTTCAATCATCACCTTCGAAGAATCGCACCAGAAATCTTTTCCAAAACCGCTGGAAAATTATCTTGCTGATCAAATATGAAGCATGAAATTTTATAAGAATTTTACGCACTGTAATTTCCGTAGAAATTCCCGAACCCTCTTTTAAATTTCCTTTAAATATTAGTGACCAATATTTCCTTAATTTTTTCCGTATTGAAGGTAAAGTGTTTGATTGATGTTCATTCTTGAATCCGTGGCTTTTACGCATAATATTGAGTTGGTCATTAGGCATTTTTTTTCTTTATTAAAAATTTAAAACTAATTCGTATTTTTGCGCAATGTTTAAAAAACTCATTTTCACTTTTTTAGGATTTGTTTTGCTTTCATGTTCTGAAGAAACACAGCCCAAACCTTCTGGTGAACTTCGTTTAGAATATCCCACCCCGAAATATCAAAGATTCACTTCTCCGTGTAATTTTAGTTTTGAGTACTCTGATTTTGCCAAAGTTAGAGAGGCCAAAAATCCGTGTTGGTATTATATCGAATATCCGGAAATGAAAGCGAAAGTTTTTATTACCTATTTTCCCATCAAAAATGATTTTGATTTGCATGTAAGAGAATCTGAGAAAATGGTGTACGAACATACGATCAAAGCGAGTTCAATAGACACGAAATCATTTAGTTTTCCTGACCATAAAGTGTTTGGTAACTTCTATGAACTGAAAGGTCAAAGTGCGTCGAATCTTCAATTTTTTGTAACCGATTCTATGCGACATTATGTGACTGCAAATTTGTATTTCAATTCCAGACCAAAACCAGATTCATTGGCACCGGCGGTAGAATATATTAAAAATGATATGCTTCGTTTAATAGAAACCTTTGAGTGGAAAAAATAGTCATGAATAATGGGCAATAAGCAATTATTAATGAGCAATGAGTAATATTTAAAAATAAGGTATTTTTTAATAAAACGGAGTTGATTCATAAAGTGACGATTTAGGAAAGGATAAAGTATAATCCTGTTAAAAATAAAACAAATTAGATGATATCTTTTATAAGGTAGATTTTATAAAAAAAATAAAACAAATTTAAATATGAAATTATTAGTTGTTGGTTCAGTGGCGTTCGATGCGATTGAAACACCTTTCGGAAAAACAGATAAAATTTTGGGTGGCGCTGCAACCTATATCAGTATTGCTTCTTCAGTTTTGGGAGTGGAATCTGGAATTGTTTCTGTAGTGGGTGGAGATTTCCCACAAACTGATTTAGAGATGCTTTCAGGTAGAGGAGTGAATATCGAGGGAATTGAAATCATCAAAGAAGGAAAAACTTTTTTCTGGAGTGGCAAATACCACAACGATTTGAATTCTAGAGATACTTTGGTTACTGAAGTAAACGTTTTAGAAAACTTCGATCCGAAAATTCCTGAGTCAATGCAAGATGCCGAGATTTTATTATTAGGAAATCTTCATCCGGGTGTTCAGCTTTCTGTTTTAGAAAAAATGCATAACCGTCCGAAATTGGTTATTCTTGATACCATGAATTTTTGGATGGATTCCGCTTTGGATATTTTAATGCAAATGATTGCGAAGACCGATGTAATCTCTATTAATGATGAAGAAGCAAGACAGCTTTCCGGTGAATATTCATTAGTGAAAGCGGCTCAGAAAATTCACGCAATGGGACCACAATTCGTAATTATTAAAAAAGGAGAACACGGCGCGTTATTATTCCATAAAGGAAAGATATTTGCAATTCCTGCGTTGCCTTTAGAAGAGGTTTACGATCCAACGGGAGCTGGTGATACTTTTGCAGGAGGTTTTGCATCTTACTTAGCGAAGAAAGAAGATTTCTCTTTCGAAACCATGAAATCAGCCTTGATTGTAGGTTCTGCAATGGCTTCATTCACGGTAGAAAAATTCGGGACTCAGCGTTTAGAAGAAGTTACAGAAAGTGAAATGATTGAAAGAATCAATAGCTTTAAAGAATTAACTACTTTCGAAGTAAACGTTTAACTTTCCTTCAATTAAAGAATCAGAATTGCGAGAAAAACAAATTCATTCCTAAGAATGAAAAATTTAAAATTGGATTAATCTTCAAAAAAATGACAGATAAAAATATGAAAAAAATAGTCGGTGTATTGATGATGATGGTTTTCGGCGGTGGAATTTCTGCACAATATATGCTTGTGGGCAAAGACAGTATTTCGTTGGCTCAATTCAAAAAAGAAAATTTATATGGCTTAGAAAATGCCGGTGTTCAGAAGACCATTAATACGACACAAAATTTCTACTTGTTCCAGCAATTTGCTGCCGATAAAAAAGCAGATACTTTGACTTATTTCCGTGAAAGAATGTCGGAAAAAGAAGGGGAACTAAGAGGAAAATATTTTTTTCCAACACAGGTGATTGATCCGGTTTTAAATGATTTTGTTAAAGATAACCAAACCGAAAAAGAAGTGCAGGTTTTTATCTTAGAAAAAACGGTGGGTGATATCACCAATTATCAGCAGGTTTATAACGATGTGAAATCGGGTAAGATAACGATGGAAGATGCGATTTCGAAATACACAAAAGCGAATCCAAAAGCAATCTACATTAAGCCGGGAAGTCTTGATAATCAAATATATGCAGAGATTAAAATGTTGCCGAATAATACATTCACCAAATTTTTCGATACGCCTTCTTACGTCGGATTTGCCAAAGTACTGAACTCCAGACCAAGTTTGGGTTATATGATTTTTGGAACAATTTCTTTTCCTAATGATTTCGATGCTGATTCGGTAAAAGATAAAATTTACAAGGATTTAAAAGAAGGAAAAACCTTTCCCGAAGTTGCAAAATTATATGGAGCCAACGAGCATGAGAAAGATAATGGCGGCGTAATCATGGGTTCGCCAACTTTACCAGATAATGTTTATGAATTGTTCAAAGGAAAAAAAGCGGGATATTACACGCCAGAACCTTTACTCTTTGGCGATAGTTATTTTGTTTTTAATATTTATAATATTGAACCTTATGTACTAACAGAAAAAAACAGAGCATTTTTCTTGAGAGAGATGAATAACACGCTTTACGCTGAAATTTTACAAGATAAAATGACCGCTTACTTGAAAACCGATCCTTCTTATAAAGAATTTCCAGCTTTTCAACATATTAAAAAATCCTACCAAAATTTAGTTGCTGCCAAAGACAGCGAAATTCTTTATCAATATAAAAATGAAAAAGTAACCGCCGGATTTATCAAAGAAATGATCGGTGACAAAAAAGACGATGCTGCGAAATTATCACCAGCAGTTTGGGCAGAAGCTCTTAATAATATCAATTCTCAAGATGTTTTGAAAATTTACAGCCAAAACTTCACCAACATTAAAAATGTAAAAGAAGAATTAACAGCTGCGAAAAAATCACTCTATTCTGATTATATTTTCTCTAAATATTTGACCGAAGAAATTGCGAAACATCCGGAATGGCTCACCGAATATTATAACCAGAATAAATCAAAATTCATTTGGGACGAAAGAGCAGAAGGTAGAGTTGCCATCTTCGGTGATACGAAATTATCTAAAGAAATTGCTAAAGAAATAAAAAATGTGAAAGGTTGGGAGTTTTTGAAAGGGAAATTCACAGGAAAGCTTGATGACAAGAAACAAGTATTGGTGAATTTTGAAAAAGGTGAAATGTCGAAAGATGCAGAAGTATTCACCAAATACAAAGTTCCTTTTAAAACTGGCGTTCATGAAACCAAAATGGGCGATAAATTTTTGATCATCGCAATTGATAAAATCCTTGTACCATCGCAAATGACACAGGAAGAAGCCACCGAAGAATTGAAAGATGCAGTGAATGAAAAAAAACTGAATGAAATCATCGCTGAGCAAAAAGCCAAAACCCAAATTGTAGTTCAACCTGAATTCCTAAAGGATTTAGAAAAGAATTTTAAGAAATAATTATAATAAAACATGCATGTTATATCGTTTAGAATGATAATTTTGCAAATCGATAAAAAATAGATATGAACAAGAATGTAAAATTCAGCCTGCTCTTTAGCTTAATGCTCGTGTTTTTCGGCACTCTGGGCAAAGCACAATCGCACTTGAAAAAAGGAGAATTGGTTGACGGGATTGCAGTAGTCGTAGGTGATGAAATTATTTTGGAATCCGATATAGAAGATCAAGCAAACTTTGCAAAACAGCAAGGAGCCCATGTTGCAGATAAATGCGAATTTGTTGAAAGTATCATCAATAACAAACTTTTGATCTATGAAGCCAAAAGAGATACTTTGATTGAAAATCGTTCAGCAGTGATCAAAGAAAATGCAAACCAAAAATACGCTCAGATTTTAGGACAGTTTCCAGATGAGAAAGCAATGCTTGCTACCTATAAATTCCGGACCTCTTATGAGATGAAAAATGCCATTGAAAAAATCGATAGTGATAACTATTATGGACAAATGAAATATGGTAGAATCACTGATAAAGCAGATGTTACTCCCAATGAAGTAACCGATTTTTTCAATACTTTTCAATATCAACTTCCAGAAGTGAAAGATGAAGTTTCGCTTTCTCAGATTGTGATGTATCCGAAATTGACCAATGCTCATAAAGATGAAATTATTGCCCGACTCAATAAAATAAAGCAAGATATTTTAAACGGCGAATCTTTTGAAAGCCAAGCGAGAATCTATTCAGACGATCCAGGATCTGCCGCAAAAGGTGGATTGTACACCAACATCTCGAAAGGGAAAATGGTAAAACCTTTCGAAGCAGCAGCATTGAATTTACAAGAAGGAGAAATGTCAGATCCAGTAGAATCTGATTTTGGTTACCACCTCATTCAATTGGTAAAGAAAAGCGGAAAGCAATATGATGCACGTCATATCCTCTTAAAAGCTGAGCCAAATGCCGAAGAAATCAATACCGCAAAAAAAGAATTAGACAGCATTAGAACTTTAATTGTCGATGGCAAAATGAGTTTCAAAGATGCAGCTTTCCGATTTTCAGATGACAAACAAACCAAGTTCAATGCAGGAATTGTCACCGCAGAAGACGGATCAGATAAAATTGAAAAACTAAATCTTCCACCAACCATTTCTTATCAAATTGCTGGTCATAACAAAGGCGATATCACCGAAGTATTTCAAGATACTGCACCGCAAGACAGAAAAACAGTGACCATCATTAAAGTCGATGATATAATCCCAGGGCACAAACTAGATATTTTTACGGACTACAATAGAATTAAGCAAATGGCGCTCAACAAAAAGAAAAATGAAATGGTAGAAAAATGGGTAAAAGAAAAATTACCAAATGTATTTATCTCCATCAACGATCGATACAAAGATTGTAGCTTCAAAACCGACTGGCGCAAAACAGTTGCTAAATAAATTAAAATCTCTGCCCTCGCAGAGATTTTTTTATTCAACTCTATTAGAGGGATGTCTTCGCTTTAGCGAAGTCGGGGTGTGACCGTGCAGTTATTGCAAAGAACCAAGTAAAGCAATATCGATATTAGGAGCATCAAAATTTCCATTTCTTTCGAATTCAGTTCACTTTCCACTATATCTTTTTTGATGGACTCTGAGCGAAGTCGAAGAGCCCAACAAAAAAGGATGTCGCTGCAAAACAAGAAACGAGTTTCGACGATTCAAATAAAAATATAAAAAATTGAGTCAATCGGTGCTCAAAAGATGGGACGTTTTTTTGTCCGAAAATAAAAGTAAATAAATAGTGAGAAAATTTATAATAGATTGTTGCCTAAAACTTCATATTGTGTATATTTGAGAGTTATACAACATTTTATAAAGGATATTTCAAAAATATAAATAAGATATTGATAAAAAGTATTTTATTTAAATTCTAAAAAATCAACTTATTACACGAATGAACAAATTGACTAAATGGTTTCTAACGAAAGATGCAACAACAATATTCTTATTATTCTTTTTAGGTATTCCACTTTATTTATGGT
>NZ_JBAVFG010000098.1:0-4851 GCF_049588135.1 Kaistella sp. | reverse complement strand
CAGAAGACTTTCAAATAAATTTTGGAAGTCTTTTTTATTTTAACGAAATTCGCTCCTGCATAAAGAAAAAATTAACCATTCACTGCAAAGCAAATTCACCATTGACCTTAGAAACTCCCATAGAATTCTTAAAAGGAATCGGTCCTGAACGCGCCAAATTCATTAAAAATGTTTTAGGATTTACAGCCGTTGAAGATTTTCTCACTTTCTATCCGTTACGATATATCGATAAAAGCAAAATCCATAAAATCGGCAATTTAAAAGAAGAACCCGATGCTGAAATTCAGTTCAAAGGAAAAATAACAGACATTCAGGAAGTGGCTTATGGCAAAGGTCAAAAAAGATTAACCGCTAAATTTCGTGATGATTCCGGAACGCTGGAATTGGTTTGGTTTCGTTATTCGAAATGGATGAAAGAACAAATTCCATTAAATCAGGAAATTTTCGTCTTTGGAAAAATTAATGAATTCAACGGACTATTTTCAATGCCACATCCAGAAATTGAAGTTGATGAAAAGAAAGCGCTTTCGGGAACGCTGTTACCAGTTTATCCCGGAAGTGAAAAACTTTCAAAAAGAGGCTTGAACAATAAGTTTTTTCAAACGGTAATTGCTGATATTGTTAAAAATTTACCCAATTTAGTTTCTGAAAATCTACCCGATTCTTTAATGAAAAGTTTGAACTTAATCGGCAGAATTCCGGCTTTATACAATATTCATTTTCCTAAAGATCTCCTTCATTTTCAACATGCTGAAAATAGAGTAAAATTTGAAGAAGCCTTTTTCTTTCAGTTAGGTTATGGTTTAAAAAAGCAACATCATAAAGCCTCTGTCGTCGGAAATCCTTTCCCGAAAATCGGCGAAAATTTCAATCAGTTTTACAATGAATTTATTCCTTTTGAACTGACCAATGCCCAGAAAAGAGTTTTAAAGGAAATTCGAACCGATATGAAAAAACCTATTCAAATGAATCGGCTTCTTCAAGGTGATGTAGGCTCCGGAAAAACAATGGTAGCACTTCTATCGATGTTGATCGCTCTGGATAACGGTTTTCAGAGTTGTATGATGGCTCCAACTGAAATCTTGGCGCAACAGCATTTTAATTCCATTCAGGAGCTTTTAGAAAAAACAAATATTAAAGTCCGCTTGTTAACAGGTTCCACAAAAACTGCAGATAGAAAAATGATTCATCAGGAACTTCTTTCCGGGGAACTTTCAATTCTAATCGGAACGCACGCAGTATTAGAAGATATCGTTCAATTCAAAAATCTCGGATTGGCAATTATTGATGAGCAACATCGATTTGGTGTAGCACAACGGGCGAAATTATGGGCGAAAAATAAAATAGCACCCCACATTCTCGTCATGACTGCAACGCCGATTCCAAGAACTTTGGCGATGAGTTTTTACAGTGATTTAGATGTGTCTGTCATCGATGAATTACCGGTCGGCAGAAAAGCCATTATCACTGCACACCGACGAGAAAAAGACCGATTGTCGATTTTCCGATTTGCCAAAGATGAGATTGAAAAAGGCCGGCAGATTTATTTCGTTTATCCTTTAATCGAAGAATCCGAAACTTTAGATTATAAAAATTTACTTGAAAATCTGGATCATATTATAGAGTTCTATGAAGGATTTAATGTAACCATGCTTCACGGCAGAATGAAACCTGCAGAAAAAGAAGCTGCAATGCAATATTTCGCTTCCGGAAAAGCCCATATTATGGTTGCAACAACCGTGATTGAAGTTGGTGTAAATGTTCCTAATGCTTCTGTAATGATTATTGAAAGCGCCGAAAGATTTGGACTGTCACAACTTCATCAACTTCGTGGGAGAGTTGGCCGTGGCGCAGAACAGAGTTATTGTATTTTGGTAACATCCGACAAACTTTCGAGTGACAGCCGAACCCGAATGAAAACAATGGTAGAAACAAATGATGGTTTTAAGATTTCTGAAGTCGATATGAAACTTCGCGGTCCTGGAGATATTCTGGGAACCCAACAAAGCGGTGTCGTCGATTTTAAAAAACTCGATTTGGTTGCAGATGGAAAAATCATCAAAATTGCAAAATCGACCGTTGAAAAACTACTCAAAAATGATCCTCATTTGGAACATGCTGAAAATTTTGAATTACGAACTTATTACGCCAAGCAATATAAAGGCAAAAATAAATGGGGACGAATTTCTTAAAAGTTTAAGTTTAAAAGTCTTCACACCTATTTGTATTAATTTTTTTGAATACTTTTGTTTACATGAAAAGAAATTTTGCATTTTTCTCCTTATTTTTAGTTGTTATTCTATTCGGGCAATCAAAAATTACCGTTTTGAAAACAGGAGAAAAAACGCCTATTCCTAATGCATCCATTTTCTGCCAAGGGAAATTATTAGGAAAAACGACTGCGGAAGGAATTTTAAACTTCAAAACAAAATGTAAAAAAGTAGAAATAAAAGCGGTTGGTTATTATGAAGATGAAGCGGTAGTCGATAATGTAATGGAACTTTCTCTTTCTAAAACAGATCCTAAAACGCAATCGATCGAAGGAGTAATTATTTCCGATAAAAGTGATCCGCGGGCTTTGGCAATTCTGCAAAAAGTGAATAACAATTTCAAAAATAATTCACCACAAAGTTTAGAATCCTATTCGTTTAAATCTTATGAAAAAATCTCTTTAGACTTCGATGAAGACAGTATTAAACAGTATAATCAATATTTGAATCACCGTTTGGATTCATTAAGTTCAGTTCCAAAAACACTACAATCTGCGGAAAAAAAGAAAGATTCTATCGAAAGTTTGAATGTAATGAAACTGATGGCTGGGAGTAAATTATTTCTTTGGGAAAGAGCATCTGAGTTTTTGTATTCCAAAAAATATGGTGAAAAAATCAATATTTTAGATAATCGTATGGCGGGATTGAAAGAGCCTGTTTATGAAATGATGGCGTTACGATCTAACAGAAATAAAATTCCAAAAGAAATTCAGGAAGAAAACCGAACACGCTATCGGTACTTTTTAACGGATAGTATTGAAATTGATGGACGAAAAAATTATGTCATTCGTTTTCGGCAAGCAGATTATAAAAACCCAGTCCAGAAACGAAAATTCAACGGTTATATTTACGTCGATACTGAAACTTATGGCTTAAAAAAAATCGAGAGCAACAGCAAGAAAAAAAACGAAGGATCAATCACAAGCATCTGGAAACCAATTGATAACAAGTGGTTTCTATGGAAAGAAAATTTTAAAATAAAAATGGGTTCAACTGTTTTTGACACCAACAAAACAGACAAAAAGAAAAAAGATAATTCTGATGAAAAACTGAAAAAGCAATTTGGAAACTACGTTTTCGTAATGGCAGATTATTTCGATTTTAAAACTTCTATTGCCGAGAACAAAAAAGATTTTACGGGATATTCAATGGCTATAAAAAATACCAATGGCGATATTCTAGAGAAATATAGAACCGATTCGTTGACAACACGTGAAAAAACAACTTACTCCAAAATCGATAGCGTTGGAAAAAAATATAATCTGGATCAAAAATTGAATGTTTTCACTGGTTTTCTGAAAGGGAAAATCAGAGTTGGAAATGTAGATTTTGATGCACTTCAATTGTTAAAGTATAATCAATACGAAGGACTCCGTGCGGGTACAGGAATTAAAATGAATGAAAAATTCAACAAATATATTTCTCCAGATCTGTATATCGCTTACGGATTTAAAGACACTTCGGGGAAATATGGTGCAGGAATCGATATAAAAACGACCCTTGAAAAAACTTCTTTTTTCCGTGCTGAATATTATAATGATGTAGATACGGCTGGGCGTTTCAATGAGAATCTCTGGAACTTTAAAATGAAGATTAACAATTCTGGAGTTGACTTAAACAATGATAGATTCTACCATTTTGAAGGTTTTAAAGTTTCCTATGAAAATGATTTATCGAATGCTTTAACTCTAAAAATTTCTGCTAAACGAAACCACGAGGAAGCCAAATTCGATTATAATTACAACAATCTCGGAAATAATTTTGAAAATTTTACAACGCAACTTACGCTGAAATATTCCCCGAATTCCAAAAGCATGATGACGCCAGCTGGAAAGTTGACTTACGAACAGAATTATCCCGAATATTATTTCAATTATGAACAAGGATTAAAAACTTTCGGCGGAGACTTCAATTTCAGCAGATTTGACTTTTTAGTTCAACACCATTTCAAAACAAAAATCGGTGTTACGGGCGCTCGTTTATACACTGGTTTGGTTACTGGGAACGCTCCAATTTGGCATCAGTTCGCGATTAATGGTTTAGGAAATGGAAAAAGTTCTTTGAATTTCAACCTTACTTCTTACCTTGGTTTTGCGACCATGAAAGGTGGCAAATATTATAATGACAAGTTTGTCGGCTATTATTTAACACATCGGGTACCGTTTTATTTCAGCACTTTTGGAAAGCAAATTTCAAGCTTTGATATGGTTTACCGAGGAATTACGGGAGAAATGAAAAATCCAGAAATACATCAATTTGAATTTCAGAAACTCAATCATTTTTATCAGGAAATCGGTTTAGAAGCCAATAATTTTTTAGGAAGTCCTTTCAATTTAGGCTTCTTCTATCGTATTGGACATTATGCAACACCAACTTTTAGCGAAAATTTCGCAATACAATTAAAACTCAATTTTTTAGGATTTTAAAATGAAAACAATACAAATTAAAGCTTCGCAATTTTTTGAATTATTAAAAATGAAAGACACTTCCATGTGGGAAATTTTCGCCCAAATGATTGATGCTGAAGAGAAGGAAATCATTTTTTTAGATGATGAAGAAAAAATTTTATTCAATTATATTT
>NZ_JBAVFG010000097.1:0-12701 GCF_049588135.1 Kaistella sp. | reverse complement strand
TCATTAAACAATTAGGTTTATCAACCGATGATTTAATTAACTTGGCAATTGGAGCAGAAGCAAAAGGTCAACAAGAAAATACTTTTTTACTTGCAGATGTGATAACTTTAGCCAAAAACAAAAAGGAAATAATAGATGCTGAAACCTCCCAAAAAATTGTGAATTTGAATAATGCATTCAAAGGGTTAGATGATAGAAATTATAATATTTCTATATACATACCCATTCGCAGATAAAATTAAGACATTGTCTCAAAATATTAATAATAAAGTAGGTTCTGATAATAATGATATTTATATCTTTGAAGAAGAGGATAGATCAGATATTGAGTATTTCGAAGGCTATGTTCTGAATGAAGACGGCAATTATGTTTCTTATGAAGACTTAATAAATGAAGAGATGGCTGAAGACTTAGCAGAAGCAGGTCGAAATGTTGCAGTAATTGGTCTTCAAGACACATCTTATAGTCCTGGCGGTGGAAATGGTGGAACAACAACATATTCTGATAAAAATTTTAAATTTGGTACAATGACAATTAAAAGTCATAAAGAATCGTGGATAGCTGGAGCATCGGATATTGCCATGCAAATGTATAAATACGAAAACGGAAGTTTACAAAAAATAAATTTCATCACCCACGATAATTCAGACTCTCATAATTACTTTGCAAAGTTTACGCGAAAAGAAGTTGATAAACAAACCGAAAAAAGTCTCTATATCCCTGTTGCAGGTATGATAAAAACTGATCCTGCTGTATTTTCCAATTCAAAATTCTATTATTCAATCTATGAAACGGATAATTGGCCAACTACAACGAGAGAAAACAAGTTTATTCTTCCTAATGGGCAAGAGTTAAAAATATTCTTCGGTTCTTCAGATGGCGAATATTACAACAGCAATGCAAATGGCAATGTTTTCCCATTATCTTCCAATCAACTGAATAACAATTCTGAAATCAAATTTACATCTTACTTACAATAAATTAATATGAAAAAAATCATTACATCCTTATCTATACTTTCTTGTATAGCAATCAACGCTCAAAACAATTTCTCTGTCGGAGTTTATACCGGTATCCCTGTGATGGATGCGAATAAAAAAGCTTCCATAAACATTGGTGCACAAGCTTCTTATTTACGGGACCTATCTACCAATTTTAAAATAGGAGCTTCTGTAGGTTACAGCCATTATTTTATTAAAAAGATAGGAGGAGACCATGGCTTTTATCCTATTGCCGCAAAAGCACAATACACTTTTCTAAACCAAAAACTCTTTGCTGATTTAGACTTGGGATATGCCATTCCATCTCAAGGCGGTTTGAAAGGAGGCTTATACGCTCATCCAAAAATTGGCTACAAAATTAGGAAAAATGACCTATTTTTAGGATTTCAAAGCATTACTGCCAAATATAATTTCGATTATAGTAATGAAAATGGAATTACAAATCCAAAAAATTCAAAACTCAATACCGCTTCAATAAATATCGGATATAATTATAATTTTTAAAATATTGTGTGCTTTGAAGAGGAACTTAAAGCATTAATAAATAATCTATTGTGTTTCTTCGATAAACGAAGCGGCTTTGTCTATCTTAAAAATAGGATGCATTTTTTTTAATTTTTCTGTGTTTTTCTTTGCAATTAATTTCTTTTTTAATTTATGCAAAGTCGAAAACCTTTATTTGAGAAAAACAACTTCTAAATGCACAATAGATTTTTAAATGATTAATCACAATATATTCTTTCATCATTAAATAATATTCCCGTCTCCGAAAACTTATATTCTGCACCAATATTTCTCCATTCTTTCATTTTTATGATTTAATCCCACAAAAAACACATCATTCACAAGCTTTTTTTTCTATTTTTACTAAAATTTTCAACAATGAAAAAATTCGCTTTTCTCCTTATTATATGTTCTCAATTTGCTTTTGCCCAATTCACCGACATTAATATTGTAAAAGAAATTCACACCAAAAATAAAGGCTTGGTGGTTTCTGCACATCCATTGGCCAGTGAAGCTGGTGCGAAGATTATGAAAATGGGTGGAAATGCCTACGATGCAGTCATCGCAACGCAATATGCTTTGGCGGTAGTTTATCCACAAGCTGGCAATATCGGCGGTGGCGGATTTCTGGTTGGCGTAAAAAATAACGGTGAAAAATTTACGATTGATTTCCGGGAAACGGCTCCAGAAAAATCATCCCGAGATATGTACCTCGATAGAAAAGGAAATGCCAATACCGATCTTTCTCAAAATGGAAGATTAGCAGTTGGAATTCCCGGTTCTATTGCAGGATTTTATGCAACTTTAAAACATGCGAAACTTCCGATGGAAAAACTCATTCAACCCGCCATCGATTTAGCAGAACAGGGATTTGCAATCACTCAGAAAGAAGCTGATTTGCTTAATAATCAAATGGAATTCTTTAACCGACATAATAAAAATAAAACCGTTTTTCAGAAATCAACACCTTGGAAACAAGGCGATATTCTCATTCAAAAAGAATTGGCAACAACATTAAAACTGATTCAGAAAAACGGTGCTAAAGGTTTCTATGAAGGAAAAACAGCGCAACTGATCATTGATGAAATGAAACGCGGAAATGGAATTATTACTTTAAATGATCTTAAAAATTATAAAGTTGCCGAAAGAAAACCAATTACTTTTAATTATAAAGGAAACGAAATCGTATCGATGCCATTACCTTCCAGTGGCGGAATTCTTTTAGCCCAAATGTTGAAAATGAGCAGTTTCGAAAACATTGAAAAATATCAGCAAAATTCAACTCAGGCAGTTCAGATTATGGTGGAAGCAGAGCGACGTGCTTTTGCAGATCGTGCTGAATTCATGGGCGATCCAAAATTTATTAATGATAAAACTGAAATGTTAATTTCCGATGAATATTTGAAAAACCGTTGGAAAACTTTTAATAAAAATGCAGCCACACCAAGTTCTGAAGTCGGGAAAATAATTCCGCAACCCAAAGAATCTACCGAAACCACACATATTTCGATTGTTGATAAAGACGGAAATGGTGTTGCTGTAACAACCACTTTGAATGGACTTTACGGAAGCAAAGTCGTAGTTTCCGGTGCAGGATTTTTCCTCAATAACGAAATGGATGATTTTTCTATAAAGCCAGGTGTTCCGAATATGTTCGGCGCAGTTGGTGGTGAAGCAAACAAAATTGAACCTGGAAAAAGAATGCTTTCTTCAATGACTCCGACCATTGTTTTGAAAAACGGAAAGCCTTACATCGTAGTGGGGACGCCGGGTGGAACTACCATTCCGACTTCTGTTTATCAATCGATTGTTGATGTTATTGATTTTAAATTGAGTCCGAATAGGTCGGTAAATTCTCCGAAATTTCATCATCAATGGCTTCCGGAAACAGTGATGGTGGAAAAGAATTTCCCAGAAACCACAATTAAGGATTTAGAAAAAATGAATTATAAAATTGAGCAGGTTTCTCAAATCGGAAGAACAGAAATGATTGTGATCGATGAAAATGGAAATGCAATTGCTGTTGCAGACGGACGTGGCGATGATTCGGTGGGAATAGAATAATAGTACGATGGGAAAAAATAAAGATTTTATAAGAGAAAAGGTGCTTTCATATAAGCCAGATTTCAATTTAGAAATTTTAGAGTTAGGTTTAGAGAAATTTAACGTATCTAGTTGCAAAAGTGGAGATCATATTTTAAAAGCAGGTGAAATATGTAAAAGTATTTTTATGGTCGGAAATTCAATTACCCGTTGTTATTTTATTGATAAAGAAGGCAATGAAAAAACGATTTGGTTAGCACCCGAAATGACCGTTATTACAGATTACGAAAGTTTTGGTTCACAAACAATCAGTAAATGTGATATTTGTTGCTATGAAGATTCTGTGGTTTATTCTATAGATCGGGAAAGTTTAATGATACTTTATACTGAATATCACGATTGGGCTTTATTTGGACTTTTGGTGACGGAGGAGCATTATGTGAATTTATTAAAATTTCGAAATATAATTAGTTTTAATAATGCAAACGGAAATTATGATTTTATAGAAAGCTATTTTCCCCGATATTTTGAAGTAGTACCATTGAAACATCTCGCTTCTTGGCTCAATATTTCTGCGGTTCATTTATCTAGAATTCGTAAGGAAAGAATTAAATTAATATAAATTAACAAATGTTAAGTTGTCTTTGTAAAGAATACAATATATTTGTAGTGATTCTAGAAGACGTGTTGAAAAAAATAAGGAATTCTTGCCTTTGTTGTATTGAGAGAAGTTAAATGTTTTTTTATAAAATGTTTAATTTTAAAAATAGTACAGCAACGTGGCAAGTTTTTTTAGTTTTAATATTCCCTCAGTTTTCCATTAAAAATAGAAAAATTTGTTGGGAAATTAAATCAAAATCTTCAAGCTTTTTGGCAAAACTTTAATATGAATAGGTGAGTCGATTTTGTTATATTCGCCATCCAAATGCCAATCTTGAGTGTTAACTGTAAATTCGATTTCAGGCACAGAAAGATAAGTCACGTATTGATCTTCTTTTAAATTTTTAGAAAACATGCGTGCCGCGAAAATTGCTCCGTAAGCCAAAGGAAATTTCTTCACCAAAACGATTTCTGCCAAACCGTCAACCGTGCTTGCTTGAGGTGCGATATAAGCATTATTTCCGAATTGACGAGTATTTGCAACATTCAGCATCAAATATTCACCGTCGTGTTTTTTGAAATTTTCAGATTGAAATTTTACGGTGATTGGTTTATAATTGAAGAAAGTTTTAATAGAAACTTTAATATAATTTTTAAAACCACGACTGGTTTTTTCAAATTCCTTCACCACTTTCCCGTCGAAACCCGTCCCGGAAACATTGATTGAAAGTTGATTATTAACTTTGAAAGTATCGATTTCTCGAAATTGATTTCCTTTTATTTTTGTTAAAAGTTCATCTAAATTTTTAGTAAAATTGGTTTCATTAGAAAAACCATTTCCTGATCCTGCGGGAAATATTGCCAAAATTTTTCCTGTACTAATAAGGCTTTTCGCTACGGAAGAAATTGTTCCATCACCGCCAACTGCAACAAATATATCGGTTGTTTCATAGTTTTCTTTAATGAATTTTTCTGTTCCTTCCAATGATTCCGAAATATAGAAATTAGGATTTTCAATCTTTTTTTGGAGTAGATCTAAAAAAGGTTGGTAGTTTTTCTTTGCAGAAAAAGGATTAATAATAAAGGCGACATTTTTCATAATGGGCAAAAATAGAAAAAGCAGATGATAAAAACCTGCTTTTAGAAAATATTATAAATTTTGTCGTTTAATAAATTCGTCTGTTAAAAGTAGTTTAATATCCGACAAAGGCACTTTAATTAAGACGGTACCTGCGGCATACGCTGTAATTTCATATTGATTATAAAGGAAATAGAGATTTTCTTTATCAAAATAAAAATTGTGATTAAGTGGGATTCTTTTCACCAAAAGCATTTCAACTTGTCCTTTATCTCCATCGTTTTGTATAAAATTATCCATTAGAATTAGATCCCATATTTTAGAATCTTGATTAGCAACAATATCTGATAACTGAAGTGTTTTATTATTCTGTAAGTCAAAAACTTTGTAATTTTCAAAATAGTAGCCATGTGCTCCACCTGTGTAGCCATCAACGGTATATTGAATTGTTAAGAAATTATTATTGTAAGAATGCAGATTCATATAAGAATTTTTTTCCCAATTCTGGGCGAATTCAGGTTTGAAATCTTGTAAGGAATTCTTTTCTTCATCGTAAAATTCTTTCATTTTTAAATTTAATGCTGCCGTGAGATTATCTTTTGAATATTCTTCTAATCGAATTTCTTTTGGAGCATAAATAGAATCTAAAACTGATTTGTTTTTAATGGTAGGAAAAACCAATATTTTAGATTGAAATTTAATGGTGAGGTTTTTATCAATCTTTAAGGAATCATTTACTTTTATCGAATCGATTGATAAATTTTTGCCTTTAATTGCGATTTTTCTAGCAGTTTCATTGGTTGATTCTGTTCCAGGTTTTCCTTTGTTACAACTCATTAATGAAATAACAAACACGATTGATATGGCGAATAAATTTTTCATTCTGAAATTTAATGAAAATAGTTAAGATATGAAAATGATATAATCATCTATTAAAAACCATCAATTTGACGGTTTTTTTTAAATGCTCACCTATTGATAAGTAAGGATAATGATGCTGTAAAAAAAAGCTGTTCAAATACTTGAACAGCTTTTTAATGAATTTCTAAAATATAATTAAACGTCGATTTTTGCATAGATTGCATTTTTCTCGATGAATTCTCTTCGTGGTGGTACTTCGTCGCCCATCAACATCGAGAATACGTTATCTGCATCAGCTAAGCTTTCGATGGTAACTTGTTTCAGGATTCTACGTTCAGGATTTAGAGTGGTATCCCAAAGTTGTTCCGGGTTCATTTCCCCAAGACCTTTGTAACGTTGAACTTCTACGCCTTTTCCATCTGGAGCCATTTCTAGCGTGATTTGCTCCCGTTCTTTTTCGTTATAGGCATACACTTTTTTGTTTCCTTTTTTCAATAAGTATAAAGGTGGTTGAGCGATATAAATATATCCGTTCTCAATCAGTTCCTTCATATATCTAAAGAAGAAGGTGAGAATCAAAGTAGAAATGTGTGCACCATCGATATCAGCATCGGTCATAATCACTACTTTATGATAGCGTAACTTTGCGATATTCAATGCTTTAGAATCTTCTTCTGTTCCTACAGAAACTCCAAGTGCGGTATAAATATTTTTGATTTCTTCGTTGTCGTAAACCTTGTGAACCATTGATTTTTCAACATTCAAAATTTTACCTCGTAAAGGCAGAATCGCTTGGAAATGACGGTCACGACCTTGTTTTGCTGTTCCACCTGCGGAATCTCCCTCGACTAAGAATAACTCAGAAATCGCAGGATCTTTGGAAGAACAATCTGAAAGTTTCCCTGGAAGTCCACTTCCTCCCATCGGTGATTTACGCTGAACAAGTTCTCTTGCTTTTTTCGCAGCCTGTCTTGCTTTTGCTGCAAGAACAACTTTTTGTACAATTAATTTTGCTTCGTTTGGATTTTCTTCTAAGAAATTAGAAAGCATTTCTCCCACGATTTTATCAACCGCACCAGAAACTTCTGAATTCCCTAATTTGGTTTTGGTTTGCCCTTCGAACTGTGGTTCCATTACCTTTACAGAAATTACGGCAGTTAAACCTTCACGGAAATCATCACCAGTAACTTCTACTTTTTCTTTTGCAGGAAGTCCTAACTCATCTGCAAATTTCTTTAAAGTTCTCGTTAATGCTCTTCTGAAACCCGCAAGGTGAGTCCCGCCTTCATGAGTGTTGATATTATTAACATAAGAATGCAGGTTTTCGGTATAAGAAGTATTGTATCTCATGGCAACTTCGACAGGAATACTGTCTTTTTCACCTTCCATGAAAATTACATTATTCATAATGCTTTCACGGTTTCCGTCGATGTATTCTACAAATTCTTTTAAGCCACCTTCAGAATGGAAAACATCATATTTTTTCTCACCCGCTTCATCTTCAACTCTTTCATCGGTTAAAGTGATGGTAATCCCTTTATTCAAATAAGAAAGTTCGCGAAGTCTGCTTGCTAAAGTATCGTAGTTGTAAACTAACTCTTGGAAAATGGTGTCATCTGGTTGGAAGAAAACTTCTGTTCCTCTTTCCGCAGTTGTTCCGATTTCAGCGACATCTGCTAATGCTTTTCCTTTAGAGTATTTTTGCTGATAAACTTTACCATCTTTATAAACCGTCGCAATCAACGAATTAGAAAGTGCATTCACACAAGAAACACCCACACCGTGAAGACCTCCGGAAACTTTGTAGGAATCTTTATCGAATTTTCCACCAGCACCAATTTTGGTCATTACTACTTCCAATGCAGATTTTTGCTCTTTTTCGTGGAAATCAACAGGGATTCCTCGTCCGTTATCTCTCACAGAAATGGATTCACCTTCGTGGATTACTACAGAAATCGTGTCGCAGTGTCCTGCCAACGCCTCATCAATAGAGTTGTCGATTACTTCATAAACTAGATGATGCAAACCTCTTGCTCCGACATCACCAATGTACATTGATGGGCGCATTCTTACGTGTTCCATCCCTTCCAGTGCTTGTATGCTACTCGCGGTATATTCTTTTTGGCTCATATTTTTACTGTTCATCAAAGCGAATTGGCTTTGAGTTTTAAATACATTTTAATTAAAATTTTGCTGAGAAATGAAGAGTTGATTCTCTATTTCAAAAGGCTAACAAAGATACTGAATTTCGCTGAAATATCAAAGTTAAGGAAGTCATAAAATTGAGACAGTTTTCCACAAAAAAATCCTCAAAAACATGAGGATTTCAATATTTATATTTGTTTTTTTTAAACCAATTTCATCAAAACAATGTCATCAATCTTCTCCACTTTGACCAAATTATATTTTGTAAGATTTTTCGTGGCTTTGTCCCATTTTTTACCTGAAAGTTCGCTTTTAACTTTTACAAGTCCCAAAGTCATTGGTTCTTGCTGATTTTTCAAAATTTCCAAAACCAATTTTTCATCTTCATCTAATTCGAAAGTCGGTGCTGCTTTTTCCGGTTTCATTTGTGGGAAGAATAAAACTTCCTGAATCGATGGATTATTCGTTAAAAACATGATCAAACGATCCATTCCGATTCCTAAACCTGAAGTTGGCGGCATTCCGTATTCCAATGCGCGAAGAAAATCTTGGTCAATAAACATCGCTTCGTCGTCGCCTTTTTTGCCCAGTTCCATTTGTGCTTCGAAACGTTCTCTTTGGTCGATTGGATCATTCAATTCCGAATAAGCATTCGCAATTTCTTTTCCGCAAACCATTAATTCGAAACGTTCGGTTAAACCTTCTTTGCTTCTATGTTTTTTGGTTAAAGGTGACATTTCGATCGGGTAGTCGGTAATAAAAGTTGGCTGAATAAAGTTCCCTTCACATTTTTCGCCAAAAATTTCATCGATTAATTTCCCTTTGCCCATCGTTTCATCTACTTCAACTCCGATGGATCTTGCAAAACCGAACAATTCTTTTTCAGATTTTCCGGTAATATCGAAACCTGTGAATTTCTGAATCGCTTCCGTCATCGAAATTCTCGGGTAAGGCGCTTTCCAATTAATGGTGTGTTCGCCGAAAGTAGAATCCGTTGTTCCATTCACTTGAATCGCCGAAAATTCCAATAATTTTTCGGTGAAATCCATCATCCAATTATAATCTTTGTAAGCAACATAAATTTCCATCGCCGTAAATTCCGGATTGTGAGTTCTGTCCATTCCTTCATTTCTGAAGTTTTTCGAGAATTCATAAACACCATCAAAGCCACCAACAATCAATCTTTTCAGATACAATTCGTTCGCAATTCTTAAATATAAAGGAATGTCCAAAGCATTGTGATGCGTGATAAACGGTTTTGCCGCTGCACCACCTGGAATCGCTTGTAAAATTGGAGTTTCTACTTCGAAATAACCTGCATCGTTGAAATAAGTTCGCATTGCGTTGAACAATTTTGTTCTTTTAATGAAAACTTCTTTCACCTGAGGATTTACCACTAAATCTACGTAACGCTGACGGTAACGCATTTCAGGATCGTTGAAAGCATCAAAAACATTTCCATCAGCATCCACTTTCGGTAACGGAAGCGGACGTAAAGCTTTGGTCAAAATTTTAAAATTAGTAACTTTTACGGTCATTTCACCAACTTGGGTGTTGAAAAGTTCACCTTCAATCCCGATGATGTCACCAATATCTAAAAGGTGTTTGTAAACCTCATTATAAAGGGTTTTATCTTCGCCAGTACAGATTTCGTCACGGTTAAAATAGACTTGAATTTTCCCTTCAGAATCCTGCAATTCGGCAAAACTTGCTTTTCCTTGAATTCTTCGGCTCATCAATCTTCCGGCAATCGTCACCTTTTTACCTTCTGTAAAATTCTCCTTTATCGTTTTGGATGTTTCTGTAATTTTATATTCTTCGGCAGGAAAAGCCTCAATTCCCATTTTTTGTAGGGTTGCCAACTTTTCTCGTCTGATAATTTCTTGTTCGGATAACTGCATTTTTCTTGCTATTTTAAGAGTGCAAATTTAGTAAATTTTTCGCGAAGATGAGAACGCACAACTTTAGTGAAGATATATTTATAAGGACGGAATTTCTCTGGTTTTATTAAAATGAAATTTTAAATTAATCCTATCTAGTAAATAAAACTATTTATATTGTTTCCAAATTCTAAAATTGTTCTGTCTTATGAAGTATTATCTTTAAATTTGCTTAGTGAAAAAATGCTTCGCTTATTTTATGCTTTTTATTTACTTGACTTCTTTTTGTGAAGTTAGGCAAATTATGAAACTGCCTAATTTGATTGAACATTTTGTTTCTCATAAAATCGACAATAACGATCTTTCGCTCTACGCATTTTTCAAGATGCATTACTTAGATGAGCAAACCAAAGACAAAGATTATTCCGAGGATATGAAATTGCCTTTCAAGACTCATGATTTTTCAGGTGCTTTTATCATGCTTTCTACTCCTCCGGAAAAACCCAATTTAAATATCGAGTATCATTTAGTTTATGTTGATGATTCTCGAAACTTTTCTTATTCCGAGAAATTTTTGCCTTCTGTATTTCAAAAAATTTGGGAACCTCCTAAAATTTAATTAATCATTTTTAAAGTGTATTATCATGTCGAATCTGTTGATTCTGACAGGTTTTTCTTATACTCAACTTAAACTTTATAGAGTTTTCTACTTCTATAAAAATTCTAAATTTAAAAAAATGCTTAATAAAATTATAGAATTTTCTATAAAAAATAAACTGATTATCATTTTAATGACACTTGGTTTAATTATTTTTGGATTATTCGATCTCCGAAAACTTCCTATTGATGCTGTTCCCGACATTACCGATAATCAAGTTCAAATTATTACGGTTTCACCAAGTTTGGGCGCGCCAGATGTGGAACGATTCATCACTTTTCCTTTAGAACAAATTAATTATAACATTCAAGGAATCAAAGAAATGCGAAGTTTCTCGCGTTTTGGCTTGTCGGTAATTACCATTGTATTCGAAGAAAATATAGATTTATATTTTGCCCGACAACAAGTTGCAGAACGATTGCAGCAGGTTTCCAAAGATATTCCCGCAAGTTTGGGAGTTCCGCAAATGGCGCCTATTTCCACAGGTTTAGGCGAAATTTACCAATATGTTGTTCGTGCAAAAAAAGGCTACGAACACCGCTATGATCCAATGGAATTGCGAACGATTCAAGATTGGATTGTCCGCCGACAATTACTTGGAACGCCAGGTGTTGCCGATGTTGCTAGTTTTGGTGGGAATTTAAAACAATATGAAGTTGCGGTAAATCCGTCGGTTTTGAAATCAATGGGCGTTACCATCACGGAAGTTTTCGATGCGCTACAAAAAAACAATCAAAATACTGGCGGCGCTTATATTGAAAAAGGACCAAGCGTTCTATTTATTAGAACCGAAGGTTTGATGAACCAAATCTCCGATATAGAAAATACGGTCGTTAAAAATCTTCCCGATGGAACGCCAGTTCTCATTAAAAATATAGGAAAAGTTCAATATGGAAAAGCCATTCGATACGGTGCAATGACGTATAACGGCGAAGGAGAAGTTGCTGGCGCCGTAGTAATGATGATGAAAGGCGCAAATTCCAATGAAGTAATTGCGGATGTAAAAACCAGAATCGAAAAAATTCAGAAAACCTTACCAGAAGGCGTAAAAATAGATGCTTTTCTCGATCGAACCAAAATGGTGAATAACGCCATCGGTACCGTAAGTAAAAATTTATTAGAAGGCGCATTAATCGTTGTTTTCGTGCTCGTGCTATTTCTGGGGAATTTGCGTGCAGGTTTTATCGTTGCGTCGGTGATTCCTTTGGCAATGCTTTTTGCCATTATCATGATGAATATTTTCGGCGTTTCCGGGAATTTAATGAGTTTAGGAGCACTCGATTTCGGGCTGATTGTGGATGGAGCCGTGATTATTGTTGAAGCGATTTTGCATCGTTTCCAAAAGATGAAGAACCTTCAAAACAAGAAATTTTCCCAAGAATTTATGGATAAAGAAGTGTATTCTTCTTCAAGTAAAATGATGAATTCCGCGGTTTTCGGACAAATTATTATTCTCATCGTTTATTTACCGATTTTAAGTTTACAAGGTATTGAAGGAAAAATGTTTAAACCAATGGCTCAAACCGTGATTTTTGCATTAGTGGGCGCGTTTATCCTTTCATTAACTTATATTCCAATGATGAGTTCATTGTTCTTATCTAAAAAAGTAAATCATAAAAAAACAATTTCAGATAAGATGATGGAAAAGTTAGAATCCTTTTATCATCGAACTTTAAGAGTGGTTTTAAAGATTCCGAATCTGGTTTTCTTTAGCACAGTAGGATTATTTTTCGTCGCCATGTTCATCATGTCGAGATTGGGCGGTGAATTTATTCCCTCACTTCCCGAAGGTGATTTCGCCGTTGATACCAGAGTTTTACCAGGAAGTAATTTAAAAACTTCCACCGAAGCGGTTTTAGCATCATCAAGAATTTTAAAAGAAAAATTTCCGGAAGTAGAAAAAATTGTGGGCAAAACCGGAAGCAGCGAA
>NZ_JBAVFG010000096.1:0-1613 GCF_049588135.1 Kaistella sp. | reverse complement strand
TAGAAATAAAACCGCTTCCGCCGGGAATTTATTTGGCTGAATATGTGGTGGAAAATGCGATTCAAGAAAATTTTTATTTTATTGCCACCAATTCACGGATTATTTTTAACAAAAAAGATGACCGTAGAAATATAGACAATCAACTACAACTTGTAAACCGCGAAAACGGGAAATCAGTTTCGAATGAAAATCTGAAAATTTTTGAATTTACCAACGATAACAAAGCCAATTCTTTTAGTGTAAAAACGGATCAGTCTGCGCTTTTTAAATTTCCGGTTTCTAAAGATAATCAGTATTACCGCTACTATTTGGTGCAGCAACCTTCAACAAATGATTATAATTTAATGCAGGTTTATGGTAATCAATATTATAATGAACCCAAAAAAGCAGAGGAGAAAAATCTTGCCCAAATTTTCATCGATCGCGGCATTTACCGTCCGGGACAAATCGTTTATTTCAAAGTGATTAATACCAAACTGTTGATGGATAAAGAATCTGTCGCAGTCGGAATCAAACAAAAAATAACATTGAACGATGCAAATGGCCAGGAGATTTCTTCCCAGACTTTTACGACGAATCAATTCGGTTCCTATAACGGAAGTTTCACTTTGCCGAATGGAAAACTCAACGGTCAGTTTTCATTAGAAGTTGATTCCGATGATTTAGATGATGATGCGACCAAATATTTTCAGGTTGAAGAATACAAACGGCCGAAATTTGAAGTGACTTTCGAACCGATAAAATCGGAATATAAATATGGCGAAACCATTGAATTGAAAGGAAAAGCAATGATGTTTTCCGGCGTGGCTTTAAGCAATGCAACCGTTAATTATGAAATCAAAAAACAGAATATCCGCTGGAGATATTTTTGGTGGTATCCGCGGGGAAATGATAACGAAAATTCCATTTTAGGCGAAGTTAAAACCAATGAAAAAGGAGACTATATTATTAAAATTGATCTTAAAAAAGATGAAACTTTAGAAGGAATTCAGATTGATAATTATCAAATCAATGCTTCTGTGACTGATATTAACGGCGAAACACAGTCTGCCACGGAAAATGTAAAAGTGGCGTCGGTTTCTCATTATATCAACGCTTCGACCGGGCTCAGCGACCGCGATTTCTTCACGGATGAAAACGTAGAATATAAAGTGCAAACCAAAAATTATAATGATCAGAATTTAAAAAAATCTTATCAGGTTAAACTCTCGAAAATGCAGCCGAAAGAAAGAATTTTCCGTTCTGATTTCGAAACTGTAATTCAGGATTTACCGAATTTCTCAAAAACAGAATTCGTACAGAAATTCCCGCATGATTATTTTTCAAAGGAAGAAAAAGATTGGAAAACACAATTTGTCATTCTGAACGGAGAGAAACGAAGTGAAGAATCTCTTGATTTAGGAAAATTAGGTGCCGGAAATTACAAACTTGAACTCTTCAACATCGAAGGAAAAGACACTATTAAAACAGAAAAAACGTTCGCGGTTTATGATAAAAGATTCCTGAGCGATTCACAGAAACCTTTCCTGAAAGTCATCAATCCAAAAACCGAATATCAGAGAAACGAAAAAGCCAAAATTTATGTTTATTCGGCAATTCCTGATGCTTTGGTG
>NZ_JBAVFG010000095.1:0-2085 GCF_049588135.1 Kaistella sp. | reverse complement strand
TTTCATAAAGATATGATACAATTTTTCTGGCATCTTCTGTTTTTTCTTTATGTTGAATTAATTTTTCGTTTACGTCTCTTTGTAATTTTAAAATTCCATCAAAAGTTTCAACTCCTATTTTGGCTGTTTCAGTAACTCCGGAAATCAAAGTTTTGTGCGTGTTTTTTATCAATCTTGCAGAAATTGGTAGTTTTTCCAAATCATTTGCTGCCGTTTTCATCGCTAAAATGTAATTTTGAACTTCGTCCCAATCGTCCCTTTTATCCAAAGCAAGATCTTCTTTTTGAAGAAACGTTTCTTCCATATTGGTTTGTGTTCCTTCTATTTTGGTAGATTGTGTTGTTTCTTTCACAATGTGCATGCTGATAAATAAATCAATATTTACATATTGCGAGAAAAAATCTAACCGACCCAATTGTATATATTGGCTTTGCTCAATAAACTTTGAATCTCCATATCTTCGATCATCCAATCTCTATTGATAAAATTGGGTTGAAAGCTCTTGTAATATCCTTGATTGATATATTTTCCTGAGTCGAAAGTTTTCATTTTCGTTTAATAAAATCTTTACTATTAAACAACAAAAACCTTTAATAAGAAAAGTTTCATTAAAGGTTTTTATAAATTATTTTAGAAACGAAAGTTCTTGGTTCTTTTTACTTTTTCCTTGGCTCTTTTACGAAATCACGCCACTTCCCACCAATTCATCTTCCAAATACCACGCAGCAAATTGCCCTTCGGCAATGGCAGATTGTGGATTTTCAAACTCGATATAAAATCCTTCTTCGAACTGATAAAGCGTTGCTTCTTCCAAAGTTTGTCGGTATCGGATTCTCGCTTGTATTTTCATCGATTCGCCATTTTGCAAACGCAAATCTTCACGAACCCAATGTACTTCGGAGTTTTCTATTTTTAAAGCTTTTCGGAAAAGCCCTGGGAAATTTTTTCCTTCACCCACATAAACCGTGTTGGTTTTCATATCTCTGGAAATCAAAAAGCAAGATTCCACATGTCCGCCAATTCCTAAACCTTTACTTTGACCGACAGTAAAATAATGCGCACCTTGATGTTTGCCAATTACTTTTCCATCTGATTTTTCGTATTTTATTTTTTGAGAAATAAATTCTAATTCTTCTAATTTTGATAAAAACTCAGGTGTTTCTTGATGAAAACCGTCGAAATTTTTAAAAATTTCTACAATTTCGCCTTCTTTTGGCTCAAGCTGTTGTTGCAGAAAAGTTGGTAAACTCACTTTCCCGATGAAACATAATCCTTGCGAATCTTTTTTATCCGCCGTTACCAAATCCATTGCTCTTGCGATTTCCCGAACTTCAGGTTTGGTTAATTCCCCAATCGGAAACAACGATTTCGACAATTGATCTTGGTTTAATTGACACAAAAAATACGACTGATCTTTGTTATTATCTTTCCCCGCCAAAAGATGAAAAATTTCCTTTCCATTTTCATCAAAAGTAGAGTTCACTTGTGCGTAATGTCCTGTCGCAACTTTCTCAGCACCAAGCGATAAGGCTGTTTTCATAAAAACATCAAACTTCACTTCACGGTTACACAAAACGTCGGGATTTGGTGTTCGACCTTTTTTATATTCATCGAACATATAATCCACAATTTTCTCTTTGTACAATTCGCTCATATCGATGACCTGATACGGAATTCCCAATTTTTTCGCCACCATCAAAGCATCATTGCTGTCCTCAATCCACGGGCATTCATCTTCCAAAGTTACCGACGCATCGTTCCAATTTCGCATAAAAAGTGCCACCACTTCATGTCCTTGTTTTTGCAACAAATACGCTGCAACACTGGAATCTACACCTCCAGATAAACCTACTACTATTTTCATATTTTTGTTACACTTTCGTTAAGGGAAAGTTTTACGGATGCAAAATTACGGAAATAATTAGGAGCAACACGAGTCGTCCTATTCCGAAAAGCAGTCCCGCTTTCCACTG
The DNA here is from genome assembly GCF_049588135.1 of Kaistella sp. GTDB lineage: Bacteria > Bacteroidota > Bacteroidia > Flavobacteriales > Weeksellaceae > Kaistella. Next base: position 112 of record NZ_JBAVFG010000095.1, on the reverse strand, counting down.
TATCTTTTTTCGTCCTTCGTCCTCAAAAAAGGATGCCGTTCCAATCGGGGCTAAGAAGGAGTTTCGTTTTTTTAACAAAGCATCAACTCAAAAATTTTCGATTGATAGAAAT
>NZ_JBAVFG010000094.1:0-17190 GCF_049588135.1 Kaistella sp. | reverse complement strand
GAAATGAATTATCTCCTCGTATTATTGCGATTCAAATGTCTAATTTTTATTTAAATACTGATAAAAATGAAGCGTTTATAATTGTAAATAAAGGAATAAAAGGAAGTGTAGGCCAAAAAATGGATATTTACTATTTTAAAAAAATAAAAAATAAATGGAAATATGAAGGTAAAGATGTATTATTACAAGGATAGCTTCTAAAGGAGGGTTTGGATGACGGTCGGATTAAATCACGTGGCACACCAAATTACTTACGAAACTTTTTCTAACGTCTAAAATACAAACAACTTTTCAATCTCAATTACGGTTTCCCGTAAAAACAAAAAGAAACTGATAAAAGAAAGTTTTTTGTCAAGAATATTTACTTAATCTTTTGGTATATTTTTTCTTTGCCCCGTTTTTGCCCCGTAAAGGCAATAACATTGCTAAATGCTTCTCTAGAAATAGTATCGGTGATTCTCGTTGTTTTTATAGAATCCCTAACTTCTATTGGCAGCATTTTCCAAATGTCAGAAGAAGTAAATTGCTCAGAAAGTTTATTCGAATTTAGAATTGTCACAATTCTTTCCGGCAGATTAAGATTGGTTTTTGCATTTGAAATAATTTTATCTTTCTTTAACAATGCGATTATTCTAGTGGCGTTGGGTAGATCTTTGATTTCTGGCATCGTTTTACTAGGGTTGATGAAATCCCAAATTTCGATTCCATATGCTTTAGCAATGCAATTTGTCCTATCAAAATCAATATTTCCTTTTGCTATTTCTATTGCGCTATAAGCACTTTGGGTTAATCCAGAGAGTTGTGCAATTTCATTTTGCGTAAACTTATATTGTTTACGATATTTCTTTATTATTGCTCTAATTCTATTATTTTCTGTAATCAAAATCTTCAAGTATTAAATATTTTAAGTAAAATTTGCTTATTACGATTTAATTTGTATCTTTGTTTCAGTTAGTTATAGATACTCTATGAGTAACTAATGAGTTCCGCCAAACTAAACGACCAATTTTAAGACACGGAACCCAAGGGAATTAAATTCCCCGTTGATTTTGTACATTTGCAAAATGCGGGGGATAGTCCCTTGCCGGAAGCTGTGTCTGTGGCGCTTGGTCGTGCCCGTTTGGCAGTGGAAGGTAAGGGGTTATCCTCCGCTATTTTATTTATAGCACTTTTCTCTGGACTCATAATTTTAACATTAAAAAGAATATTATGAGAACGACCTATCTACCTCCTTAAAATCAGAAGAACCTAAAGGTTCTCACCGCTTCACCCAGATTTTATAAAAGATCACCAACGCTATACCCGCCAATGTAAAAGGGTAAGAGATAATGTGCTGCCACAAAATCTATAAAATCCAATTGCCCATTAACCGCACCAAAGCCCCAAAAGAGGTTTGTGGTAAGATGAAAGACTATAAAAAACTCGCACGTTAAAAATAGGTTCTTTCTTCCAATTAACCAAATGAAATTGAAAAGGCGATGAGAGGCGGGTAGTGTTAGTTGCTTTTTGGCTGGAATTGGGATGTCGGGTGCTGGATGTTGTGGCAGTACACTTACTCGGGAAATGGTCTTGTGTTAAAGACTACGTTGTATCAAAAACTTTTAATGTATTCATCATGAAGATTTATTTTTATTATTTCAACGATACTTAGAGCTACACTCACATTCATATCAAAGCTCTTTTAAAGGATTTGTCTTTAGCGGGAAAGTAACCCCACTCGAAAAAGTGTTTCTACACGCTTTCCCCTAAAGCAGATCTGAAGAATTTCGGTAACTGAGCGAATCTTTCTTGGTGGCTGAGCGAAGCCGAAGCCCAAATCAAAGGTGAAAAAGAGGTGAAAAGTACCATCAACACAACTCACTCCCGAGGTTCACCCGTACATAAAGCATAGATACTTCATGGATAAAGCATGGATAAAGCATGAGCAGTGTATGAAAAACCCATTATGAAAATCAGAAATCATCATTGCGAGCAAAGTCGCAAAAAAACCATGAAATCAGATAATAAATAGAAGTAGAAGAATTAGATCAATAACCTAATAATGTAGGTCTATTGTCTATCATCTTTAATCTATCATCTATCAAAAAAAACGCCCTTCCCCTAAAGTTTGCCCACCGCAGGAAAGAGCACAGTATTAATTAAGTATAACTAAAACTTTAACAAAACTATGAAAAAAAAGTTTTGCAGGGAAATCCTTTCCCTCTCATTTCTGGCCCTGCTGTTTCTGCAGATGCCTGCCCAGCAAAAAGCCCTGAAAATCGGCGATGTTATTCCCGAAGAAGTGTGGACAACGTCATTGCCGCTGGTCAACAGTCCCAATAAAACAACCACCTTGGCCAAAGACCGGGATAAGTTGATCCTGCTGGATTTTTGGGCGACGTGGTGCAGCAGCTGCCTGAAGGGGTTTCCTAAAATGGAAAAGCTTCAGCAGAAATACGGAGACCGCATCAAAATTGTTGCGGTAAGCAGCCAGGATCGCGCTACCCTCGAAAAATTCTTTGCATCTAAAAACGGTCAACGATTCAAGGGAGTTTCTTCCGTTTCAGATGACCTGCTCTTCAAAAAGCTGTTTCCCCATGTGGGTGTTCCCTTCATCGTGTGGATCAAAGACGGGAAACTGCTTAATACCACAGACGGTGATCAGGTAACCGAAAACACGGTTGCGGAAGTGCTCGATGGCGCGAAATCTTCATTGCAGACTGTTGTGCAGCGTGACGACGATGGACCGCTCATGTTGTCGCCGGATATCAATCTTGAAAAAGGATTTGTTCTCACCAACTATACTTTTTTTGGCAAAGGCCGGATAAGAGGGTTGGGATTTGGGTCAAGGTTTCATAGAGCCAATGGTAAAACCTATGGCAGGCAATTTACCAATCTTTCCTTAATGGAAATTTACAGAGCCATTGCAAGCGAAATATTCAACCAGCATGGCGATCATTTCAGCACCAAACGGATGATTAGTTTGGTTCACGCTCCAAAAGAAATTGACTTTACGACCGACAATGAAACAGAGTCTAAATTATACAATATCGATTACCTGGTTTCAAAAACGGAATCTGATTCTCTGTATCCCAGGATGTTGCGGATGATCAATGAAAATACAGCATACGATGCCTCCATTCAGAAAAAACCTATGCGATGTCTGGTGCTGAAAAGAACATCGAACAAAGATAAAATAGTAACTAAAGGCGGTGTATTCACCGACGCTTTTCTGAAAAACCCCTCTGTATTGCAGAACGCTATTTTAGACTTTATGCTTTCGCCGATGAATGCCAATAATGATATTACCCCGCTTCCTGTCATCGACGAGACCGGCTATAAAGGGAAGGTGGATTTGTATTTTTCTGCAGTAAAAGATCTGAAAACTTTGCAAAAAGAACTTGCTGCCTACGATCTGTCTTTAGAGGAGACCGAAAGAGACCTCAACGTATTGGTAATTCAAGATAAAAAAACCTTAAAACCATAGGATATTATGAAAAAACTTTTATTATTGCCCATGATCTGCAGCAGCATTACCATCCTGGCGCAGCAAGAGCTGACCGGTTTGGTATTGGATGCCGTCACAAGCAAACCAATCGCCGGAATTCGGATTTCAGTCCCTGAGACAAAGCTGATCGCCGTTTCTGATCATGACGGTCGTTTCAGCCTTAAGGTTGGTGAAAGTCAGTCTAATTCAATACCCATCATTTTTTCCGGTTCGGGCTACAAAACGAGGGATCTTATTACCGACCTCTCGCAACAGCAATTGCTTACGGTGTACTTATCTCCAAAACTGATCGATATCGAAGAAGTAAGACTCTCGACCGGATATCAGAAAATACCAAAAGAACGCGCAACAGGTTCTTTCTCTTCTGTGAGCAACGAACTCCTGCAACAGCAGGTAACCACCAATTTGATGGATCGGCTACCGGCAATTACCAGCGGACTGAGCGTGAGTACCGGACTTACTGAAAAAGGGCAACTCATGATCAGAGGACTAAGTACCTTGCAGGGTCCCAAAACCCCTTTGATCGTGGTAGATAATTTCCCTTATGAGGGAGACCTCAGCCGTATCAATCCCAATATGGTAGAAAGTATTACCGTATTGAAAGATGCTGCCGCATCCAGCATTTGGGGGGCCAAAGCAGCCAATGGTGTTATTGTGATTTCCACCAAAGGCTCCAAATTCAATCAGCCGCTTTCTATGGAATTTACCGCCAATACCACCCTAAGTTCCAAACCTGATCTCAGTTACAGCAGGCAAATATCGAGCTCAGATTTTATTGATGTAGAAATGCAGCTTTTTAAAAATGGCTATTACAATAGCGATATCAATTCTTCCAATCATCCGGTATTGACGCCGGTAGTAGATTTGTTGAACAAAGAAAAGAAAGGCCTCATTTCTCACGAACAAGCCATGCAACAAATAGACAGGCTTCGCTCGGTTGATGTGCGCGATCAATATCGGAAATACATGTATTTGCCCCTCGAAAACAGGCAATATGCAGTAAATGTTTCTGGGGGTTTTCCAAACTTCTCGTGGACCTCTTTCATCGGTTTTGATGATAATACCGGAAACCTGGGTGAAAAATACCAAAGATTGAATACCAGATTCCAAAATGTATGGAAACCCATTGATCAGTTAACCCTCACCACGGGTGTGCAATTTTCCAATACCGATTCCAAAAGCGGAAGAAGTGCTTATAACAGCATTACTATGAAAGGAAACTGGAAAATTCCTTATTTGGAATTTGCAGATAGCGCAGGTCATCCATTAGCAGTGAATGCCGACTATGACCAAAATTATAAAAACAGTCTCGCGGGACAGGGTTTGCTCGACTGGAATTATTACCCGCTTACCGACTGGCAAAATAATCAGTCAAAAAACAACAGCAACGAGATCATCATCAATGCAGGCGCGAATTATAAACTGCTGAAAGGGCTGGATGCTGATGTTAAATACCAGTACCAAAGTCTCAACGGACAAAGCTCTTCAATAAAAGATGAGGAAAGTTACAGTACAAGATACCTGATCAATAGTTTTGCCCAGCGTAATAGCGATGGAACCATTAAATTCATCATCCCTAAAGGGGGTATTCTTGATAAAGGGAATACCCAGGCTGCGATTAATAATGTTCGTGGACAGCTGAACTATAATGCTGCTTTCGGAAAACATCAAATTTCAGCCATCGCAGGAGGAGAGACCCGCTCAACCGTCACAAAATATGAAACTAACCGATACTACGGATACAATCAACATGATTTGTCGAGTGCGGTAGTAGATTACACCCACGACTACCCAAATTTCGTAACGGGAGACAATAATTTTATCCAAAAAAATAGTTCACTTCGTGAAACCCGTCTAAATTTTTTATCCTTTTATGCAAATGCTGCTTATACGTTTGATAAAAAATATACGGTATCCGGAAGTTTAAGAAGAGATGCAAGTAATCTTTTCGGACTGAAAACCAACGATCAGTGGAACCCATTTTGGTCAGCGGGAGCAGCATGGAACATTTCTAACGAAAGTTTCTATAAGCTGAGGTGGCTTCCTGCTCTCAAATTACGGGGATCGGTTGGATACAGCGGAAATGTTGATCCTGCAATGGTAGCGGTAACAACAATTGCTTATGATCCTGATGTGTCAATGTATACCGGAGAACCTACTGCGAGAATTGATCAGTATTTTAATCCCCAGCTCCGATGGGAAATGCTTCGAATGATTAATTTCGGGGTCGATTTTGAAACGGAAAACCACCGTATTTCAGGATCATTTGAATATTATATCAAAAAAGGAAGCAATTTGTTTGGGCGGGCACCGATCGATTACACCACGGGGATTACTACTTTGTTATGGAATGTTGCTGGCATAAGCGGAAACGGGATCGATGTGGTGCTGAATACAAAAAATATTGATAAAGCATTCAAATGGAACAGTATTTTCAATTTCAGCACCAATAAGGATGAGGTTACCGATTATTATCTTCCTAATACATTTGCGAGCAACTTTGTGCCGGCTGCAGGTAATACAGCTCCGATATCAGGCATCGTTGGTCTTCCGGTTTATTCCGTTTTTGCTTACAAATGGGCAGGTCTTGACCCGAATACCGGCGAAGCCAGAGGATATTTGAATGGTGAAATCAGTAAAGACTACACAAAAATAATGGCTTCCGATAAAGGGATCGAAGATCTGCAGTACTTTGGTTCCGCAGTGCCTACCACTTTCGGATCTTTCATTAATTCCTTAAAATATAAACAGGTCAGTTTCGATATCGGAATCACCTACAAATTAGGTTATTGGTTCCGCAGAAACTCCATCAATTACACTTCCCTGATCAGCAGCAGGGACGGGCATAGCGATTTTGCGAAGAGATGGCAAAAGCCCGGTGATGAAATCATAACAGATATCCCAGCTGTTTCATTCACTTCGAATTCTGCAAGGGATGCTTTTTATAATGGCTCTGCAGTATTGGTCGAAAAGGGAGATCATATCCGCTTACAATATATCAATATTGGATATCAGATCAAACAGGAAACCCTTCGAAATAGCCCCTTGAAAAACTTACATCTCTATTGCTCCATTAATAATCTGGGGCTTCTGTGGAAGGCGAATAAAGCAGGTATAGACCCTGATTATAATTGGGGAACGTACTCGCTGGGACCTGTCACTTCATACTCATTAGGGCTTCGTGCCCAATTTTAAACCAATCATCATGAAAAATAAAATAGTAGTACTCATTTTGATCTCTTCGCTGTTTTCAATGACCGCATGCAGAGAATATTTAGAGGAAAAATCTGATACCAAGCTGGTTACTCCCGAAACACTGCAGGATAATCAAGCACTTTTAGATAGAATTACTAATCTATTAGGCGACAATAGTATCAGCGGAGAAATTTCCGCAGACGACCTCTATATTATCGACAGTGACTATAATGGAGTAAGTTATGAAGCGGATAAGCGACTCTATACCTGGCAACCGGATTTGGTAGCAAGAGGAAGTGGAAACGATTGGAGAAGTTGCTTTACAAGAATAAATATTTGCAATACCGTTCTGAATAATCTGGAACAGTACCACATTGCCAATGCAGATAATGTAAGGGGGCAAGCTTTAGCAGTTCGTGCGTCCATCTATTTAGAAGCTACGCAAATCTGGTGCTTGGCGTATAACAAAAATACTGCACAAAATGACTGGGGATTGCCACTGAGATTAAGTCCAGACGTAAATGTTCCATCGGTACGTTCCACTTTACAGCAAACCTATGATCAGATCTTGGGGGATTTACACACCGCTGTTTCACTTTTACCAAATCAACAGATATCCGTAGCTCGGGCATCGAAATCAACAGCATTAGGGTTTCTCGCAAGGGCATATCTTTATAGAGGCGACTATCCCAATGCACTGCTTTATGCTAATAAAGCTTTAGCATTGAGTGGTCAATTAATGAATTTTAATAATCTCAATGTTACAGATTCTTATCCCATAAAGGAAATGAATGTAGAAGTACTATTGCCAACTTTTATTGCATATTCACCCATATTAGGAACGAATGTCGCAAAAATTTCGACTTCTATGTATGATTCTTATGATAATAATGACTTAAGAAAAGTAGTGTATTTTAAAACCAATGCTTTGGGAGAAATACTGTTCAAAGGGAACTATACTGGCAACTCTACAAGATCATCAATATTGGCAACAGATGAGCTGTATTTAATTGCAGCGGAAAGCTACGCCCAGTTGAATGATCTTGACAACGCCATGGTAAAATTGAATCAACTATTGGTTCAACGGTGGAAAACCGGAACCTTTATCAACTTTACTGCAGCGAACCAAGCTGCAGCTCTGGATATAATTTACAGAGAACGGCGCAAAGAGTTGCTGTTTCGCGGGATGCGATGGGCAGATCTGAAAAGGTATAACCGCGACGGAAGAAATATTATTTTGAAAAGGACGGTTAATGGTCAAACATACACCTTACCTCCAAATGACTTGCGATATGCAATAGCCATTCCAGAGGATATTATCAAGCTCACCGGGATGCCTCAAAATCCAAGATAACATAAAAAAGGCGGGAAATAATTCCCGCCCTTTAATAAAAGTCACTTCACCTTTTATGGTGCTGACTTTCTGTTCACTGAAATGTTTAACACTTCTTCATTGTCTTTGGAACCAAGAACATCACCAAGGGTACTGTTCTCAGGAACATTTACTCTACAGGGTCTAAACCCTGAAGTTACACAACCTATTCCAGCACTACTGGATGTTGTCCAGTTACTGACATTATGAAATGCACCTTCACTCATATCTTCGCTATTATAATAATAAGCGGTGTCAGCTGCTTTACTTTCTGCCATTTTAAACGACATGGTAACTCCTGCCGTTAGTATCGCTGCTGCCAACATCATGTTGGTTTTTATAAACTTTAAATTTTTCATTTTTGTTGTTTTTTGGATTAAAAGATTCACTTATAATCCTGTTAAATATAATTTTATTGGATATTCTGCCATCTCTTGGCAGACTGTTCATCTTCGTCGCATTGCGGTTCGTCAACCGGTTTGCGTCCGTATTGCAAACAGGAATTCAATGTTTACAAAGTTCACTGAATGCCTAGGACATTCTACTCTGAAAAGCGTGCACGCTTTTCATTATTTTTTTTTGATCTTCCTGCCTTCATTGTCATAATGCCAGTGAGGGCAGTGATCATTAATCCCAGATTTAAAACTAGATTATCTTTCCAGGTCATCTTTTCAAAAAGTCCGATGCAGGTGCATGGCAGGTTCTTACTATAGAAGAGGATTCCCCCAATATACCCTGCAAAGACCGTCAGCATCCCGAAAGTAATCCATAAACCCCGAAACCGGAGAGGGCGGTAACAGAGCAGGATGACACTAACCGTCTGCAATGCGATAATGCCGTAAGCTACAGGTTCTCCGTATCCCTCAAGTCCCGGTGACTGTCCCAGCTGATCCCGGAAGTTTTTGAAATCGGTGGCTTTGCTCATTGCTGCATAGGAAAAGAGAACCGCGAAGAAGAGGCTTATGGCAATAGTCAGTATTTTTATCAGATTTTTCATGTCCGCTGTTTGATGATGTAAAATTGCGACATCCGTTTTTCAAAGACATGTGCTTTTTTGGCAGAAGTATGTGTAATATTTACATTCTTATGTGTAATATTTACCTTTATATGTGTAAAATATCAGCATATAATCAATAAAACCTCGGTAGAATCAGCCTTCCAATGCAATGCGTGGGATACGGTTGAACGGAAAATGGTAAGTTTTGTGAAACAGACTATAGAGTTGATGGTAGCTTGAAAAGCCATTTTTATAGGCAATTTCTTTATAACTAAGCGTACTCAGCAGGAGATCGTCGAGCACAGGAATCATTTTGATTTTAAGATAATGATGATAGAAGGTACTTTCAAAAAACGCCGTGCTGTCTTTTGAAACCTGACGGTAAGACAGGCCTTTGCTGTTCACAAAAGCCTCTACTGTCCCGTGCTCGTCAGGATCATATATTTCCATCATTTTCAGCAGGTACCGGTACCGGTTATTTCCTATCGATGCGGGAGGTCTTGGGTAAACCGTCTGATGGGTCACAACGGAAATGGTATAATGGTGCTGCTCCTTGGTGACCACCCCTATAAAAATCTGAATTTCCGCTGAACTGATCCGCTGAACATGAATGGGCAGGAAAAAACGGTCTTTGGAAACCGAGCCGGCGATACGCTGATAAGATTCAGTGAGCAGTTTCACGATCTCGGCGTACTCTCCGTTGGAGGTAAGTTCTTCTTCTGACTCCTGATAGGTAAAGACAAATCCCTTATGATAATATTCGGTTTGATGATCCAGAAAATGAATAGCCTGAAACAACCTGATATACTGCCTGATAATTTCTTTAGTTTGCGAAAAAACAGTCTCACTCGACAAATACTTCCGTTCCGGTGATGAATCACAAAGCACACAATAACGTTCTAATGCTTTTTTCAAATGCTTTTGTAAAAGATCAAGATGATAAGTGTTCATGGCTGTAGGTTCATATTAGGAAACTATTGCCAGAATATCCCCAGTTCATTATGCAGCAGATCCCTGTTTCTGTTCAGAAAACTTTGATAGCCCGTCCAGGGTAACTGGATCGGTATCGTCTCTGATCCCAGATAGTGAATGGGAGCGCCGATGGCTTCAGCTTCTATTCCCAGAAGCCGGATGGTCCGCAATAATTTCACGTCACATTCTGCGAAAACAGTTCCGCCTTTTTCCCGCGTCGCAACATTCAGAGCCAGTACCATAAGCGTTTTGAAGATACGGAAGCCTCTCTTGTCTGCTCCTTTGGATACTGCGAATCTGCCAATATGGTAAATGGGTATTCCCGCACCAGCTAAATCTTCAACATTAATATTAAAATTTTTTTCTATCGGTAAAATTTGGGTAGCTGTTTTTTGGAATATTCTGATGCTCCCACAAATGGTATTATTCGACATTGCAACGAAAATATGAGAGTTAAAATATTGTTTTTCTTCAGCACATAATAGTTGTCTTGTTGAATTTATTTGTTCAGTTGTTACAACTTCACGATGATGAAGATGGTTTTCATTAATTACAAACTGAATTAATTCATCTACATTTTCGTGGCACATCGTATAATATTCTATATTGTGTATCATATTTACATTATTTTGGTAAAAATATTATGATGTTTTCAGATATTTTCTACACTTTTGTGTAGATTATGATAAATAAACATAAAAACTACACGATAGTGTAGACAAGTTCAACAATATTCCCACTTAGTTATGGATGAAATACAAAGGTTCTTTTCAGGAAAGAATACGGTAAATTATTTATCGGAAGCAGAGTACGCTCAAAGTGGTAACTATCTCGAAACCCTACGAGCCGTCTCCAGACTATCATACATGAGCATGTATGTAATCGACTATCAGAGAAAGGAGTTCGAATATGTGTCGGATAATCCACTTTTTCTATGTAATCATACTCCTTCGGAAGTCATGGCGATGGGATATGCTTTTTACTTTAAATATGTCTCTAAGGAAGACTTGGAAATGCTGATTAGAGTAAACGAGATAGGGTTCGATTTTTTTAATAGAACACCATTGCAGGACCGGAAAAATTATAGTATTTCCTATGATTTTAATTTGCAGACTGGAAAAGACAAAATTTTGATCAATCACAAATTAACCCCCATATTTATTACTTCCGAAGGTAAAATATGGAAAGCACTATGTGTCGTTTCTCTTTCTTCAAACGTTGCTTCAGGAAATATTTTACTTTCAAAGACAGGCGAAGATTCATTTTGGGAACTCGACTTAGCCGACGGAGTATGGAATAAAATGGATAAAAGTAGATTAACGGAACGGGAACTGCAGACTGTTCGCCTGCATGCACAAGGATTAACAATAGGCCAAATAGCAGATCGAATGTGTATCGCTGTCGATACCGTTAAGTTTCATCGAAGAAAACTTTTTGACAAATTGCACGTTAAAAATATGGGTGAAGCATTAGCTTACGTAAAAAACAACAAGCTACTTTAATATAGAATTTTTTCCATTTTCTTCTTCCTGAAATAAAGAACTCAAATAGAACTCCGGAAATTTTTTATAAAACTTCCCTGTAGCTATTTTTACCAAAAGATGGGTACACATCGCGGCGACGTACCATGATCCGATAGCAAGCTGGGGCGGTGGTAGCGTGAGTTCTTCATTTCTGTATTGACTTATTGCTTCTTCAAGCCATATCTGTGGTTTCTGCCAATAACGTTGGTAACTTGCGGCATATTCTACCATATTCACTTCATTAAATTTGCTGGATTTTTCAATTGATTGCAAAGGTGGTCCCTTCGGTGAAAGAACAGTGACTAATCCTCCCCAACCGACATTATATGGATGTAAAACTGGAATACCACTGTTAAAACATGATTCATCAAATAGCCGAGGTGCTTCATTGGTATAATCCAATGCGTTGATTCCAGCATTGTATCTCCCTGTTTCTGGCATATTGTCGGTACTTATAAACTCATTTATAAAGCTGATTTCCGCATTCGCATTGATGCTTTTTAGCCTTTCGTAAAGTGCGGTAGCTTTTGAAGTTCCAATCTGATCTTCAGTGTAATTTTGCCTGTTGAGATTGGAGTCTTCGATGAGGTCACCATCAATAATGCATATTTTTTCAAATCCGATACGCAGTGCACATTCCGCGATATTGCTTCCGATTCCACTCCCGGCAATAATGATCGAGAAATTTTTTAATTTTTGTTGCTCGCAGTTGCTGAGGTAAATGCGGTTTCTTAAATAACGGTCCATTGTAAAAAATTTGTCAAATCTACTTTTTTTGAATGTTCACCTACCTACACTTTCGTGTAGTTCTTTGCGCTTTTCACGTTTATTAATCTACAGTGTAGCAAATGAATTAATGATGGGCAATACATTTGAGTATAAATGAAATATCTATGGTTAAGTTCATTGCAAATCTCGTAAGTGAATTGGAAAGCAGACTACTGTTTCTAAGTTTAGAATTTGATAAGCCTCTAAAAAGAGCAGAAGAATCGATGATGGAAATTAATATCGCACTAAAAAAACTGAAGTCTTTTGTTTTACGTAATAAGTTTCCCTTAGACAGTGATGAAATAGATTTCTTCAAAAACCGTAAACCCTTGATATTGTCAAAATTAATATATCATAATGAAGTCCATAGAATCGAAACCCGCAAGCCGAGTGGTGGTGAAAAGATGATTCGAAAATACTATCAGACAGAACTCACTAAACTGAAAGAATTTTTTGAGGAAAATGTCGATTTTTATGGATATTACAGAACCCACAGTACGTACCTTGATCATAAATATTTTATTCGTAGAAAACTCGACGTTAAGTTGAGTTTAGACTCTTTTGTTTTTGAATCTGATGCAAGATTTAGTACATCTCATGATTATAAAGTCGCAAAAATCATGGCAAATGACCTTCTTGAAGTTTACCTTAATGATGAATTGCTGAAATTAAATAGGCAAGGGCAGGAGCAGTACCGAATATCCACGCCCAAAACAAAACTGGTCTGGACAGATAATAAAACTTCACTGATTGAATTAATTTATGCATTGTACTGCAAAGGATCATTCAATAATGGTAATGCCGATATCAAGGAAATCAGCGCTTATTTTGAGGCGGTTTTCAATATAGAACTCGGTGATGTTTATCGGACATATCTGGAAATAAAAAACAGAACATCCCGTACAAAATTCTTAAATAATCTCCAAAATTTGTTGAACAACAAAATGGATTCGCAGGATGAATAAGAAATTTTTCTGACTTTAACACCCACCTTGTAGTAATTCAATAAACTCAATATTTTCGGAAAGTTTTTTATTGATTTTTGTTGGAGCTTTCTGAAGTTTAAATAGAAAATTCGGAGATAATTCCTTTAACTCAGCTTTCTTTTAAAATGTCAATACCCAACTTGGGTACACCTTGTGGGTTTAATCCATCAATAATACCAAAATTTGTCATAACAAAATTAAAGGAATAAGGGTCACTGATCATTCTGAGCACAGCGAAGACTCTCAACCTTAACTCAAAAATTATGGCATTAGAAATATTAACCAAAAAAGATCTTGAGCAGTTTAAAACTGAACTGCTTGAAAGTATCGAAAGCTTACTTCAATCGAAGTCGACAGAACAAAAATTATGGCTTCGGACTTCCGAGGTCAAGAAATTACTTAATATATCTTCTGGAACATTACAAAATTTAAGGATCAACGGAACCTTATCTTACAGTAAGATAGGAGGGACGCTGTATTACAATTATGAAGATATTCAGAAACTGCTGAAGAGTTTCAAACATTAATTGTAAGTCAGTAATTATGAAGCAGACTAAAAATATTAGCAGTTTTTTTGAACGGGTCATAGAGGATGATCGATTGTATCCCTCTCATATCAGCATGTATGTTTCCCTTTTCCAATTCTGGAGTATGAATCGGTTTCAAAATCCTTTTCGTATTTGCCGTGAAGAGGTAATGAATTTAAGTAAAATCAAATCTCTGGCTACTTACCATAAATGTATCAGAGAACTGCATTGTGCTGGATTTATTATTTATTCGCCCAGTTACAATCCATATAGAGGAAGTTCAATTGAAATTGTTGATTTTGAAAGTGAAGAAAAAGGAAAAAATAAATTATTTCAAAATCAGAAACTATTACCAAAAGAAGAGACCTGTTTTTCTGTACCGATGATTGATGAAGTTGAACGATATTTTGCTGAACGGGGTTTTTTACCTGATGAAGCCGATCAATTTTATTCTTTTTATCATTCGGTCAACTGGAAATTGTGTAATAAAAAACCAATGAAATGTTGGCAATCAGCTGCGAGAAATTGGATTTCTAAAGTGAAAAAATATCAATCAATAACATGATTAATGATTAAACGAATGAGTAGTTCAATAAACAATAAACAATAAACAAATGAAAAATATAGATCCGAAAACGCCGATTTGGCAACTGACAGTTGAGGAATTTGTAGAAGTTTCGAAAAATCTAAATTCTGAAAAGAAGTATGAATATGGTTTGAAAGGTTTGGCAAAGATTCTTGGATGTTCCGTTTCGAAAGCGTCAGAAGTAAAATCCTCAGGAATATTGAATAAAGCCATCATACAAAACGGAAATATTATCATCATTGATAAAGAAAAAGCATTAGAACTTTTTGGAAAATAATAAGATGTATTATCTTGAATTGATACATCGGTTTTGGAGTTTTAACCAAAAAATATCAATTGGTTCAACTGGAATTTCAATGTATTTATACCTGTTGAAAATTGCTTTTGACAATGAGCGATATGATTTTCAAATTTCTGATGTTGCAATAAGCAAAGAATTGGGATTAACCAGAAAAACGGTAAAGTCAACGAAAGAAAAGCTTCAAAGCTTAGGATTAATTCATTTTCAAACAAAAAACGGACTTCCAGGTTATTACAGGTTATTATTAGATTATCCCTTGCCGGTTTTTGAACCTAAAAAAGTAAATGAAGAAGAAATTCGGAAGGACGAATTCTTTCAAAAAGAGGAGGAATTAATATTTCCTTCTCCAACAGTTTCACCGATTCAAAACCTTTTTGAAAATACAGTTCAAAAAGTTGAAGCACAATCATCAAGAGAAAAATCAAATAATAAAAACACTCCAAGTTGGGAAGAATTTTTTGAATATGCCCAAACATTAGAAATCTACAATCAGCAGTTAGATTTTGAAATACAAACAAAATATGAGAGTTGGAAAAATAATGAATGGAAAAACCATGCGGATCGACCCATTACCAATTGGAAATCTGCACTAAAAAGTGCTTTGCCTTTTATGAAAAAAACAAGCGAAAGTAGTACGCTGTCATTAAAATCAATTCCAAATATAAATCGACCAAAATCATTAAGCAAAAAATAGAAATCCTAATAAACATGAAGTGAAATATGGCTATTCAAGAGAAGGATTTGAGGTTAATCCGAAAGGAATTTGAAAATAAAACCGAAAAAATTCCGGAGAGAATTCGTATTGGGAATCAATTCGTGGATGATTTTATTTTCGAAGATCATGAAGCGGCAGATATTCCCATCAATGCGCTTCGGGTAATTTTTAATATTATTTCGATTATCAGCAATGAGCAATTTCGTCCGGAAGACCGTCCGAAACAACTCTTACTGTTTGATGAAGAGTTTGAAACTGAAAATAGCATTTTTGCTTCTATAAAAATCAGAAACAACAAAATTTCTCCGAGTGGTTCTACAAAACAAGTCGTAGATGCTTATGAATTTCTAACCAAATTCAAAATGAGTTGGTACAAATCGGTCAACTCGAAAGGAAGAGAAATTAAAACTTTTGGAGGATTGATCTCAACGCCAAGTTATGACCAAAGAGGTTACACTACGTTTTTAATCAGCAGTTTTTGGTTGAAAAAGTTAATGGTTATCCCAGAATATAATTATGTTCTCTACAATTTGGTCTATAATATTCGAAACAACAAGCATATTATTTTCGCCATTTGGCTTTCAAAAATTCCTGAAAATGGAACGGTTTTAAAACTTTCAACGTTTAACAAGAAATTTGGGTTAAACTACAAAACAGCAAATGATTTTTGTTTCAAATTTCTAAAACCAGTAAGAATCAATTTGACCAAATTCAATACGCTTTCTTTCAATTACAAATACAAAAAGGATTCAATTTTCATTATTCCTTTTAACATCAAAGCTATTTCGAACGACAACTTTTCCGAAAATAAAAGAGAACAATTAGAATCAAGCGAAGTATATATTGAACAAAGGGAAAAAATCACAAGAAGATTAAGTTACTTCAGAAAAAGATATGGTTTAAATAAAAATGAAATGATTCAGTTGGTTCATCAGTACAAAAATATTCCTCAAATCAGAGAATTGATAGAAAAAGCTTTCAAAGAATTCGTCAAAATAAACCGATTAAAAGGAGCTAAATCAACGGAATTTCAAGGAAAACTATTTCTGAATGAAATTCAGAAACTCATCATACAATTTTACCGGAGTACAAAAATGGGAGAATTAGTACCGAACGGTTATCCCATGATTATTTGAATTCGGATTTAACTCACTTTCGGAATTGCGCTCATTTACAATTCGGAATTCCGCTCACTGAAGTTAAAGAAATGTTAATACAGAAAAATTTTTGATTGTTTTTTCGGAATTGCGCTCATTTCAAAATTTACAAAACAATGAAAACGTTGATAAACACTGGAAATTGTGGATAAGCTTAAAAATTATTGAAAAAAAGAAAATTTAATTCGGATTTGCACTCATTCTAAAATTAATGGTTTTTCGGAATTATACTCGTTCCAATTTCGGATTTCCACTCCTTTCTAATTCGGAATTGCGCTCATTCCAAATTGATGTTAAATACTTTGTGAGTATGCGATTTGGTGAATTATTAAAAGTATTAAAAAAGTAATAAAAAGTCTTTTTTTATTAAAAAGGAAAAGGTGATTAAAAAATTTGCTTTAAAAAAGAAAAAAATGAATTGCGAAAAAATAAAAGAAAGGGTTAGCGTAAGAGCGGTTTTGGAATCCTTCAACTTTTTTCCCGTGAAAGAAAACAAGAAAACTGCGTTTTATTTTGCGTTGGACAGAGAGGAAAAAATCCCGAGTTTTTCGGTAGATTTCATGGAAAACAAAGCGTTTGATTTCGGAACGGGGAAAAGTTATGA
>NZ_JBAVFG010000093.1:0-14967 GCF_049588135.1 Kaistella sp. | reverse complement strand
GTCATCTTTTTCATAATCATTAAATTTTAACACCAATAAAAAAGACTCCAAATTTCTTCGGAATCTTTTATTTATCATTTCTAAATTATATTCAGTTAAAATTTCCAGCCGAGTGTAATAAAGAAGTTGTCTTTGGTATTTTTCACGTTTGAAACTATGGATACATCAGATTCAACAATATAATTATCTGAGAAATATCCTGTATTATTACTAGCAGAACCTCTCAAGAATGGACTTTTATATTCTGAACTTAAATTTTGATACGCTGCATCAATATAGAATGATTTGAAATCGTAACCAATCCCTGCGCCAATCGTAGATCTTTTCCCTACAATTAAATTATTAAAAGAGGTATTAGCTGCAGATCCATTATCTGTAAATGCTGACAAACTCACAGAATCAAAAGGGCTTGCAGCGAAACCATATCCACCTCTAAGACGGAATGCATTGATTCTATATTCTGCTCCGATTTTTACTTCTGATAAATTTTTAGAATGATCGCTGAAGAAATTATTCAATTCAGTTTCGGCATTTCCATAGACTTTGTATTTTGATTTTGTCAATCCTAAACTATAATCTACGTTGATTGCGAAGTTTTTATTCGGAACAAAAGCCGCACTTAACGTTGCTTTCATTGGAGTAGAAAGATTTCTATCTTCGGTGTAAGTTCCGTCTGTTGGGTTTTCGTACTCGTTGTAAACTCTGGAAATACTCCACCAAGTTGGTGTTTCCAAAGCTGCACCTACTCTGAATTGTGGATTTATTTTTCCGATAACTCCTACCGTAGCTGAAAAACCGTTAGAGGTTTCAGAAAATGGGGTGTATTGTTTGTTATAAATACTTGTGGTATTATTTGCGCTGGAATCAAATGCTGCAGAATCGTACTGGTCGATAACTGCACTGTGAAAATTTAAACCTGCACCAACATAAATTCTGTTGTCATAATTACCACCAACTGCAACGCTCATTTTTGAAAGATCTCCATAACGATTGTATGCATGACCAGAAAATGCAACATTGTCAATTAAAGCACCATTTTCATCATTAATATTAAAATTAACGGTGCTGTTACCAGGTGTTTCAGAATAATCTTCAATTGACTGACTGGAATAATTAACTCCAATATTCACGAACTTCCAAGGAGACGATCCATCAACTTTGAAGGCCATAACACCACCAACATTTCCAAGGTCGGTTCGATTAACTTTATAATCGAAGGATTTTCCAGCTAATGAAGTTGCATTTTTACTACTTTGAATTGCTAAAGTTCCTGAGAATTCACTTGTAATGCTCACCCCAATCCCTGCTGGATTCGAATTGAGTACTGAGAAATCTCCACCCAAAGCTCCCATTGAACCAGCCATCGCATTATATTTTGATGTTCCATTTAAGGAAGAGTTCGAATAAACTTCTGCTGTATTTCTAAGGGTAGAAATATCTTGGGCATTCATAAAGTATGCTGCGGAAATGCCTAAAATTATAAAAGACTTTTTAATCATTTTAAAATATGCTTATATTAAATATTATCGTCTAAAACCTCCTGAAGATCTTGTAGAACCTGAACTTGAACTAGATGATCCACTGTTAAATCCACCACCCGAATTACCAGATCTGAAACCACCATCATTAGAATTGTTTCTTGGCTGATTGTAAGTAGGAGTTTCTTGTCTTGGAATGTTATTTTGTCTCGGTGTTGAATTCTGTTGAGGCGTAGTTCTGTATCTCGGTTGATTGTTATTTTGCTGTTGCGTATTATATCGGTTATTATTCGGCTGAGTATTATAACGCAGATTATCGTTTCTAAAGCCGGAATTCTGATTATTGTTCGGTCTTAACCCAGAATTATTATTTCTAAATCCGGATTCATCAGAACCACTTCTTTTATAATTAAATCTCGGTGCGTTATAGCTATTGTAACCGCTATATCCGTTATAACCATATCCATAAGGATTATAACCATAGTAAGGATTGTAACCGTAGTAAGGATTATAATACCCGTAATAAGGATTGTAATATCCATAATAAGGACTATAGCCAAATCCCCATGGATTATAATAACCACCAAATCCCCATGGTGAACCAAAACCGAAACTCATTCCAAAACCGAATCCAGAATATATTCCATATGGATAGGCCCAAGAATCATTATAATAAGTTTCTGTTCCTGTAAAATTCCCCCAATCAGAATCATTTGAATTTTGCCAACTTTGATTGCGATTATCAGAATTCAAATATTTATTTTGATTATCTGTTTGCTGATAGTCATAATATTGCCCTACTTGATTTCCATTATTCATTACAATCCCTTCTGGAATGGTATCTTTATTGGGATCGTAATATACGCCATCAGTCTCACTGTAGCCACCCATTGTCACACCGCAAGAGGTTAAAATAAAACTGCCAAAAATTGCTAAAACCGCTGTAGATTTCAGTAATCCTGTTGAATTTTTATAAGTATTTTTTTTCATGATAAGGTGAAAAAGTTTTAATTTGATTTATATTTGCAAATTACACCAAAATTGTACCAATTATTAAGTATAAATTTTGAGTAAAAATAGGCATTTTTGTTTAGATATTAAAAGTGAGTATTAGTTAAATTAAAAGATAAAATATAATGGCAAAAATTACTTCGAGAGCTGAAGATTATAGCAAATGGTATAATGAATTAGTAGTACAAGCTGATTTGGCAGAAAATTCTGGAGTTCGTGGTTGTATGGTTATTAAACCTTATGGTTATGCAATTTGGGAAAAAATGCGCGATGAATTAGATAAAAAATTCAAAGAAACAGGTCATCAAAATGCCTATTTCCCACTTTTCATTCCAAAGAGTTATTTCGAAGCCGAAGAACAAAATGCAGAAGGCTTTGCTAAAGAATGCGCAGTTGTAACCCATTATCGTCTTAAAACAGATCCCAATAATCCTAAAAAATTAATTGTAGATCCAGAGGCAAAATTAGAAGAAGAATTAATTGTTCGTCCAACATCCGAAGCTATTATTTGGAATACTTATAAAAAATGGATTCAATCTTATCGTGATTTACCAATTCTTATTAATCAGTGGGCAAATGTTGTTCGTTGGGAAATGAGAACGCGTTTCTTTTTAAGAACCGCAGAATTCCTATGGCAAGAAGGTCATACTGCACACGCTACCAAAGATGAAGCGATTGAAGAAACTGAAAAAATGATTCATGTTTATTCAGACTTTGTAGAAAATTTCATGGGCATTCCTGTAATTAGAGGAATTAAAACAGCTTCAGAAAGATTTGCGGGCGCAGATGAAACCTATTGTATCGAAGCATTAATGCAAGATGGAAAAGCTCTTCAAGCAGGAACTTCTCACTTTTTAGGGCAAAATTTCGGTAAAGCATTTGATGTAAAATTCACCAACAAAGAGGGAAAGATAGAACATGCCTGGGGAACCTCTTGGGGCACTTCTACTCGATTAATTGGCGGTTTAATCATGACCCATTCTGATGATCTTGGCTTGGTACTTCCTCCGAGTTTAGCTCCGATTCAGGTGGTAATTATTCCTATTTTTAAAGGTGAAGAACAATTAAATCAAATTAGCGAAGTCGCTTTTGAAATTCAAGAAAAATTGAAAGCCAAAGGAATTTCAGTAAAATATGACGACCGGACTGAAAATAAACCGGGCTGGAAATTTGCAGAATATGAATTGAAAGGAGTGCCAATTAGAATTGCAATGGGAGCCAGAGACTTAGAAAATAAAACGGTCGAGATTGCCAGAAGAGATAATTTAACGAAAGAAGTACAACCTCTGGAAAACATTGATATTTATATTGAAGAATTATTGAAAACGATCCAAAAAGATATTTATGCAAAAGCATTGAATTATAGAGATTCTCACATCACTCCTGTTAATTCTTATGACGAGTTTAAAAAAGTATTGGAAGAAAAAGGTGGATTTATTTCTGCACACTGGGACGGGACTGCTGAAGAAGAGGAACAAATTAAAAATGAAACAAAAGCGACGATTCGTTGCATTCCTTTAAATAATAAAATGGAAGATGGGATCTCATTAATCACCGGAAAACCATCAAAACAAAGAGTAATTTTCGCAAAATCTTACTAATTTAATGATAAGTAATTTGTGTTTTTTCATATGTTAATGTTTTTATAAATTAGTTAATCTGTAAGTTTTTGGATTAAACTTTGCTTATATTCGAATAATTAACCTTAAAATTTAAACTATTATGGCACTAAACATTATTGATCTTATCAAGGGGCAATTAGGTCCAGCGTTGATTTCACAAGCTGCTTCTCAGTACGGAGAAAGCGAATCAGGAATTTCAAAAGCAATTAGTGGATTATTACCAGCAGTAGTTGGCGGTTTGGCTAATAATGCAGATAAACCAGGCGTTCTTGATGCTATTACTGGTGCAACTTCAAGTGGTGTATTGGGTAATTTATTAGGTGGAACTTCAGACAATTCTTTAATTACAACGGTATTAACTGCAATTTTTGGAGATAAAATTGGAGGTGTTACCAATGCGATATCTTCCTATTCTGGTGTCAGTAATTCAACATCGAGTTCTCTATTGAATATGGTTACAGGAGCTACTTTAGGTTCCGTAGGAAAATATGCTGCAGATAACAACATTGGCGCATCTGGAATTACCAGTTTACTACATGATCAAAAAGGAATTGTTTCTTCATTGCTTCCTGCTGGGCTTTCATTAGCTTCATTAGGGGTAGGAAATCTTTTCGGCGGTGAGGCAGAAAATGTAAAAGTAACTTCTTTTGATCAACCAAAAGTAGAAGTTAACAGAGGTGGAAACACAAATTCACATTCCTCGCCAAGCGATCATAACAATAATGAAGGTGGTTCAATTTGGAAATGGTTATTACCACTTCTATTATTAGCTTTAGCTGCTTGGTTCCTTTGGAAGCAATATAGCAAAAAAGTTGAGCCAACAACAGAAACCACTGAAATCACTGCTGATTCTTCAATGGATACAACCGCCAATGATAGCGCTGCAGTAATAACACCTACAAAAGAAGTTACAGATATCAACCTCAATGGAACGATGATTAAAGGTTACGCCAACGGAATGGAAGCGTCAATGATTAATTTCTTAAAATCTGATGGTTATAAAAATGCCGCAGATGATGCTGCATTAAAAGATACGTGGTATAATTTTGATAATGTCAACTTCAAAATTAATTCAGCTACAGAATTAGAACCAGGTTCTGAAGGACAGATTCAAAACTTAGCAGCAATCCTGAAAGCATATCCAGATGCTAAAATTAAAGTTGGTGGCTACACAGACATCACAGGAGATGCCGCAAAAAACAAAGAACTATCTCAAAAAAGAGCTGACTTTATCAAAGTTGAACTTGGCAAACTAGGAGTAGCCTCACAAGTTATAGAAGCAAAAGGTTACGGAAGCGAATTTGCGAAAATTCCTGCAACAGCTTCAAACGAAGAAAGAGCAGTTGATAGAAAAATGGCTGTACGTTTTACAAAATAATATTTTAAAATCATATCATAATAATCCCGATTTTTTTTCGGGATTATTTTTATTTTATAATGTTAGTAAGATTTATTTAATTACTTTTGTTAGATTAATCTAACATTTGTGAGTCATTTAAAAAATCCTTGGAGAAGAGAAAAACACTCCAATTCTTTACCAGAAGTTTTTTCTTCTATTAATATCCCAAAAGACGCTGGCTTTTGGAAGAAACTTTTTGCGTTCGCTGGTCCCGGATTAATGATCGCTGTCGGGTACATGGATCCCGGAAACTGGGCTACCGACATCGCTGGAGGTGCACAATTCGGCTATACCCTACTTTCAGTAATCCTGATTTCGAATTTATTCGCCATGATTCTTCAGCACTTATCATTAAAATTAGGAATTGTTGCAGAACGAGATTTAGCACAAGCCTGTAGAGATCATTTCAATCCAACTACCAACTTTATTCTTTGGATCCTGTGCGAAATTGCCATTGCTGCCTGCGATTTAGCAGAAGTTATCGGTTCGGCAATTGCACTGAATCTTCTGTTTGGCATTCCTTTAACATGGGGCGTTGCAATTACTATTGTTGATGTTTTCATTATTCTTTTCCTTCAAGCTAAAGGCTTCCGAATTCTCGAAAGTATTGTCGCAGGTTTAACTATTGTTATTTTAGGAAGTTTTGCCTATGAAATTATTTTGAGCAAACCCAATATCTTTCCTCTTCTTAGTGGATTAGTACCTCAAAAAGAAGTTATTACCAATCCTTCAATGTTGTATATTGCCATCGGAATTTTGGGTGCAACCGTAATGCCACACAACTTATATTTGCACAGCAGTATCGTACAAACTAGAAATTACGAAAGAAATCACGACGGAAAAAAAGAAGCAATTAAATTTGCGACCATTGATAGTACGGTTTCTTTATTTATCGCATTTTTTATCAATGCAGCGATTTTAATTGTTGCGGCCGCCACTTTTCATACTACTGGCAATCATGATATTGCAGATATTCACGATGCACATGAAATGCTAGCTCCAATTCTCGGAACCACTTTTGCCAGTATTTTCTTTGCAATTGCATTATTGGCTTCTGGTCAAAATTCAACTTTAACCGGAACATTGGCAGGACAAATTGTAATGGAAGGCTTTCTTAACATTCGTTTAAAACCATGGAAAAGAAGATTAATTACCCGATCAATTGCGGTAATCCCAGCTTTAATTGTTACCATAATGTACGGTGAAAAAGGCACTACCAATTTATTGGTTTTAAGCCAAGTTATCTTATCAATGCAACTAAGTTTCGCAGTAATTCCGTTGGTAATGTTCACCAATTCTAAATTAAAAATGGGTGCATTTGTAAATAAACCTTGGCTCAAAACTTTGGTATGGGTCATCTCGGGAATCATTCTCATCCTTAATATCGTGTTACTCTATCAGACATTTATTGAAATGTAATTCTATTTTCCACCTATAAAATCTGCCGAATTGTCCTAAAGTGTTTTTTGGCAAAATCTTTGCGAAACGTTCGGTATAAAATTTAATATTATGTCAGACAACAAAGATATTCAGGAAGAAAACTTAAATCCACAAGACGATCTTATCCAAAACCCTGTAGAAGAAACCGCTGAAAACATGACAGCTGCTCCCTCTTCAGAAGACCTTTTGGCAGAAGAAAAAGACCGCTATATCAGGCTTTTTGCAGAATTCGAAAATTATAAGAAAAGAACAACCAAAGAAAAAATGGAATTCTTTCAATATGCAAATCAAGATATGATGATTTCAATGTTGGATGTTCTTGATGATTTCGAACGTGCCTTAAAAGAAATTGCCAAAAATGGTAATGAAGCAGATTTAAAGGGCGTAGAACTCATCTATCAAAAATTTAAAAATAAATTATCTGAAAAAGGATTGAAACCAATGACGGTAAATGCCGGTGACGATTTCAATGTCGATTTCCACGAAGCAATTACCCAAATCCCTGCACCTTCTCCTGAATTAAAAGGTAAAATTGTAGATGTAATTGAAACTGGTTATCAACTTTCTGATAAAGTAATCAGATTTGCAAAAGTAGTTACTGGAAATTAATATCAGTAATTATCAATATCAAAAAAAGGCATTATTATCGACTGTCTTTTTCGTAGAATAAAACCAAGTCAAAAAAAACCACAAAATATTCTCAGTTCTTATCTGAAGAAATTCACATATCAATATTATGTCTAAAAGAGATTACTATGAAATTCTAGAAGTATCTAAAAGTGCTTCTCCCGAGGAAATAAAAAAAGCCTACCGAAAAATGGCAATCAAATTTCACCCGGATAAAAACCCTGGTGATAAAGCCGCAGAAGAAAAATTTAAAGAAGCTGCAGAAGCGTACGAAATTTTGAGCGATGGCAATAAAAAAGCCCGTTACGATCAATATGGCCACGCCGGAATGAACGGTGGCGGTGGTTTCGGAGGTGGTGGCTTCGGAGGAGGAATGAATATGGACGATATTTTTTCTCAGTTCGGTGATATTTTCGGTGGACATTTCGGTGGTGGCGGTGGCCAGCAAAGACAACAGTTGCGCGGAAGTAATCTTCGTGTTCGTATAAAACTGAATCTAGAGGAAATGGTTAACGGAACTCAGAAAACCATTAAAGTTAAAAAGATGAAGTTGGCTCCTGGTGCAACTTCCAAAACGTGTCCTACCTGTCACGGATCTGGTGTGCAAATAAAAATTATGAACACCATGTTCGGGCAAATGCAAACGCAAACCCATTGTGGAACTTGTCAAGGAATCGGTAAAGTTGCCGATAAAATCCCAGCTGGTGCGAACTCACAAGGTTTAATAAAAGAAGACGAAGAAGTAACAATCAATATTCCAGCTGGAGCAAGAGAAGGAATTCAGTTGAATGTTCGCGGAAAAGGAAATGACGCGCCATTCGGTGGAACTCCGGGAGATTTACTTGTAGTTGTTGAAGAAGAAATTGATGCAAACATCAAAAGAGAAGGCGATAATCTTCATCAGGAATTGTATGTTTCTTTTGCGGAAGCGGCTTTAGGAACGCATAAAGAAATCCCAACCGTTGGCGGAAAAGTTAAAATAAAAGTAGATGCCGGAACGCAATCTGGAAAAATTTTAAGACTTTCTAAGAAAGGTTTACCTAGCATCGATAGTTATGGAACTGGTGATATGTTTGTTCACATCAATGTGTGGACGCCAACACATCTTTCTAAGGAACAAAAAGATTTTTTCGAAAAACAGTTAGCAAATGGCGAAATGCTCGCTGAACCATCAGGAAAAGAAAAAACATTCTTCGAGAAAGTTCGAGACTTGTTCGATTAAAAATAAAAAAAGAGATTCCTTTTGAAATCTCTTTTTTTATTTTTAATACAAACTCATGATTCCCCAAAAAGAACCATCTATAACATATCATTTTATACAAAAAAAACATTTTCATACTTCATCATTTTAATTATCTTTGAAAACAAATAAAAATTATGAATAACGAAACCACGAACAACTTAAATATGATTGCAGAAACCGCAAGGGATTTTGCAGAAAAAAATATCCGTCCAAACATTATGGATTGGGACGAAAGCCAAACTTTCCCCGTAGAATTGTTTCATCAATTAGGTGACATGGGATTTATGGGAATTGTAGTTCCAGAAGAATATGGCGGTTCTGGTTTAGGTTATCATGAATATGTAACTATTTTGGATGAGATTTCGCAAGTTGATCCTTCGATTGGACTTTCCCTTGCTGCTCATAATTCATTGTGCACGAATCATATTTATGAATTTGGAAATGAAGAACAAAGACAACGCTGGTTACCGCAACTCGCTTCTGGAAAAGTCATCGGAGCGTGGGGACTCACTGAACACAACACAGGATCCGACTCTGGTGGAATGAGTACAACCGCCGTAAAAGATGGTGATGATTGGATTATTTCAGGTGCAAAAAACTTTATCACCCATGCAATTTCAGGAGATATCGCTGTGGTAATGACCAGAACTGGTGAAAAAGGGGCAAGAAATAATTCTACTGCTTTCGTTCTAGAAAAAGGAATGGCAGGATTTACGTCTGGAAAAAAAGAAAATAAATTAGGAATGCGCGCTTCTGAAACTGCCGAATTAATTTTTGACAACGTAAGAGTTCCAGATGCAAACCGTTTAGGTGAAGTAGGTTCAGGATTCAAACAAGCGATGAAAATTTTGGATGGTGGTAGAATTTCTATCGCTGCCCTGAGTTTAGGAATTGCAAGAGGTGCTTATAAAGCGGCTTTAAAATATTCAAAAGAAAGACATCAATTCGGAAAAGCGATCAACGAATTCCAAGCAATTAATTTTATGCTTGCAGATATGGCAACAGAAATCGATGCTGCAGAACTATTGATTCAGCGAGCTTCAAATCTGAAAAACGCAAAACAGACAATGACCAAAGAAGGTGCAATGGCAAAATTATATGCTTCTGAAGCTTGTGTGAGAATTGCGAATAATGCCGTTCAGATTTTTGGTGGATATGGTTATACCAAGGATTTCCCGGCTGAAAAATATTACAGAGATTCTAAACTTTGTACCATTGGCGAAGGAACTTCTGAAATCCAAAGATTAGTTATTGGAAGAGAAATTTCAAAATAATTTTTTTTTAAAGATATTATTTAGAAGCTGATTCATTTATGAGTCCGCTTTTTTATTTATTAAACCGAATGTTTATCTTTGTTAAAATTAAAAATTGAATGGATAAAATTGATTCTCTAAATCAGGTGGCAGAATTCCACAAAACATTTAACGCACCCATTTTAGAACAACCCACAATTCCTAATGCAGATCGCTGTAACTTAAGAATTTCCTTATTGCAGGAAGAATTAAATGAACTGAAAGATGCCATTGCAGACAATGATTTGGTAGAAATTGCAGATGCTTTATGTGATTTACAATACGTTCTGAGCGGAGCAGTTTTAGAATTCGGTTTGGGTGAAAAATTTGTCGAACTTTTCAATGAAGTTCAACGATCCAATATGTCAAAAGCCTGTGCTACCCAAAAAGAAGCCGACGAAACAATTGCCTTCTACAAAGAAAAAGGAGAAGATGCTTATTCTCAAAAATCAGGTGATAAAATTAATGTTCACCGAGTTTCAGATCAGAAAGTGCTTAAGAACAAATATTACTCACCAGCAGATTTAAAAACCATATTAGAAGATTAATTAATCATTTTCAATTTTATACATTAATGAAAAACTTCACAAAAATAATATTCGTTGCATCTACTCTATTTCTTGCCTTACAATCTTGTGAATCACAAAAAATTGTAGTTAATCGAGAAGTAGAAACAACAAAAGACGGAAAAATGCTTTTAGGACATCAAACAAAAAATCAACTCCTTAAAGAACCTTACAGCGAATGGTTTGTAAAAGAGCACGACGAATATGCAATTGATCAGAAAGCAATTACAGAATTAAAAAAAGAAAAACTCAATTCTTATAATATTACTATGGTGATGGGAACTTGGTGCGAAGACAGCCACCGAGAAGTTCCGAGATTATTCAAAATATTAGAAGCTGTTGGTTACCCTGTAAATAAAATCAACATGATTGCGGTTAATCGTAAAAAAGAAGCTCCAAATGGTGAAGAAGGAGTTTATAACATTCAAAAAGTTCCGACAATTATTGTACAAAAATACGGCAAAGAAATTGGCAGGATTATTGAAAGTCCTTCAACAGGATATCTGGAAAGAGATTTAGTTGATATCCTTAAAAAAGACAATACTTCCTCTAAAAATTTAATCAAATAAATTGAAAGCAATCCAAAAACCAGTGTTTTTTATCGCGGGAGCAGTAGCAATGTTTCTCCTCTTTTCTTTGTGGAATTCTATAACAAAAAAAACAGAAGCCAAAGTTCAGAACGATTATTACATCATTACCAATCAAATAAAAAAAATGAATAAATTGGTGGTGATGGAACAGGATTTTTCGAGCATGCAAAAAACAAAAATAACGTCGCAAATGTTAGGAAGTTCTCTGTTACCTTCAACTGAAAAGAACCTTATTACTTTTACCAAAACTAATGCACAGGTAACTTACGACTTGTCTAAAATGCAAATAAAGGTTGATTCTGCCAACAAAAAACTCGTTATTAAAGAATTACCAAATGCCGAAATTCGAATCATTCCAAGTGTGGAAATTCAATCGATGGACGATTCCTTTTTTAATCGATTTAATGACAAAGATTTTCAAAAAATTACGAAATCTGCAAAAGACAATGCTTATAAAACCGTAAACCAAAACCAACTTCGGGCTGAAGGCAGAAAACAACTTTTAGAAAATCTGGATCAAATATTTGTATTGGCAAAAGCTTTGAATTATAAAATTGAAGACCAAACTGGTCAGATTGATTTATCAAAACTTTAAATATAAATTATGGATTCTGTGAAAAACACAATTAATATTTCCCGAATATTTCAACAGTAATTGAAAAATAGAAAATGAACATGCTCTAAAAAACAAAATAAAATTTTTCAATTGCAAACCCATTGGAAGATCAATAATACAGATCAAAATAGCGCAAAATTAATTTTGTGCTATTTTTTTTTCAATGTTAAAGTATTACTAAAGTCAATAAATAATCATCGAATGTCACAAAATTTGCATGCAATATGTTACGCATAATATTGTGCAAAATCCAACAAACTTTTGCCATGACTTATAATATAATCGGGATTTTCCCAGCAATAGACGATGCAATTTCGGCAGCTAAACAATTAACCAAAGCAGGATTTATCAAACAATTCCCTGGCTTTACAAAAAATGCAAAATTTCAACCGGAATCTTTGATAGAAGATCACTTTATCGATCAGAATGAAATTTCAGTTTATACCCCAAACTTAAACCGAGCGCACAAAGCAAAAAATATTTTGCTAAAATTTGGAGCTGACATCAATAAAATATCTGGCATTTATTATGAAAAAGTTCAAAATGCAAAACAACCGAACACTTCTTTGCAACTCTTTAAAAAGAAAAAAAAATTGAAGGAAAATAAAATCAATTTTAGACAAGGACCACTAAACTGATATATAGTCTTTCCTTAAAAACTTTGTTTTTTTCTCAGATTTAAGAAATTTAGTTTGAAAAAGATGAATTGCAAAATAAGCAAAAGATCATTCTTAACTTTATCTTTTAAGATTTACTTCAGTTTCAAAAATTGAACTATTTATCCTCAATGCTCTAAACCCTTTCTTATCTTTTATTAAAAATAATATTCAAATTTCTACGAATTATAGATTTAAATAAAAGACAAGCAAAACAAACCAAAAAAATCCTTATTTTTGCAACTTAAAATTTTTAGTTCAAAATGATAAAAATTACTCTTCCCGATGGGAGCATCAAAGAATTTGAAAGTGCGATAACTCCGCTTGAAGTCGCAAAATCAATTAGCGAAGGTTTGGCAAGAAATACCATTTCCGCAATCGTAAACGGAACTCAGGTAGAAATTACAACGCCAATCGCCACCGATTCTACGATTCAATTGCTCACGTGGAATGATGATTTAGGAAAAAAAGCATTTTGGCATTCTTCCGCTCACCTTTTAGCACAAGCAATTGTTGAGTTTTATCCAAACGCACAATTAACCATTGGACCTGCAATTGAGCAAGGATTTTATTACGACGTCGATTTTGGCGATGAAGTTTTATCTGAAAAAGATTTCGAAAAAATCGAAAAGAAAATATTGGAGAACGCAAAGAAAAACGCAACCTTCAGTCTTTATCCTGTCTCAAAAGCCGACGCATTGAAAGAATATGCAGACAATCCTTATAAAACAGAATTAATTTCTAATCTAAACGATGGTGAAATTACTTTCGTAACCCACGATAACTTCACCGATTTATGTCGAGGCGGTCATATTCCCGCAACTGGAATTGTAAAAGCTGTGAAAATATTAAATGCAGCCGGAGCTTATTGGCGAGGCGACGAGAAAAATAAACAACTTACAAGAGTTTATGCAATTTCTTTCCCAAAACAAAAAGACTTAACCGAATATCTTGAACTTTTAGAAGAAGCAAAACGCCGCGATCACCGAAAACTCGGTAGAGAATTAGGAATTTATGCTTTCTCCGAAAAAGTGGGAGCTGGTTTACCATTATGGTTGCCAAAAGGAACTGCTTTAAGAAAAAAATTAGAAAATTTCCTTTCTGAAGCGCAGAAAAAATCGGGTTACGAATTCGTGATGACACCGCATATTGGCGCAAAAGAATTGTATGTAACTTCGGGACATTGGGATAAATACGGAGCAGATAGCTTTCAACCGATTAAAACTCCAAACGAAGGTGAAGAGTTTATGCTAAAACCGATGAATTGTCCACACCACTGTGAAATTTACAAAGTCGGTCAATGGTCGTACCGCGATTTACCGAAACGTTTCGCAGAGTTCGGAACTGTTTATCGTTACGAGCAATCGGGTGAACTTCATGGTTTAACCAGAGTTCGTGGATTTACCCAAGATGATGCGCATATTTTCTGTACACCAGATCAATTGATGGCAGAATTCGAAAATGTAATCGATTTGACTTTATACGTTTTTAAATCTTTAGGATTTGAAGATTTTGTTACTCAAGTTTCTTTAAGAGATCCAGATAACAAAGAAAAATACATCGGATCCGACGAAAACTGGAAAAAAGCAGAAGATGCAATTGTTCAGTCAGCCATAAAAAAAGGATTGAACTATGTGGTAGAATACGGTGAAGCTGCATTCTATGGTCCAAAACTTGATTTCATGGTGAAAGATGCATTGGGAAGAAGATGGCAACTCGGAACTATTCAGGTAGACTATAATTTGCCCGAAAGATTTGACCTTTGGTACACCGGAAGCGACGGAGAAAAACACAGACCGGTGATGATTCACAGAGCACCATTCGGTTCTATGGAAAGATTCATCGCAATTTTACTTGAAAATACTGCCGGAGATTTTCCACTTTGGTTAGCTCCAGATCAGTTCACGATTTTGCCGATTAGTGAAAAATATTTGGATTATGCAAAAAAAGTTTCACAATTGCTGGAAAATCACGATATTTGCGGTCTAGTTGACGAAAGAAACGAGAAAACAGGCAGAAAAATCCGTGATGCGGAAATGAATAAATTGCCATTTATGTTGATTGTGGGCGAAAACGAAGAATTGAATGGCACTATTTCCGTAAGAAGAAGAGGCGAAGGAGATTTGGGAGAAATGAGCGTAATAGACTTCATCAACTACTTCAAAAAAGAAGCAAAAATTTAAATAATTAGAAATTAACCAATTAAAATAAGACACCATAGCACAGAAATTTCATTACAGAGGTAGAGGTCCACAGAGACGAGTTCAAGAAGATTTGCACCAGATCAATCAAAAGATTCGTGCAAGAGAAGTTCGTTTGGTAGGTGATAATGTGGAACCCGGCGTTTATCCGCTAGAAAAAGCTCTAGAAATAGCTAAAGATCAGGAATTGGATTTAGTGGTTATTTCAGATAAAGCAGAACCTTTT
>NZ_JBAVFG010000092.1:0-10682 GCF_049588135.1 Kaistella sp. | reverse complement strand
ACACTAAGGTCAGTTTGAGTAAAGTATCTTCTCTTCATTTTATTATTTCTCCCAAACCAAAGCACTCGCACCCAAAATCGCCGCATCAGCTTCATCTAACTCACTGAAAACCAACTTTACTTTATTTCTAAAAATAGGGAATAGGTTCCTTTCCATGTGTAGTTTGGTTGGTTTCATAATAAAATCACCAGCTTTGATGACACCACCAAAAAGTAAAATTGCTTCTGGAGAAGAAAACATTACGAAATTCGCCAATGCTTCTCCTAATTTTTGTCCAGTATAACGAAATACTTCAATCGCAATTGGGTCTCCTTTGATTGCGCATTCATAAACAATTTTTGAATTAACTTGCTCTTCCGGATAATCATTGAGCATAGAACTTGGGAATTCTGCCCGCATTTTCTTTGCGGTAATTGTTATTCCGGTTGCAGAGGCGTATGCTTCCAAAGAACCTTCTGATCCTGTACTCCAGTGTTTTCTGCCGCCAGGTTTTACAATGGTATGTCCTAGTTCTCCTGCAAAACCATCGTGTCCGTAAATTAATTGCCCATTAGATATGATTCCACTTCCTACACCAGTACCTAAAGTCATCATGATGAAATCCTTCATTCCTCTAGCAGCACCAAACATCATTTCGCCAAGTGCAGCAGCATTTGCATCATTGGTCATTTTGCAAGGAACTCCAAATTTTTCTGTTATTAACTTGGCAAAAGGAACAATTCCTTTCCAATGAAGATTGGGTGCTTGTTCAATTGTTCCAGTGTAATAATTGGCATTGGGGGCACCAACTCCAATTCCTTCAAACTGTTTCCCATCGCAATACTTCATGATTAATGGAGAAACTCTGTCATATAAAGTAGCTATAAAATCTTCAACTTCCGGATAATCATCGGTCTTTAGGTTTCCTTTTTCAAGAATTTCACCTCGATGATTTACGAGTCCGTATTTTGTATTGGTTCCTCCAATATCAACGCCGAGTGCTACTTGCCTGGATAGGTCTATTAATGCCATTAATGAAATTATTTAATGGCTTAAAATTACAAAAAAATCGCTTGCGACTATAAAAAAAAACTTCTCCAATTGAATTGAAGAAGTTTTAAATATAAATTGATATCTCTTATGCAGGGATTTCTCCTTTGTATAAGAATGAAATAATTTCTTTGTTAACTCTTTCTACCATTTCGGTGAAAAGATAAAAAGATTCCTGTTTGTAAATCACCAATGGATCTTTCTGTTCGTACACTGCTCCTTGTGATGAACGACGCAAATCATCCATTTCTCTGAGGTGTAATTTCCAGTTTTCATCGATAATTGCTAGAGAAATATTCTTCTCAAAATCGTTGATCAAAGAATCACAATGGGTATCATGTGCTTCTTTCAAATCGGTAACAATGGTCATCGTTTTAATTCCATCGGTGAAAGGAACCTGAATCATTTTGAACATTGAACCTTGATTTTGGAATACATTCTCGATAATTGGGAATGATTTTTCTTTCAAAAGAGTCAACTTCATTTTGTAATCCTCAGTTGCTGCTTTGTAAAGAATATCAGTAAGTTCAGGAACTTGTTTTGATTTAAATTCACTTTCAGTAACCGGAGCTTCCATGGTGAAGTTTTTAATGATTTCGTATTCAAAATCTTTGTAATCTCCTTCTAGTTTTCCTTTGGTTACAATAGATTGAGCCACATCATAGATCATGTTAGAAATATCATATTTCAAGTGATCACCGAACAATGCGTTCTTTCTTCTTTTGTAGATAACGTCACGTTGTTTGTTCATCACGTCGTCATATTCCAAAAGTTTTTTTCTGATCCCGAAGTTATTTTCTTCAACTTTTTTCTGCGCTCTTTCGATGGATTTAGAAATCATTCCGTGCTGAATTACTTCACCTTCTTTATGACCCATTCTGTCCATCATTTTCGCGATTCTTTCTGAACCGAAAAGACGCATCAAATTATCTTCAAGAGAAACGTAAAACTGAGAACTTCCTGGATCTCCCTGTCTCCCTGCACGACCTCTTAACTGTCTGTCAACACGTCTAGAGTCATGTCTTTCAGTTCCGATAATTGCTAGACCACCGTTTTGTTTTACTTCGCCCTGCAACTTAATATCAGTACCACGACCAGCCATGTTGGTTGCAATTGTTACAACTCCTGGTCCACCAGCCATCGCTACGATTTCTGCTTCTCTGGCGTGTAGTTTCGCATTCAAAACATTATGCTGAATCTTTCTCAGTTGTAATGCTTTTGATAATAATTGAGAAATTTCTACAGAAGTTGTACCAACCAAAACTGGTCTTCCGTCTGAAGTTAATCTTTCAACTTCTTCAATTACAGCGTTGTATTTTTCACGATTAGTTTTGTAAACTAAATCCTGTCTGTCATCTCTTTGAATGGGTCTGTTGGTAGGGATTACCACTACGTCCAATTTATAAATTTCCCAAAGTTCACCTGCTTCAGTTTCTGCTGTACCCGTCATCCCCGCAAGTTTGTTGTACATTCTGAAATAGTTCTGTAGCGTAACGGTTGCGAAGGTTTGCGTAGCGGCTTCAATTTTTACGTTTTCTTTCGCTTCAATCGCTTGGTGGAGTCCGTCAGAATAACGTCTTCCTTCCATAATACGACCTGTTTGCTCATCTACGATTTTTACCTCACCATCGATTACTACATATTCGTCATCTTTTTCAAATAAAGTATATGCTTTTAGCAATTGGCTAAGCGTATGTATTCTTTCAGATTTTACTGCAAACTCACTGAATACTTTTTCTTTCGCTTCAAACTCATCCTCTTTAGATAAATTTTGAGCTTCTATTTCAGCAATCTCAGTTCCGATATCATTCAAAACGAAGAAGTCTTTATCTTCATTTCCGGCAGACATATATTCTACGCCTTTATCGGTAAGATCAATTTGATTATTTTTTTCGTCAATTACAAAGTACAGATCTTTATCGGCGATCGGCATATCTTTGTTATTGTCCTGCATATATTGTCCTTCCACTTTTTGAAGAAGTGCTTTATGCCCGCTTTCCGAAAGGAATTTAATTAGTTGACGGTTTTTAGGTAAACCTCTGTATGCTTGAAGAAGTTTAAAACCTCCTTCTTTGGTGTTTCCGTTAGCGATTAATTTTTTTGCTTCGTGGAAGATGGCGCTTACCGTCTTTTTCTGAATTTCTACGATCCTGTCAATAGAAGGTTTTAAAACATCAAATTCCTGTCGGTCTCCTTGTGGAACCGGACCAGAAATAATTAATGGTGTTCTCGCGTCATCAACTAAAACTGAATCTACCTCATCAACAATTGCAAAGTTTAATTCACCCTGAACCAATTCAGAAGGTGAAGTCACCATGTTGTCTCTCAAGTAGTCAAAACCGAATTCGTTATTGGTTCCGTAAGTAATGCTTGATTGATATGCTTTTCTTCTTGCGTCGGAGTTGGGTTGGTGATTATCAATACAATCGATGGTCATCCCATGGAATTGATAAAGTGGACCCATCCAAAGGGAGTCACGTTTTGCCAGGTAGTCATTTACCGTTACTACGTGAACACCTCTTCCTGGAAGTGCATTCAGATAAATTGGTAATGTTCCCACCAATGTTTTACCTTCACCAGTTGCCATCTCGGCAATTTTACCGCTGTGCAATACAACTCCTCCGATGAACTGTACATCGTAGTGAACCATGTCCCAAACGATAGGAGTTCCGGCGGCATCCCACTTGTTTTTCCAAACTGCAGTGTCACCGTCTAATTCAATGAAATCTTTTGTGGCAGCAAATTCCCGATCTAAATCAGTTGCAGTAACTCGAATTTCTCCGTTTTGTGCTAATCTGCGAGCAGTTTCTTTAATAAGAGCGAAAGCTTCAGGAAGAATTTCGTTAAGAACTTTTTCTTCGATTTGATAAGAGTCTTTTTTCAAAGTTTCAATCTTTGAAAAGAGCGATTCTTTCTCATCAATATTAGTAGAATTCTTGATCTGTTCTTTGGTTTCCTCAATCTGCGTGGTAATACCAGCAGTTGCAGTTTTTAATTTTTCTTTAAATTCAGCAGTTTTTGCTCGTAAACCGTCATCAGATAATTCCTGAATTTTTGGTTCCGCTGCTTTTATTTTATTTAAAACTTTTTTTACTTCCTTGAGGTCAGTCACATTTTTGTCACCAAGAAAACCTTTAAGAACATTGTCTATAAATCCCATAGTATTTGCTTTCGGCTCAATGCGTGGGAACACGCGGCCATTTTAAAATTTTAATTTTTAGAATTTTTCTAAAATATAAAAGTCGATTGCCGAAAACGACGATCGACTGTGTTTTTTAATATTCATCTTCATTCCAAAGATAATCGTCGTCGGTAGGATAATCGCTCCATACCTCTTCAATTGAGTCATAGATTTCCCCTTCATCTTCGATGGCTTGAAGATTTTCTACCACTTCCATTGGTGCACCTGTTCTAATTGCATAATCAATAAGTTCCGCCTTTGTCATAGGCCAAGGTGCGTCGCTTAAATAAGAAGCTAATTCTAATGTCCAATACATATAATATAATTTTTTGCAAAAGTATAAAAATCATTGACATAAAAACATTTTTGTCTCTGATTTTCAACAAACTTTGATTAATATTTGTTTTTTTTCAAGAACCATTTCTCAAAAACCATTCCACAAATTTTTTATGCCATTTTGGAAATGAGTTCTTGGCTGAACGGATTCTGAGGTGTTTTTGATTTTAATTGTATAATCATAGAAGTCATCAAAACTGTCAATGTTAATGACAGAATGTCCACTTTTTAACAAATGCTCAGCCAAATGAGATTCTGTAAAACCAGAGCCGCCTGTAACGATATAATTGATAAAGTGTTTTAAAACGCTAAGATATGGATTAAATAAAAAATCTCAATCTTTATCAGTTGGGATTTTAGTGCTTTTTTAAGTGTTTAAATTCTGCTTTTACAGTTGGAAATAAAAAGAGGTAAATGGCTTATTTTTATTGGTTTAAAGTATTTGATTTAGGTTCTTTTTTGTAATTTTGTAGCGATAAAAACCAAAGTTATGAAACAAATGATTATTAAGTATTCGTTAGCGATTACTGTTGCGTTTCTGGTTGTTACCGCATGTAATAAAAAAGAAACCGAAACTACCCAGACTGAAAATTCAGAAGAGGTAATGCCAAGTTCAGATTCATTGGTACACAGTGATTCTACTAATTTGGGCTATGACTCTGCTACTGTGAAAACAGCGGTTGGCGTTAAGGATGAAGAGCAAAATGCAATCAAAGATGAAAAAGCAGATGCCGAAAAATTGAAAAACGATGAGGAGCACAAAAAGTAACTTTTCTTTTGATACACTTTAAAAACATCCTAATCAAGGATGTTTTCTTTATATTTGACTCTAAATATTTAATCATGAAATTCTCTGGACAGATTTTAAAAATGGCAACTCAAAATGGGCAGCCAATTCAATATTTTCTTAACTTATCCAATGATTTAATTAATATGAATCAGCTGATTGGTAAGAATATAAAACTGGAACATATTGGTTATCAATGTGTAAGTTGTGGTAGAAATGAAAAAATCTACCGAATGGGTTTCTGTAAAAAATGTTTTTTCGAAAGTCCTTTTGCCAGCGACACGATTATTCGTCCAGAATTATCTACCGCACATTTGGGAATTGGAGAAAGAGATTTAGATGTGGAAAAATCCATTCAGTTGCAGCCACACGTTGTTTATTTGGCATATACCGGCGATGTGAAAGTGGGCGTTACCCGCGAATCGCAAATCCCAACTCGATGGATCGATCAAGGTGCAACATTTGCGCTTCCGATTGCAAAAACCGAAAATCGGTACGAAGCTGGAATGATTGAAGTTGCTATGAAAGAACATTTGGCTGATAAAACCAATTGGCGAAAAATGCTGGAAGATGAATATGAAAATGATTTGGATTTAGCTGATTTCCGAGAAAAGGTCAAAAATTATTTTCCAGAAGATTTCAAAAACTTCTATTCTGATGAAGAAGAAATTGTAAAACTCGATTATCCTTATGAAGCTCCCGAAAAAATCACCTCTTTTACTTTAGATAAAAATCCGGAATTTGAAGGGATTCTTAGAGGAATTAAAGGACAGTATCTTTCTTTCGAAGGTGGAAAATTTATTAATATTAGAGGGCACGAGGGTTATGTGATTGATTTGGAAATCGGGTAAATGAAAAAGAAACCACAAACAAGAAAGCGAGCATGAAAAGAATAAAAAATGGTTTCTTGGAATTTAGAGCGCCTGGAGGAATTGATTAAATTTTAATGCGTGCGACCTGACATTCTTATTAGCGGCTTCGAACCATCTAAAATTTCCCTATTTTTGCACTTTCAAAAATTATTCAAAAAATGGAATTTCAGTATCAAGAACCTTTCCCGATTCT
Organism: Kaistella sp.; assembly: GCF_049588135.1. Lineage (GTDB taxonomy): Bacteria > Bacteroidota > Bacteroidia > Flavobacteriales > Weeksellaceae > Kaistella. The sequence goes on along the minus strand of NZ_JBAVFG010000092.1, from coordinate 4,284 downwards.
AAAAGACGACACGCAATACAAAAAACTCACCTCCGAATATGTAAAAGTTGAACAATTCGGCAGCAGAGAAATTTTAACCATCGATCCAAAAGGTCTTGAACTTCTTGCAGAAAATGCTTTGGCAGACGTTTCTTTCATGCTTCGCTCTTCACATTTGCAAAAACTCAAAAATATCATTGACGATCCAGAAGCAACTGATAATGATCGTTTTGTTGCGTACAATCTCTTGCAAAATGCGGCGGTAGCAATTGAAGGCGCACTTCCATCTTGTCAAGATACCGGAACTGCGATTTGCGTGGCGAAAAAAGGGGAGAATGTTTATACTGGTGCTGATGACGCAGAATGGATTTCAAAAGGAATTTACAATACTTACCAAGAAAGAAATTTAAGATATTCCCAAATTGTTCCTTTAACAATGTTCGAGGAAAAAAATTCGGGTTCTAATCTTCCTGCGCAGATCGACATTTACGCTGAAAAAGGAAACGAATATAAATTTTTGTTTTTAGCAAAAGGCGGCGGTTCTGCGAACAAAACGTTCCTTTATCAAAAAACAAAATCTTTATTAAATGAAAATTCGTTAGACGCTTTTGTTCGAGAAAGAATTATGGATTTGGGAACTGCGGCTTGCCCGCCTTACCATTTAGCTTTAGTAATTGGCGGAACTTCCGCTGAAGCAAATTTAGCAGCGGTAAAAAAGGCCAGCGCTGGTTATTACGATCATCTTCCGACCGAAGGAAACATGGGCGGACAAGCTTTCCGTGATTTGGAATGGGAGAAAAAAGTTCAGAAGATTTGCCAGGAAAGTTCTATCGGAGCGCAATTTGGCGGAAAATATTTAACGCATGATGTTCGGGTAATTCGTCTTCCACGTCACGCAGCTTCTTGTCCGGTTGGAATGGGTGTTTCCTGTTCTGCAGATAGAAATATCAAAGGAAAAATTACCAGAGACGGAATCTTTTTGGAACAATTAGAAGTGAATCCAAAACAGTTTTTGCCACTAACTCCACCTCATTTAGAAGAAGCGATTTCTATTGATTTGAATCAGCCAATGCCGGAAATTTTAGCTGAACTTTCAAAATATCCAATTAAAACTCGATTAAGTTTGAGTGGAACTTTAATTGTGGCAAGAGATATTGCTCACGCAAAAATTAAGGAATTATTAGACAGCGGAAAACCAATGCCCGAATATTTCAAAAACCACCCCATTTATTACGCTGGTCCCGCAAAAACTCCAACCGGAATGGCTTCAGGAAGTTTTGGTCCAACTACCGCAGGAAGAATGGACGTTTATGTTGATGAATTTCAGTCCCACGGCGGAAGTATGATTATGCTCGCCAAAGGAAATCGAAGCAAAGATGTTACGAATGCTTGCCACAAATACGGTGGATTCTACTTAGGTTCGATTGGTGGACCAGCTGCGATTTTAGCAAAAGAAAACATCAAGTCGGTTGAAGTAGTTGATTTCGAAGAACTTGGAATGGAAGCCGTGAGAAAAATTGAAATTAAAAATTTCCCGGCATTCATTATTTCAGATGATAAAGGAAACGACTTCTTCGAATCAATCGCCCACTAAGAAATTTAAAATCAGTTTAAATTACAAAAATCAGTGGTAAATCTTTTGTAACAACCAAAATTTATCCTATTTTTGCCTAAAATCTATTACAATGATTCTGTTATCTTCATTTTGGCCTTTCTACCAATTCCTTTGGACGATCTATTTCGTATGCATGTTCCTCGTAGGATTTTGGTGTATTTTTATGTTCTTTGGATATGTAATTCCAATCTGGTTATCCTTCGGATTATTAGAATATTTCGGAAAAACAAAACCTTTCGATCCAGAAGAAGTAAGAAGAAAAACAATGACCGAGCAAGAAGGAGTAGAACTTCTTTACAGCAACCCAAAAGGGCGTGGTCCATTCCTTCACACCGACGGTCATCACTAGTTGATGTCATTGCTCTCCCGCATTAATCCTGGGAAAAGCAATCACAAAGCAAAACCATATATAACAATCAGTTTCTAATTTTTTGGGAACTGATTTTTTTTTAGGAGCAAGAAGATTTCAATTTCTTAGAAAACTCAGTCCCGCTGTCCACTATATCTTTTTTGCTTTTCGAAAACCTTTAATCAAAAGAAAATTGAGGAAAAGCAAAAAAGGATGCCGTTCCCATCGGGGCTATAAAGAAATTGAGTTTTTCTTTCCAAAGCCAAATACTTGTTTCTTCTTATTTTTTACTTGGCTCTTTTTCTTATCTTTGCACCCACAAAAAAATCAAAAATGTCGAAGTCATTAATCCCGAAACTCGAAGCTATAAAACAACGCTACAACGAAGTTGCAGACCTTATTATTCAGCCCGATATTATTTCCGATCAGAAAAAATATTCAACTCTGAATAAAGAATACAGTGATTTGGGAAAAATCGTTGCCGTTTTCGATCAATACCAACAGGCATTGAACACTATTGAAGAATCCGACGAAATTATTGCCGACGGTTCTGATAAAGAATTTGTGGAAATGGCGAAGGTGGAAAAATACGAAGCCATGGATAAAATTCCGGGGCTAGAAGAGGAACTGAAAATCCTACTTATTCCGAAAGATCCTGCCGATGACAAAAACGTAATTGTAGAAATGCGAGCAGGAACAGGCGGTGATGAAGCTGCGATTTTCGTGGAAGATGTTTACAGAGCTTACGCCATGTATTTTAAAACAAAAGGTTGGAAACACGAAATCACCGATGCCAACGAAGCTTCAAAAGGTTATAAAGAATTAATTTTAAAAATTGAAGGCGACGGCGTTTATGGAATCATGAAATTTGAATCCGGCGTTCATCGGGTACAACGCGTTCCCGAAACCGAATCGCAAGGAAGAGTTCATACTTCTGCGATTACGGTTGCTGTTCTTCCGGAAGCTGAAGAAATCGATTTTGAATTAAATCCTGCCGATATTGAAATGCAAACATCGCGTTCTGGTGGAGCCGGTGGACAAAACGTAAATAAAGTAGAAACAAAAGTTCAGTTAACGCACAAACCTTCGGGAATGGTGGTTGTTTGTCAGCAGGCACGTTCTCAGTTGGCTAACCGTGAATTGGCGATGGAAATGCTTCGAACAAAATTATACGACATTGAAGTTCAAAAATCTGTCGGTGATATTGCAGCACAAAGAAAATCAATGGTTTCTACAGGTGACCGTTCTGCAAAAATTAAAACCTACAATTATCCGCAAGGAAGAGTTACCGATCATAGAATTAACAAATCAATGTATAACTTGGATGCTTACATGAATGGCGATTTGCAGGAAATGATTGATGCCGTGATTATGGCTGAAAATGCCGAGAAAATGAAAGGCGAGGAAGATAATTATTAAAAATATTTTTCAGGATATAAACGAAAGTGGGTTTTTGCTCACTTTCGTTTTATTTTGAGAAAGCTTATAAAAAAACTGAGGAATATTTCTATTTCAAGTATTTGAAAATAAAAAAAGGTATCAAAGTAGATGCTCTTTCTTATTTCTAAATAAATAATTTCGGTTTATTTTAATTTTAATTCATAAGAAGAAACGATTGTATTATCAACAATCATCTTTATTGCTTCATTACTAATGCTAATCATTTTTATAATCATTTTTTCAGATACAATATATTTGTCTTTATGATTATAAATCATTTCACCATTACCAATTCCTGTTGACTTGAGAGTTGAAGTTTTATCATTATTTTGGCTAATAGAAATTGAAAAAAAAGATAATTCATTTTCAATTTTAGTTAAAGTATATTTTAGATTTCCTGTTAAAGAATATCCTTCCGTTTTATTATCTGTAACTCTGTCAACTGTAAATGATTCTCCAATTTTCATTTTACTAATTTTTGGAAATTCAACAGTAAAATATTTAGGTAAAGAATTAATATACTGATCTTGGACTGGAGAATTTGTTTGTACAGGCTTCACAACAGACAATTTCCCATTTACAATATCACCTTTTATCATTTCATTTGGAAAACCCATTTCTTTTTTTTGTTTTTTCCCGTCGCTGTCAATATCAAAAAGAATATTACTGTAGGAAAATTCAAAAGGGAACGAATTGAGACTTCTTTTATCTGTTTTATAATCAGTCGTATAATTTATAAGATATTTTAATTTCCTGTTCTCATTATAACCTGCTTTTTTTATTGATGCTATTTCTTGCGGAGAACCAGTGATTTTCATGGTTCCTGAATTATCAATCTTTTGTTCAACGGTGAAACGAGAATTTTCAGGATAGCTAAATTCAAAATCGATTGTTTCCTGAG
>NZ_JBAVFG010000091.1:0-45421 GCF_049588135.1 Kaistella sp. | reverse complement strand
ATAATAGACGTGAAAAAAGTTGGTAGAATTATTCAAAAATCTCACATGTCTGCATATAAGCAAATTTCTATTCTCGAAAGTTTAGGAATCATTGAAGAGCTTACCGGTGGTGAAAGAGGAAAAATCTATGTTTTTCAGAAATATCTAAATCTATTTAAAAAATAATTTATCGATTCAAATGAGCCTAATTTTGTATCAGATACTAGGATAAATTATAGAACAAGAAAACCACCATGAATTGCTTGCAAAAGATTCGGTTTATAGATCAATGTGGAATAAGCAGAGCATTTCATTAAATTAATTTGTAACAAATCATCAAAAACATCGTCTTATTCTTTAAAATTATCAATGAAGAAATCTGCTGTTTTTTTTCTGAGTTTACTTTCTACTTTTATGTTTTCTCAAAAAGTATGGACGTTGGAAGAATGTGTGAATTACGCCGTAGAAAACAATCTACAGGTTATTCAAAATTCCTATAACAAGAAACTTCAGGTGAATTCTTTACAAATTGCAAAACGCCAATATCTTCCATCCGTTACCGGTACTATTAATAATAATGCAAATTTCGGGCAGGGAACAGATATTTTTGGGAATACCAACCGGAATGATAACTTCAATAATAATTCCAGGGTTGGCACAGATATTTTACTTTTTAACAATGGTAATTTAGAAAAAAGCATAAGAAAAACGGAGTTTGATGTTGAGGCCAGTGGATTTGATGTAGAACAAATTAAAAATGATATTTCGTTACAAATTGCGCAACAATATCTTTCGATTTTATTGAATAGAGAGATTACCAAAATTTCAGAAAGCGCTTTGGATAATGCCGATAAACTCTACAAAAGAGCAAAGATTACGACCGAAGTCGGTACCACTCCACAAACGATTTTAGCAGAAGCGGAAGCCGCTTTAGCTAGAGAAAAACAAAATGTAAAAACCGCACAAATTAATACAGAGAGAAGTTTATTTGCACTGGCAATGCTTTTGCAGCTTCCGGAATATAAAACTTTTGACATACAGAATATCGATGTTCAAAGTGAGATTGAGGCGCCATTATTCTCTGCAGATCAGATTATTGATAAGGCGTTTGAAAATCAGCCCCAAATAAAATCCGCAGAAAATAGAGTGAAATCGGCAGAAGCGCAAACTGAAATTACAAAAACCGCTTTTTGGCCTAGCGTTTCCACATTTGTAGGAATGGGAACTTCCTATTTTAATTCTTTGGTGACAAATACTGTAGGTCGTGATATTAATGGAAACCCGATAAAAGAAAGTGGTTTTTTCAAACAATACAAAGATAATTTCGGACAGCAGCTCGGACTTTCAGCGAACATTCCTATTTTCAATAAAGGGATTACGAAATTAAATGTACAGCAATCGAAAATTAATGAAGATATCGCTAAAAACGTTTTGCTTCAACAAAAGCAGCAGGTTTTACAGAATGTGCAGAAAGCCCAGTTTGATGCAGAAAGTAATTACGAATCGTATCTCGCTGCTTCACAGTCAGAAAAAAGTTCAAAACTGGCACTCGATTTTGCCGAGAAAAGCTATAATGCAGGAAAAACAACGATTTACGATTTGAATACTGCCAGAAATAATTATGCGAACGCCCAGGGAAGTGTTGAGCAATCGAAGTTTAATTACATATTTAGTTTAAAACTATTGAACTTCTATGCCGGGATTCCCTTATCTTTATAAAAATTTTAGGAGAAATTCTTAATCCAGTAAAAACTAGGAAAAGAGAATTTCTTAGTCTTAAATGGAAGTTAAAAAATGTCGATTTCGCTATTAGAAAAATATTTACCGAACCACTGTTTGCCACATTTGAAGAAATGGTTTGGCGATTATCCCATTCATATAAAAATCACGAGAGGGAGAAATTCCAAACTTGGCGATTATCGGAAAATGCCGGACAAATCGCATCAGATCACCATCAATTCTACCTTGCAACCACCGCTTTTCTTTTTTGTATTAACCCATGAATTAGCGCATTTATTGGCTTTTGAAAACTTTGGTCACCGTATTTCGCCACATGGAGTAGAATGGAAGCATACTTTCAGAACAATGCTTTTGGAAAGTATCTCGGTGTATGACGAAGATTTAAAACCGATTATATTAAAATTTTCAAAATCTCCGAAAGCGAATTTTATGGCGAGTCCAGATTTGGTGAGATACTTCCACATCGAGGATTATGAAGATGAAACTTCCTATATAGAAGATTTAGAAATAAAAGATCAATTCATTTACAGAAAGCAGATTTATATCATTGAAGAAAAACGTAAAAAAAACTATCTTTGTACACAACTCGATACCGATAAAAAATATATTTTTAAACCTTTGGCACGAGTAGAAAAAATAAGTTAACTATGTTTATGTCAAATAATTACTGTGTTATCATGGCAGGAGGAATCGGAAGTAGATTCTGGCCAATGAGCACTCAAAAATACCCGAAACAATTTCAAGATATTTTAGGAACTGGCAGAACGATGATTCAGCAAACCTATGATAGAATACGTAAAATCGTACCTATAGAAAACATTTATGTCATCACCAATAAAGAATATATTTCGCTTACTGCAGAGCAATTGCCAGAAATAAATCACGAGAACATTGTTGGTGAACCCATGATGAAAAATACTGCTGCATGTAATATTTATATGGCAAAAAAAATTGGTAGTAGAAATGCAGATGCCAATATCATCGTCTTGCCAGCAGATCATCTTATTTTAAAGGAAGATACTTTTCTACAAAAAGTAGAACTCGCTTTTAATTTGGCTGCAAAAAATGATTATCTAATTACCTTAGGAATTACACCTACACGACCAGATACTGGTTACGGATACATTCAGTTTGTTGAAAAAAATAATTCTGATTATTTTAAAGTTAAAACTTTTACCGAAAAGCCAGATTTAGAAATTGCACAGGCATTCTTAGATAGCGGCGATTTCTTGTGGAATGCAGGAATCTTTGTTTGGAATGTGAAATCTATTCTTTCTGCTTTTGACAGCTATTTGCCAGAAATGACCCAGAATTTTGAAAGTTGCGAATACAATTCAAAAGATGAAGAACACTGTATTGATTTGATTTATCCTAAAGTGAATAAAATTTCGATTGACAATGGCATTTTAGAAAAAGCAAAAAATGTGTATGTTATTCCTGCCGATTTGGGTTGGAGCGATTTAGGAACTTGGACTTCAATTTATGAGAATTCTGAAAAAGGTGAAAATGAAAATTCGATCAATACGAAGCATGCGGTTACTTATAATTCAAAAGGTAATTTGATTAAATTAAAAAATGAAAATAAAGCGGTAGTCATTGATGGATTAGAAAATTATATTGTAGTAGATACCGAAAAAGCACTTTTAATTTGCCCAAGAGAAAATGACCAACTGATCAAAGATTATGTACAGGATTTAAAAACTCTGAAAAAGGGAGAAAAATTCATGTAAAACCAAAAGAAAATAATTGCAAAATCCTTTCATTAATTTGGAAGGATTTTTTGTTTTATATTAAACTAAATCGATAATTCTTTGGATATCAATCTCTTCTAAACAAGCCCAGTCACCACGATAGCATTCTTTATCACCGAAAACAGAGCATGGCCTACAAGTTAAATCTTTAACTTGAACGATGTCGTTTTCACTTTGCCCATAACCTAGAAAGCCTGCAAAAGGATGGGTTGATCCCCAAACGGAAATACATCGGGTGCCTACTAAACTTGCCAAATGCATATTGGCAGAATCCATTGAGATCATGACTTCTAGTTCTGCTATCTTTTGTAACTCTTCTTTTAAAGTCAATTTCCCGGCTAAACTTTCGGTATTTGCTATTTGTTGCTGCCAGTCGTTGAGAATGGTAACTTCATTTTCCCCACCGCCAAAAAAATAGATTTTGTGGTTTTGTGCTAAAATTCTTACGACCTCAAAAGTTTTTTCTAAAGGGAGCATTTTTCCTTTGTGTTGGGCAAAAGGAGCGATTCCGATTCCTTTTTTGACTAAAGTTTTTTGAGGATATTGGTGAGAGAGTTCGAGTTTGAAATTCATTGCCCGAAAGACATCTGCATAACGTTCACTGGTTGGTTTCAGTTTTTTCTTATCTAAATTCCAAACATCGATCAGGTGTTCTTTTTCTTCTTTTCCTTTATGTATTTTAAAGACTTTAAATCCATTTTTGATAAAGAATAAATCGAGGGTTTTTGTTCGAATCACATCGTGCAAATCTGCGATATAATCTGGGTTGAATTCTTTTAATAATAGTTTGCCCAATTTCCTGAGCCCCAAAATCCCTTTGTAATGATCAACATCAATTCCTTTAAAAATCAAATTGGGGATTCCTTCGAACAGATCCTTGAAATTATCTCGGGAAACGATGACTACTTCTACCTCGGGGTTTTGCTGAAGAAACTCGGTAAACACGGGAACGGTCATTGCGACATCTCCGAAAGCTGAAAAACGATATGCTAAGATTCTGGTCAAGATTTTAATTGAAATGCTACTGCGTAAAATTTAATTTGCTTGGTCATCGCCATTAAACCATTGGCTCTAGAAGGTGACAGAAATTCTTGTAATCCAATTTCTTCAATGAATTTAAAATCAGAATCTAAAATTTCTTGAGTGGAATGACCGCTGTAAATCGAGACCAAAAGAGAAATGATTCCTTTGGGTAGAATCCCGTCAGAGTCTGCGTTAAAGTAGAGTTTGCCATCTTTAAATTCTGCATCAATCCACACTTTTGATTGGCAACCTTTAATTAAATTATCATCTATTTTCTTGTCTTCAGGCAATCCTTTCAGTTCTTTACCAAGATCGATAATGTATTCATATTTCTGTTCCCAATCTTCCATAAAAGCAAATGCTTCTACGGTTTCTTGCTGTTTTTCTTTGATGGTCATCGGTCAATTCAATTTGTGCAAAGATAAGAAATTCGGTCTTAGAAATTTTCTGCGATTACTTTTTTAAATAAAGAGATAATCTTCGATTCTTCTTGCTCCCAACAAAGTGCTGCGGCTGCTTTTTTTAATTCGGGTTGATAAAATGCTCTTCCTTTTTCTAAGACTACTTTAATTTTATCAGCAATATTTTTAGGGTCATGATTTTCGATGAGTTCACCAACTTTGAATTGATGATAAACTCGCACCATCTCGGGAAAGTTGATAAGCACCAAGGGAACGCGCGCCTGAACAGAATCGGCAACTTTATTTGGTAATGAATAGAGGTAACTTACGCCGCCATTTTCTTCAAGGCTTAGGGCAACGTCTGCCGTTTTGGTAATTTTACGAAGCTCCGTTGGAATGAGCTTTCCTAAAAACTCCACTTTGTTCCCAAGATTTTCTTTTCTAACGAGCTCTTCATATTCAATCCGTTTAGGACCATCTCCCACAATTTTAAAGATGACATTATCTAGAAAATGAGTGGCCAATATTGCTTGCGGAATCCCTCGTGATTGATTGATGACGCCTTGATACAGAATAATTTTGGGATTGTTATTTGGGATTTCAACGGGCTCGGTAATTCTTCGGGGAATATTTCTTACCACAACAGGATTCACATGATATTTAGCTGAAAACCATTCCGCATAGCTCTGGCTTTCTGTCATCATATATCTGATATTCGGAACGAGACGTTTTTCTAAAAGCCTCCAGATCTTTTGTGTAAATCTCCCCTGAATTGCTGGCATTTCTGTAAAGATTTCATGGCTATCGAAGACAAGTGGGATATTTAATTTTTTAGAAATTAGAACATTGGGTAACAGAGCATCCAAATCATTGGCGAGAAGGATGGTGTTTTTATCAGCGTTCTTTTTTAGTTCTTTATAAAGTTTCCAGTTAAATTCTGGATATGCAGACTTTAGCGATGATGACGAATGTCTTATTCGGCTGAATTGATAAGGACGTTGCATTTCACCTGCACCTCCCCAATCATTTCCTATTAACACGATTTCATATCCGTTTTTATACAAAGTTTCACATACTTTTTCAATTCTTTGGTCGGTATATAGGCTGCTAAATGCAGAAACAATAATTTTCATAATGGACGCTAAATTAAGCTTTTTTAGCCAAATAATCTTCTTGAATAAAACAAATAACAGCTTTAAAAATAATGATTGTTCACCTGTAATTACAGTGAATACCAAATAATACAAATAGAAAACAACCGATTAAGATTGATCTGATTATTCAGAAAGGGTGTTATTCTTTTTTAGAAGATAAACGCAATTGTTTTCTGTGAAATGAAAAAATCTTCTCTGCCATTTAGTCTTGAATTAATTTTGGTAAAGAATTTGTAACTTACCTAAAGAATTTAAAGATTTTATATTATCTTTAATTAATAGACGAGAAACAATAATATGGATAGTCAATTTTCAAACGGTTTGGATCAAGTTTTCAAACAAAGTAAAGACGAAGCAAGACGCTTGCATAGCGAGTTTCTAAATACAGAACATTTCCTTTTGGGAATGATTAAAACAGACAACTCTGCCAAGGAAATCATGCATAATTTGGGAGCCGATTTAACCCAAATCAAAAGAAAAATCGAAACAATGTCGGTCGCCAGTTTAAATCCGTTTTCTGTAGAAAGTGAAAAGATATCTTTTACAAAAATGGCGGATCAAGCGGTGAAAAGGTCTGAGTTAGAATGCAGACAATACCAAAATTCAGAAGTGAATACCGTTCATTTATTGCTTGGTATTCTATACAAATCAGAAGATCCTACAACCAGTATTTTAAGTTCGTATGATATCGATTATGAAAGAGTGACTAAGGAATATCAAACAATGTTGAAAAATTCTGGACAAAACCCTAAAATGAGTGCGTATGAAGATGATGATGAGCGTGAAGAATTTGGACAAATGAGAAAACCTACCGGAAACATCGGTGTCGGAAAAAGCAAAACCCCGACTTTGGATAATTTCGGAAGAGACCTTACAGCACTTGCAAGAGAAGGGAAACTAGATCCCGTTATCGGTCGTGAAAAAGAAATAGAAAGGGTTTCACAGATTTTATCGAGAAGGAAAAAAAACAATCCACTTTTGATTGGTGAACCAGGGGTTGGTAAATCAGCAATTGCAGAAGGTTTGGCTTTAAGAATTCAACAGAAAAAAGTGTCGCGAGTTCTTTATGGAAAACGGGTGATTACTTTGGATTTGGCAAGCTTAGTTGCCGGAACAAAATACCGTGGACAATTCGAAGAAAGAATGAAAGCAATCATGACCGAGTTGGAAAAAAACCGAGATGTCATTTTATTCATCGATGAATTGCACACCATCGTTGGTGCAGGAAGTTCGACTGGAAGTTTGGATGCATCAAATATGTTTAAACCTGCTCTTGCAAGAGGTGAAATTCAATGTATTGGTGCAACGACTCTGGATGAATACAGACAGTATATTGAGAAAGATGGTGCTTTAGAAAGACGTTTTCAAAAGGTAATGGTAGAGCCAACAACCGTTGAAGAAACCGTGCAGATTTTAAATCAAATTAAAGACAAATACGAAGATCACCACAATGTAATTTATACCGACGAAGCGATTTTGGCTTGTGTAAATTTAACCGCAAGATATATTACCGACCGTTTCTTACCAGACAAGGCAATTGATGCAATGGACGAAGCAGGTTCTAGAGTGTATATTAAAAACATGAAAGTTCCAACCGAAATCATCGAGTATGAAAAGAATATCGAAGTGATTAAGGAACAAAAACAACAAGCGGTTAAGAAACAAGATTATCTTGAAGCCCGAAAACTAAAAGATGAAGAGGAACGCTTGCAGATGGAATTAAATGCAGCGCAAGAACAATGGGATAAAGATGTAAAAGAGAAAAAAGAAATCGTAAGCGAAGAAAGCGTCGCTGAGGTGGTGTCAATGATGAGTGGAATCCCAGTAACCAAAGTCGGCAAAAATGAGCTCGACAAACTGGCTCAAATGGAAGAGATCCTTAACACAAAAGTAATTGGACAGCCAGATGCAGTGAAAAAAGTGGTGAAAGCCATCCAAAGAAATAGAGCAGGGTTGAAAGATCCTAATCGACCAATCGGGACCTTTATTTTTTTAGGAACAACAGGTGTTGGTAAAACCGAATTGGCAAAAGTGATGGCTAGAGAATTGTTCGATTCCGATGAAGCTTTGATTAGAATCGACATGAGTGAGTACATGGAGAAATTTGCAGTTTCCCGATTAGTAGGTGCGCCTCCAGGATATGTGGGTTATGAAGAAGGTGGACAATTAACCGAAGCTGTTCGTAGAAAACCTTATGCAGTAGTGCTTTTAGATGAAATTGAAAAAGCGCATCCAGATGTTTTCAATATCTTATTGCAGATTTTAGATGAAGGTTTTGTTACAGATTCTTTAGGTAGAAAAATTGATTTTAGAAACACAATCATTATTTTAACTTCTAATATTGGAACCAGAGATTTGAAAGATTTCGGTGATGGAGTTGGTTTTGGAACGAACGCTAAGAAATCAAATACCGATGCAAGAGCGAGAAGTACCATTGAAAATGCGTTGAAGAAAGCTTTTGCACCAGAATTCCTGAATAGAATTGACGATATCGTGATCTTTAATAATTTAGAAAAAGAAGATATTTCGAAAATCATCGATTTGGAATTGGCTAAATTATACAGCCGTCTGGCAAAATTAAATTACAAAGTTGAATTAACCGATGACGCAAAAGAATTTATCGCTGAAAAAGGTTGGGACAAAGACTTTGGGGCAAGACCTTTGAAACGGGCAATCCAAAAATATATCGAAGATCTATTGGCAGAAATGTTGGTGAACAAGGTATTAACCGAAGGCGGAACAGTAGTTTTGAAATTAAATGAAGCCAAAGACGGTTTAGAAGGAGAACCTACTAAAATGAAAGAGAGCGTAGAATAAGTTTTCAAAAAACTAAAAAAATCCGTCTTATCAGTATTTGATAAGACGGATTTTTATTTTAAGAAAGAACGTTTCGTTTACTTAATTTCAATACAACCCACTCTGCCACCAGCGTTCCCTGTTGGCTGGCTATGAAAATCATCTGCATCTGCATGAATAATAATTGATTTCCCGATAATATTTTTGCTCTCATCTTTACATCCCATGCACCAATTATTCGTTTTGAAAACCAATTTCGCAGTTCCCTCTTTATCAGCCACTAAATTGCCAATATCGCCCATGTGAAATTCGCCATGTTCCCATTTTCCATGTTTTTCAGAAGTAGGGTTCCAATGTCCGCCGGCAGAACTTCCGTCAGCAGCCGAGCAATCTCCCTTTTCATGAATATGAACTGCGTGAATCCCTGGAGTTAATTTATAAACATTCAGGTTCATTTGAACATTTTCACCTTTTTGCGAAAATTGAGCAGTTCCCTGAGTGTCGGTTCCGCTTTTAGGATTGATGATATAAGACTTTGTGGTCGTGCACGATACCGCAAAAATTGCGCTAAATAGCAACATAGAAAGTTTAGCGATTTTCATAATATTTAATTTTAGATTAATGTGAATAATTGTTTTTGAATAAACGAAGAAATCGTTTAAAATACCATTCGGTTTACAAATTTAACCATTCGGCGGATTAAATTTTCAGCAAAAGCCATTCCGTTATACATTTGTGGTATAAAATTATCATCATGCAAACCTTTCTTATTTCTAAAGTGCTGCTTCTTGTATTTTTTTTTATGGGAATTTTTTCGAGTGCACAAATCACCATTTCTGGAAAAGTTAATTTCAAAAATAAAGGATTAAAAGATATTTCAGTCACTTTAAAAGATACTTACGACGGCGCAACAACAGATGAAAACGGGAACTATTCTTTTGAAACTTCTGAAAAAGGATCGCAGGTTTTGGTTTTTTCAAACTCCAAATTTGTTGAAATTGAAAAGCCAATCCTGATTGAAAATCATAATCTCACAGTTAATTCCGATTTAAAAGAACAGATCTCCGAAATTGATGCTGTAGTTATTTCCGCAGGTTCCATCGAGGCAAGCGACAAAAAAAGAGCAACTGCACTTTTAACTCCAATTGATATTTATACGACAGCGGGAGCAAATGGTCAGATTTCTTCTGCCCTAGAAACCCTTCCCGGAGTTCAGAAAATTGGCGAAACTGAAGGTTTATTTGTTCGTGGTGGAACTGGTGAGGAAACTAAATTTTTTATGGACGGCAATTTGGTCAATAATTTTTTCGGAAATTCTATTCCGGGGATCAAATCGATGGATCGCTTAAATACGTCTTTATTTAAAGGAAATGTATTTTCCAGTGGTGGCTATTCTGCGATTTATGGTCAGGCATTATCTTCGGTTTTGATTTTAGAAAGCATCGATTTTCCAGAGAAGAATTCCGTGGATTTGGGTATTTCACCTTTGTTTCTAACTGCGGGCTTTCAAAATGTAAATGAAGAAAAATCGCAATCATTTGGGATTTTTGGCTCTTATTCTAATTTGGGATTGATGACGAATTTAATTAAATTCAATAACGATTTTACCAAAGCTCCCGAAAGTTTCGGCACCAATTTTAACTTTAGAATAAAAAATAAAAATGGAGGAATATTGAAATATTACGGAAGTTTCGATACCAATAAAATCGGATTGCAAGCAGAAAGTTTAGAACCGAATATCGATTTCGATAACACCTCATTAAAAGGGAAAAACACTTTTCATAATTTATCTTTCAGACAGAAATTTGGCGAATACGTTTTGAATTTAGGGAGTTCTTATACTTTTAATGCGAATTTAATTGACCTTAATGATACTTTTCAAAATCTAGAAATCAATCCAAATTCAATTGATATTAAAGGAAATTATTTCAATGCGAAAGGTGTAGTAGAAAGAAAGATCAATCGCATATCCGCAGTTAGAGGTGGTGTTGAATTTAATCAAGCGCATGAAAAAACAAACGTAGCATTATCTCCGATTCCTTTTCAATCCAACAATCAAATTACCTCGGTTTTTGGCGAAACAGATTTGGGTTTCAGCAATCATTTATCGGCGAAAGTGGGTTTAAGATCTGAATATTCTTCTGAAATTAATCAATGGAATCTTGCGCCTAGATTGGCAATGGCATATCGAATTTCGAAAAACTGGACGACTTCTCTAGCGTACGGAATTTTCTACCAAAACCCGGAACAGAAATACTTTGGAAGCAATCCTTTAAATTATCAAAAAGCTGAACATTATATTTTGCAAGTTCAGAAATCGGAGGAAGGAAGAAGTTTTCGACTCGAGACTTTTTATAAAAACTACGCCGATCTTATTAAAATAAAAGTCTTGGATTATCGCCCAGTTGCCATTAATAATAACGGAGATGGTTTTGCAAAAGGTTTCGAAGTTTTTTGGCGCGATAAGAAATCAATTAAAAATATCGATTATTGGGTTTCCTATTCTTACTTGGATTCCAAGCGAAATTTTCAGAATTATGACCAAAGTTTATTTCCTCATTTTGCAGCAAAACATACCCTTTCTGTAGTCGCCAAAAAATTCGTAACCGACTGGAAAACCGGCTTTAATCTTTCTTATACTTATGCTTCTGGAAGGCCATTTTATAATTTCAAAACAGACGGAAATGGCGATTATCATTTGAGTCAACAAGGAAAATTGAAAGATTTTAATGCCCTTAATTTTAGTTTAAATTACTTGCCAAGTTTGGGCAAAAAAGATGCTAAAACGTTTACAGTATTGGTATTATCTGTTAATAATATTTTGGGACAAAAAAATATTTATGGGTATCAATTTTCTAATGACGGCTTACGAAGCAAACCTGTTTTACCATCTGCCAATACTTTCGTTTTTATTGGAGCCTTCATCAATTTCGGGATTGATAGAACGCAGGATGCAATTAATAATAATCTTTAATACCGTCCAGAAAAGAGAATTGACCGTTCAGTAAATATAAATTTCAAATCATATTTAACTCAACTACCTTTGATTCATCAAAAAAATAATACCAATCAAAAATTTTAAAATAATGAAAAATCTCTTATTAACATTCCTTCTAGTTTGTTCAGGAAGTGTTTTTGCACAAACTACATTCGAAAAAGTAATGTCTGAAAAAATCGCAAAACTAGAACAGGCAAAAACACAAGAGGAATTTACAGCCCTATCGAATGATTTCATAAGAATCGCAGATAAAGAAAAAACACAATGGCTTCCTTATTATTATGCTGCACAAGCCACCATTGAAAAAGGCAGAAACTTAATGCGTACCGGAAAACTTGCAGAATTAGATGCGATTGCGGGAGAAGCACAAACTTCTTTAGACAAATCCATTGCGCTGAGTAAAGATAATGCCGAAATCTTGATTTTACAAAAAATGATTCACGGTTTAAAAATGATGGTCGATCCACAATCTCGATATATGAGCGAAGGAATGTTGGGTGCAGAAGCACTTTCAAAAGCAGAAAAGCTGGATCCAGAAAATCCAAGAATTACTTTATTAAAAGCAGAAGACACCTATTACACGCCCGAACAATTCGGTGGTAGTAAAACGAAAGGTTTGGAATTATTTCAAAAATCGCTCGATCAGTTCAAAGTGTATCAACCGAAAACGGCATTAGATCCAACTTGGGGAAAAGGAGAAGTAGAATATTTCTTGACCAATAAACCTTAACTCAATTAAAATTTACCCTAAAACCTCTGGAATTTCTAGAGGTTATTTTTGTTTGAAGCAAAAAATAAATCGCTATTTTTACCAGTTGAAAAAATGACCGCGAATTCCTTTTAGCATCGTGTTTTATCAGAAATTCAGCAGATGAAATTGAAGTAATTAAATTGATAATTACTAAAAAACAGATTAGATCCTTTTATTAAATGTCAGACATTATAAAACTTTTGCCCGATCATGTCGCCAACCAAATTGCCGCTGGTGAAGTGGTTCAGCGACCTGCTTCTATCGTAAAAGAATTAGTAGAAAACTCCATCGATGCCGGTGCTACCAAAATTGAGTTGATTATTCGGGATGCCGGAAGAAACTTGATTCAAGTCGTGGATAACGGAAGCGGAATGAGCGAAACCGACGCAAGATTAGCGTTTGAAAGACATGCCACTTCCAAGATTAGTACGACCGAAGATATCTTTAGAATTTCTACTAAAGGTTTTCGTGGCGAAGCGTTGGCTTCGATTGCGGCCGTGGCAGAAGTGGAATTGAAAACCAAAACTGCAGATGCCAAAATCGGCACCAATATTTATATTGAAGGCGGCGGCTTTCAATTTCAAGAACCGATTCAAACCACCGAAGGTTCTAATTTCTCGGTGAAAAATCTTTTTTATAATGTTCCTGCCAGAAGGAAATTTCTGAAAAATAACAATATCGAATTTCGGCATATTATTGATGAATTTCAAAGAGTTGCTTTGGCTCACGAAAACTTAGATTTCGAACTTTTTCATAATGATGATATTGTTTTTAGATTACGAAAAGGCAGTTTATTACAAAGAATTGTAGATGTTTTTGGACGAAAATTACAACCGCTTTTAATTCCAATTAAAGAAGATTTAGGTTGGATTCAGCTCAACGGATTTGTTGCCAAACCAGAAGGAGCGAAAAAAACCAGAGGCGAGCAGTTTTTCTTTGTTAATGGAAGATATTTCAGAAGTCCTTATTTTAATAAAGCCGTTCAGGAAGCATTTGAAGGTTTGCTTTTGCCGGGATATATTCCGACCTTTTTCTTGTTTTTAGAATTGGATCCGGGGAAAGTCGACGTTAATATTCATCCGCAAAAAACGGAAGTTAAATTTGAAGATGACAATTTGATTTTTGCTTTGGTTCGTTCTACGATCAAGAGATCTTTGGGGATTTACAATGTATCACCAAGTTTAGATTTTGAACGGGATTCCGGAATGGATGCTTTTTTAAATCAGACCAAAAGTACCAGCGGCAGTTTTAAAGTTCCGGAGATTGTAGTTGATCGGGATTATAATCCTTTCCGTGAAGAAACGGTTTCGGCAGGAGAAAAAGTAGCAATGACCGAAATGTATCAGCAAAATATACAGGCTGAGCCTTCGAAAATTAATTTGTTTGAAGACGAAGATTTCGATGAAGATTTAATGCGCCTTCCGAATGGATATTGGCTTTTTAATAAAAACGGAAAAACATTAATGCTCGATTTGGGCAGAATGCACCGATTGATCGTTAGTGAAAGAAATTCGCAGAAAAAACGTAGCAATGAAAAGCATACCCTTCTTTTTTCGTTGGAATATCACATGAATGAAACCGAAAAAAATAAGTTCCGATCGATAAAAAAATATTTGCCGGAACTAGGTTTTGAAATGATTATTGCGAATGATAATGTTTTGCGAATTGATGCTGTACCACAAGGTTTGAAAGAAACGCAAGTGATGAAATTCCTCGAAAACATTTTTGAAATATTAGAATATAGAACGGAAGATGAATTCCTGGATTTTTATAATAACCAATGGAATAAAATCCAAAGTAAATCCCGTTTTGATTTTTTATATAAAATGGATGCCGAACAAGTGATTAAAGATTTCACTGTGTTGGGTTTCCCAGAATTCTTGCCATCGGGAAAAAGATGTTTTATCGAAATTCCTTTAGATGATTTAAAAAATAAATTTTAAAAATTATGTTTCCAAGACTTACACCGATCACTAAAAATATCATCATTCTGAATGTTGTATTTTATCTGACCTCTAATTTCATTATGTTCCCCAAATTATATGAAATGTTTTCTGTGTATTATATTGCTTCTCCTCATTTTAAGGTTTGGCAAATCATCACTCACATGTTTATGCATGCGCCATTGCACAGCGGTATGGGGATTACTCATATTCTTTTTAATATGTTAACGCTGATGAGTTTTGGACCGGTTTTAGAACAGGTTGTGGGCGATAGAAAATATATTATTCTTTATTTTGCTAGTGGTATTGGGGCTTATGCATTAAACTGTGGCTGGAACTTTGTTCAAATAACGCAACTTGGCGCAAATGTCGAAGAAATTTATTCTATTCCAATGATGGGAGCTTCAGGTGCTATTTTCGGGGTAGTTGCAGCATTTTCAACGATGTTTCCAGATTCTAAACTCTTCTTTATGTTTATTCCGTTTGGGATTAAAGCTAAATATTTATTACCCGGAATTATTGTAATTTCATTGTATTTGGGATTCAGCGGTTCTATGGAAGGAATTGCCCATTTTGCGCATATTGGAGGTGCCGTTGTAGGATATCTATTAGCGAAAAACTGGAAGGACAATCAGTACCGAATTAATTAAAATCGTATTCGTGAAAATTTTCAGATTTGGCTTAGTTTTAATTCATGTTTTCATCATTGTTTTGTTGAGTGGAACGGTGCTGAACGATTACGTTTCGCCGAAAGTATTTCCATACCTCAATTTGCTTTCTTTGGCATTTCCGGCATTGATGATTTTGAATTTTATGCTTTGTTTCTTATGGATTATTTTATTGAAAAAACGAGCATTATTTTTCATCGCAATTACATTCATGATGATTTCCCCTATTCGAAGATGGATTAATTGGACTGATAAAACGGTAGAAATACCCAATCTTAAGATTGTTACCATGAATGTTAAAGGCGGTTCAATAGGCGGATATGAAAAAATTTACGACTATTTAGAAAAGACCAATGCAGATATTATCTTTGGTCAGGAATATGGGTCTGAATTTAATATTCCCAATTACCCTTACCGAACCAGCAATTATAGAACAATCGCAGTGAATTCCAAAACCAAAATTTTGGATCAAGGCAAATTAGAGTCCACGGGGAAAGGGATTGCTTTTTATGCAGATATCCAATTTAAGGGAAAAATAATCCGAGTGGTGAATGTTTATTTAAATCCATTTTCTTTCGATAAACAAATGGTAAAACCCGTAGAAAACATGGAGAAAAATAAAACGAAAATTAAAGATGTCATCAAAAAACTGGTTCCAACTTTTAAAATACATCAGCAGCAGATTGCAGTTATTCGAAAAGCCATTGATCACTCTCCCTATCCTGTAATTCTCGCTGGCGATTTTAATTCGGTTCCTAATTCTTACGAGTATTATCATTTGGGGAAAGGTTTGAATGATGCTTTTGTGGAAGCTGGACGAGGAAGCTCTACCAGTTTCCATGATTATAAATTCCCAATTAGAATTGATTATATCTTTAGTTCCAAAGAAATAAAACCAGTCAGTTATCATGTGGATCGTTCGGTAAAACTTTCTGATCATTTCCCAGTTATTGCCGAATTTAAAATAGATTAAAATGAAAAATTCATCTATTATAATAATTCTTTTTTTCCTTATTTCTTGCGGAAAAGAAACAGCCACACAAGCGATTGTGGTTCAAGAAAATACGGCAATTGCACCTTATGATACCATAGCCATTGATTCTTTCTCACAAGGAGCAACTTCGGTAGATGTAGCAAGAAAAATTAGGATGTCATCTCAAAAAGTGCAAGATTCTTTAAAGCAAATAAAGCTAAAAAATGAGGAAGAATTGGTATTAAAAAAAGCCAAAGACGAACAGTTAAAAGCTGAGAAAAAAGCAGAAGAAATTAAAAATAAAGCTGCCGAAGAACTTCATAAAGCGAAAGAAAAAGCATCTTCTACAATTCCTAAAACTGAATAGCCGATAAATCAGTAATTTTATTTAAATTTGAAATTCACTTAAATACATTTACAATATGAAAAATTATTTTTTAGTTGCAGCAGTACTTTCATTAAGTTTAGTAAGCTGTAAAAAATCAGAGTCAAAAGTTGAGACCGTAGAGAACCCCGATGGTACAGTTACGACTACAACAACAGAAAGTGAGCATTCTATAGCAGTTGATTCTGCAAAAATTAATGCAACAGTCGATCATGCAACAGAAAAACTAGATGAAGCTGGAAATAAAATTGATGCAGCCACTGACCAAGGACTTCATCAACTAAAGAAAGCGGGAGAAGACGTTAAAGATGCCGCAGCCAAAGGTGCTGAAAAAGTAGAAAAAGGTGCCGAAAAGGTAAAAGAAGATTTGAAGAAGAAATAAGAAAGTCTGCTGTTCATTCAGCAGATTTTTTTTATTCATTCATCTTTAATAGCGGCTCAATATATTCGCGGTCATTGCTTAATCGTGGAACTTTATTTTGTCCACCGAGTTTCCCTCTTTCAGACATCCAATTGTAGAAGAGATGAGGTTTAGCAACATGAATAATTGGCTTTTTCAACGTGATATTATTATACCTTTTCGCTTCGTAATCCGAATTTACAGATTTTAAATGATTGTCAAACACTTCGGAAAACTTTTCTAAATCTTTTGGCTGTTCTGTGAATTCGAAAATCCATTCGTGCGCGCCACTTTCGCCTTGCTGCATAAAAACCGGCGCACCTGTAAAATCCAAAATTGAGGAATCCGTTGCTTCACATGCTTTTGAAAGTGCATTTTCTACATTGTCAATCATGAGTTCTTCGCCAAAGGCATTGATGTAATGTTTCGTTCTTCCCGAAACTTTAATCCTGAAAGGTTGTAAAGAAGTGAATCGAACGGTATCACCTATTAAATATCGCCATAGCCCACTATTGGTGGTAATTACCATCGCATAATTTTTGCCGATTTCAACTTCCTCTAAAGGAATGGCTTGTAAGTTATCGGGATCAAATTGATCCATCGGAATAAACTCATAAAAAATTCCGTAATCTAACATCAGTAACATTTCGTCACTTTCGAACTGATCCTGAATTGCAAAGAATCCTTCTGAAGCATTATAAATTTCGTAGTAATTAATGTCTTTTCCTAAAATCTTTTTGTACTGCTCTCGGTAAGGTTTGAAACTGATTCCACCGTGAAAAAACACTTCCAGATTCGGCCATAATTCGGAGATATTTTCTTTGCCGGTTTCGTTTAAGATCCTTTGTAATAAAACCATCATCCAACTTGGAACTCCGGTTAAACTGCCAACCTCTTCATTGGTAACTTCAGAAACGATTGCTTTTAATTTGGTTTCCCACTCCGACATCAGCGACACTTTTTTGCTAGGTGTGGTTGTAATTTCTACCCAAAAAGGGAGGTTGTCTATTAAGATTGCAGAAAGATCCCCAAATTTTGTATTAAAGTTTTCATAGAAATCAGCACTTCCGCCTAATCGCAAATTTTTATTGATGAATAACTGATTGTCTGGATGATTGTTGGCGTAAATAGAGACGAGGTCTTTGCCTGCTTTCATGTGGCATAATTCCAAGCTTTCGTCGGTAATAGGAATAAATTTGCTTTTGGCATTGGTAGTTCCAGATGATTTAGCAAAGTTTTTCACCAGACCTGGCCAGAAAACATCGCGCTGTCCCTGTCTTGCCTGCTCGATATAAGGCTCGAAATCTTCATAAGTAACGATAGGAACACTTTTGGTAAAATCTTCATAACTCGAAATGGAGCTAAAACCGTGAATCTTTCCGTAATCGGTATTTTCGGCATAGTATAGTTGGGAAAATAGCACCCCGTTTTGGGTTTCAATCGGACGATCCATAAAATTCTGAATCTGATCAATCCGCTGACGGATAAACCAATTAACCACGGTATTAAAAAGTGCTTTTGTTGCCATAGAGAACAAATATAATATTTTTCTGCTAAAAGATCATAGGTTATGTACTACAAAAAATTCCGCTTGTAATAAAGCGGAATTTCAATCTTAACTAAAAACTTAGTTTTAGCAATATTCTTCGTAAGCTCCTTGTAAATTAGCAGCAATTGCTCCTGCAGGATTTCCTTCGATGTGGTGTCTTTCCAGCATGTGTACCAATTCGCCATCTTTGAAAAGTGCGATACATGGAGAACTTGGCGGGAATGGTGCCAAAAATTTACGCGCTTCGTCAACCGCTTCTTTATCATAACCTGCAAAAACGGTTACAAGATTTGTAGGTTTTTTATCTCCTGTAAGTGAGAAAACAGCGCCTGGTCTTGCTGCACCTGCTGCACAACCGCATACAGAGTTGATCATTAATAACGTTGTGCCTTCTTTTTTAATTGCTTGGTTTACGGCTTCAGCAGTGGTTAAATCCTGAAAACCTTTATCGGTTAGTTCATGCTTCATTGGCATTACTAAATCATCTGGATACATATTGTATGTTTTTTAAATTAAACTTTTATTTAGAACGATTCTGATTTGCAAATTTAAGTATTATTAATCAGACTAGTTCAATACTATTTTCAACAAAATCGTTCCATCTTTTAAAGTTGGACTTTTTGTCTACAAAAAAACCCGAAACATAAATGCTCCGGGTTTCAATCAAATCGATATGCAAAGGTTGAATATCCTTTTTTGTAGTTCAAAATTTAAGATTTTTTAATTCAAAGTTTTTCAACTCGGAACTCTAAACCTGAAATTCGGAACCGTTTAGGAAAGTAATTTTTTTGCCATTTCGGAGATACTCTTTCCGTCGCTCTTTCCGGCAAGTAGTTTACTTGCCATTCCCATTACTTTTCCTAAGTCTTTTGCGCTTTCTGCGCCCGTTTCTGCGATGATGTTTTTCATCGCTGTTTCCAGTTCTTCACTGGTCATTTGCTGCGGTAAATACTTCTCAATAACTTTGCTTTGTGCTTCTTCCACTTCGGCAAGATCGTTTCGGTTTTGAGCCATAAACTGGTCATAAGAGTCTTTTCGCTGCTTAATCATTCTTTGTAAAATTGCAATTTCCTGTTCCGCTGAAACTTCTGCTCCTTTTGCTTCTGTTTTCAACAATAAGATTTGAGATTTTACTGCACGCAAAGCATCTAAAGCAACTTTGTCTTTTGCTCGCATTGCGTCTTTAATCGCATCACTGATGATAATTTCTAAACTCATAATTTTCTTGTTTTTAGCTTTTGGCTTTTGGCAATTTGCATTTTTAGAACTTTTAGAAAGTCATTCGCAATTCGCCAAAAGGCATTTGCAATTTAATCTACGTCTTTATTTAAAAAACGGTTTTCTCTCACTTGCATTTTTCCGTCACTTTCGGTAAGGAAATTACTGATTTTTTGTGCTGAAGCATTTTCCTGCCCGATTGAAATATTTTTTCTACGGAAAGCTGGAATGGTTTCAAATTCATTTTCTAGCTCGAAATTTTGATATCTTGAATTGAATTCTTTCAATTTATTTCTTCTTTCTAAAACTTTCTCGTTGTTTGTAGTTTTAGTAATGAAAGTAAAATCGTCTTCAATATTTAATATCGGTTTCTCTACTGCTTTTTCTTCCACCTTAGGTTCTAACTTTTGAACCGGTTCTTCTTTGATGATTGCTTTAGGTTGCGGTGTTTCAACTTTCGGCTCTTCAATCGGTTCGTTTACGAAAAAACTGAATTCCATAGGCTTTTCTTCCGAAAAAGTAATTTTGTTTTCAACAGATTTTTCTTGCTTTTTATCTTCTGTTTCAAAAGTAAAAGATTGCGAGAGTGGCTCGTTACCAAGTTCGCCATCATAACTGAAAAGATCAAATTCTGGTGTTTCTTCTTGAATAAAGCTTTGCGACGTTTGATTTTCTTCAACAAAACGATTAATCTCAATTGGAGTTTCTTTTTCGATAACTCTAGTTTGCTCCACTGTTTTTACTTGAAATTCATTCGTTAAAAAATCATCTTCATCATCTAAAATAAATAGATTTTTGGGAGATGGATAATCCGTTGGTGCTTGTTGATTTTCAATAGCAGCTTTAAAAGCTGTTTCTCTTTTCTTAGCTGGTTCCATGGAATCTGCCAAAGTGAATTTCACCGTTTCTGTTACTCCAGAATTTTTTTGATGTTCTTTGGAAAATCCTGTGGCAATAACCAATACACTTACAGAATCTCCTAATTCTTCATCCGTTCCAACTCCGAAGATAATGTCTGCGGTATGCCCGGCTTCTTGCTGGATATGATCCATGATCACTCCGATTTCGTCCATGGTTACTTCTTCAGAACCACTTCTGATAAGCAATAATACATTTTTCGCTCCGGTAATTTTATTATCATTCAATAACGGAGAATCCAGTGCTTTCTTTACCGCTTCTTCCGCTTTATTTTCACCAGAAGCAACTCCGTTTGACATCAATGCAGTTCCTGAATTTGCCAACACCGATTTCGCATCACGGAAGTCAATATTCACATCGAAATATCCGGTAATCACTTCTGCCATTCCTTTCGCAGCATTCGTTAATACTTCATCGGCTTTAGAGAAACCTGATTTAAATCCTAGATTACCAAACTGCTGACGTAATTTGTCATTATTAATAACGATTAGCGAATCCACATTATTTCTTAGTTTATCCAAACCTAATTCAGCTTGGTCTAATCTTCTTTTTCCTTCAAAACTAAAAGGTACGGTAACGATTCCTACGGTAAGGATTCCCATATCTTTAGCCACTTTTGCAATAACAGGAGCAGCACCAGTTCCGGTACCACCGCCCATTCCGGCAGTAATGAAAACCATTTTGGTGTTTTGTCCCATGGCTGCTTTAATGTCTTCGATACTTTCGATCGCAGCTTTTTCACCAACATCTGGATCAGCTCCTGCGCCCAATCCTTCAGTAATGGTTAATCCCAATTGCACTTTGTTTGCAACCGGATTATTATCTAAAGTTTGCGAATCGGTATTACAAATCACGAAATCTACACCATAGATTCCACGTTCATACATGTGTTTCAGGGCATTGTTTCCACCGCCACCTACGCCGATTACTTTAATTATTGATGAATTTCCTTTTGGTAAATCAAATGAAAATCCAGGGGTGTTTATATTTTCCATAGTCTTGGTTTTTTTAATTATTCAACTTCTTCAAAGAATTTTTTTACGCTTTCCATTATTTTTTGACCGATGGTCAGTTTGTTCCGTCTTTTTTCTGCAGCTTTCTCCACCAAGGCCTCTTTAGCATTAGATTCGTCTTGTACTAAGATTTCATCTATTGTTAACTTGGTATCTGGTTTTACGGTAAGTTCAACTTTTTCTTCACTATTTTCAGGAGTATTTTTTTTGTCGCGGATTTTTAAACTTTCCATTAATAATCCTATGGCAGTTGCATATTCCGGACCTTTTAAATGCTGGCTTTTATCATTGGTTACATATTCATTAGCAAAACCGATTCTGCTGTCGAAACCTGTTGTATAATTCGCCAATTGTCGGAGATGACGAAGATTAGAACCTCCACCTGTTAAAACAATTCCTGCAATTAGTTTTTTCTTTTGTTCAAAAGCGCCGTATGCTTTTAATTCGGTATTTACCATTTCCAAAATTTCTTCCACTCTCGCATTTACAATTTGTGCTAAAGTTTTTAGTGAAATTTCTTTATCTGGTCTTCCGTGCAAACCGGGAATGGTAACGAAAGTGGTGTCTTTTTCTAATTCGGGAACTGCAGATCCGAAATTCACTTTTAGTTTTTCTGCATGCTTTTCAATAATGGAACAGCCTTCTTTAATATCATCGGTAATAATTCCGCCACCATAAGGAATGACGCAAGTGTGACGAATAATATTGTCTTTGAAAATTGCAATATCTGTAGTTCCACCACCAATATCTACGATGGCAACTCCAGCTTCTTTCTCTTCTTTGGTTAAAACTGCTTCAGAAGATGCTAATGGTTCTAGAGTTAAGGCTTCCATTTCTAAACCTGCTTCTCTGACGCATCTTGCAATATTTCTAATACTACCCATTTGACCAACTACCACATGGAAATTCGCTTCTAGACGAGTTCCGTGCATACCGACAGGTTCCTGAATTTCACCTTGGGAATCTACTTTATATTCCTGCGGAAGAACATGAATAATTTCTTCACCAGGAAGCATTACCAACTGTTTAACCTGATCTTTTAATTTTTCGATATCATCATCTGTTATAAAACGATCTGGATTTTCCCTCATGATATAATCTGAATGTTGAAGGGAGCGAATGTGTTTGCCTGCGATGCCTACCGTTACTTTATGTATTGGTACTCCAGCGCTTGATTGTGCTTGTGTTATAGCAGCTTTTATGGACTGAATGGTTTGGGAAATATTGTTTACAATACCTTTGTGAACTCCTAAACTTTTTGCTGTTCCTACGCCTAGAACTTCAATTTTTCCGTGGGTGTTTCGTCGTCCGACAATGGCCACAATCTTGGTGGTACCGATGTCGAGGCCTACTGAATACTCGTGATTTTCCATTATTATGTCGATTTGATTTTTTATCATTTTCAAAGAATTAAATCCTTTGTTTTCTTATTTTTATTTTGAAAGAATTCTCATCTTTCATTTTGCTAATTGATTACTTTGTGACTTTTCTGTATATTAATTAGTTTTTGTTTTATTTTCTATTTTTTGAGCATCGGCTTTTTTCTGATTAATAACTGGTAGCATTGCCAATTCTTTTTTACCGACTGCAATGATGCTATCATTTTCTTTAAAGTTAGGATTCAGCGTTGTTACAATTTGATTGTCGTACTTCAACGAAACTTTCGTGTATTTTTCTGGCTCTTGATGAATCAGATATTTTTCTACGAAAGCTTTAAATCCTTTTACTTTTAAATCTATTTTTTCCAGATCGCCGATTTCGACTTTAAAATATCCTTCGCTGGTCAAGAGTTCATAATTGTCTTTCTTTTTAGAAATACCGATGAAATATTTTTTGCTGAATTCATCCCGATCAATTTTAGAAATAAGTTCTGCCAACTTTACATATTCTGACTGTTTCACATTTCCGGTGACCAACATACAAGGGAAAGAATAGTTTTTCGAAATCGGGAATTCAACTCCTTTTTCATCGACATAAAAATCCCGGTCATCTTTCGTTAAACGGAAAGCCGGAACTCTTTGCTTAATGTCCAAATTCAAGTTTCCGTTTAAGTTTAAATAGACATT
Organism: Kaistella sp.; assembly: GCF_049588135.1. Lineage (GTDB taxonomy): Bacteria > Bacteroidota > Bacteroidia > Flavobacteriales > Weeksellaceae > Kaistella. The sequence goes on along the minus strand of NZ_JBAVFG010000091.1, from coordinate 21,695 downwards.
TGCGCTGTCTACCGCTGGAAGTTGATTTAATTTCTTTTCTAATTCTGGAATATTAATGTCGCCGATTCTTTTCGTTGGATTCGATTTTTTCACAATATCCTTAATGTCTTTTTCATCGATGAAATAGACTGGATTTTTGGTTTTAATTAAATTAACGGAAACCTTTTCCATCGATTTATTATTGAATCTTTTCAACGAAAAACTCAGCAGAAATCCGAATAGAATTACTGTAATTAAAATTTTTAATATTCTGAATTTGTTTTTCATATTTTTAAAGACTCCAGATTAAAGGTCTGAGATTTAAGATTTATTATTTTCATTCAACCATTCAACGATTCCGTCATATAAAGTATCGATATTTCCTGCGCCAACCGTGAGCAAGACATCGAAATCTTTTTCCTTTATTTTATCGAAAGCTTCATCCAAAGTTGAAACTTCCTTTTTCTCTAATTTAATTTTTTCTAAAAGCCAAGCTGAAGTTATTCCTTCAAAATTCTCTTGTAATTCGCGCGCCGGATAAATATCAAGCAAAATTAATTCGTCTGCTTGATCCAAACTTTCCGCAAAACCATCTGCAAAATCCCGAGTTCTACTGAACAAATGCGGCTGAAAAGCAACCAACAATTTTTTGCTTGGATAAAAATGTTTAATCGAACCGATCACTGCATTTAATTCGGTCGGATGGTGTGCATAATCGTCGATATAGATTTTTCCGTTTTCGAAATTATGTTTGGTATATCTTCTTTTAATGCCTTTGAAATTGGCAATTCCATGTTTTAAAGTTTCAAAATCTACTCCTAAATTATTCAGAATTGCAATCGCAACCGTCGCATTTTCAACATTGTGAATTCCTGGAATTTCCCATACGAAATCACTTATTTTTTCTGTTGAAGTATGAAAATCAAAATAAATTTGATCACCAATTTCTCTGATATTATCGGAATAAAAATCGGCTTCTTCGTTCACAGTGTAGGTTTTTGCTGGGCGACCAATTTCTATTCCTTTTCTTACAAAAAGTTGGTTGTTTTTGGGAACCAAATTGGCAAAATCACTGAAACCTTGTTCAATCGTTGCTTTGTCGCCATAAATATCCAAATGATCTGCATCGGTAGAAGTAATCGCTGCCCAATCTGGTGAAAGGTTGAGGAAACTTCTATCGTATTCATCGGCTTCTACAACAGAAATCTCGTTTCCATTAAAGAAGAAATTCGATTTAAAATTTTCGGCAATTCCACCCAGAAAACACGAAAACGGAAGATTGGCTTCTTTGCACAAATGCGCAACCAAAGATGAAGTCGTGGTTTTTCCGTGAGTTCCGGCAATGGCAATACAATTGGTGTTTTCGGTAATCATTCCGAGAACTTTTGCACGTTTTAGAACCGTGAATTGGGTTTCATTAAAATAATTGAGAATATCTAATTTTTTAATTGCGGGCGTATAAATTACGAGTGTATTTTCTTTATCTAAGTTTTGAATTTTTTCATTAATAGTATCTTCAAAAACAATATCAATTCCTTCCAAAATCAAAGTAGAAGTCAGTTTCGTTTCGGTTTTGTCATAACCCAAAACATTTTTCCCGGAAGCGTGGAAATAGCGAGCCAGAGCGCTCATTCCGATGCCGCCGATTCCTACGAAGTAGAAGTTTTGATAGGTTTCTAAATTTTTCATTCTTTAATTCAAGGTTTAAAGTTCAAGACTCAAAGTTTTTGATTTCGCCCTTTTAGAGCCTTTTTTTACTCTTTTTTTTTCAAAGGGGTTCACCCTTTGCTGATGATTTCGCCACTTCGTGGCTGCACATTGTATTTGCTATTTTTTACTTTGTACAATTTTCATAATTTCATCCACAATTTCTTCGGTTGCTTTTGGTTTTGCGAAGAATTTCAGATTTTCACTCATTTCTTTTCTTACGTTTTCATTCTCGCAGATTTCCATTAAAGTCGTCCAAAATTTTTCTTTCATTTCGGTGTCTTTCACCATTCTTGCTGCATTTTTTTCAACTAAAGTCATCGCGTTTTTGGTTTGATGATCTTCTGCCGCAAACGGAAAAGGAACGAGCAAAACTGGTTTTTGTGCAATCGCTAACTCGGAAATCGCAATGGCACCAGCTCGGGAAACAATTACATCTGCTGCGGAATAGGCGAGTTCCATATCGAAAATGAATTCCTTTAATAAGATTTGAGATTCGAGATTTGAGATTTGAGACTTTGTTTCTTCCTTCAAATTTTTGTAATCTAATTTTCCGGTTTGCCAGATGAGTTGGAAATTTTTTTCAATGAGTTTTTCTAAATTTTCTTTCCAGCCGTTGTTTAACGTTCGGGAACCTAAAGATCCGCCGACGGAAAGAATGGTTAATTTATTTTTATCTAAACCTAACTGCTCTTTTGCTGAATCCTTTTCGACCAAATCTGTAAGAATATTTTTTCGGACAGGATTTCCTAAAAAGAAGGTTTTGGTTTTCGGAAAGAAATGATCCATATTAGGATAAGCGGTGAAAACTGCTTTTGCTTTTTTAGCCAAGAAAGTGTTTGTTTTTCCGGGCAACGAATTTTGTTCCTGTACAAAAATCGGAACGCCTAAACTGCTTGCCATAAAAAGAGCAGGTCCACTTGCAAATCCTCCTGTCCCAATGGCAAAATCTGGTTGAAATTCTTGAATGGTTTTTCTCGCTTTGGTAATACTTGAAAGCAATTTAAATGGTAATCTTAAATTTTTCAACAAGCTGCCACGATCGAAGCCGGCACTATTTAAACCAACGATTTTGTAGCCTGCATGCGGAACTTTTTCCATTTCCATTTTTCCGTTTGCACCAATAAATAAAAACTCGGCGTCGGGAAATCTTTTCTTGATTTCGTCTGCAATAGCGATTGCCGGGAAGATATGTCCTCCTGTTCCGCCGCCGCTTAACAAAACGCGAATTGCTTTTGGCTTCCGATAATTATCGGAATGGCTCGTGGCTTTCGATATGTTTTCTAAATTATTCAAAATGAAATTTTAAAAATCAATTATTAATTATATTTAAGCAATATCATTTATTTCTTCAATACTCTGTTTTTTTCCCATTCCTTCTTCGTCATAAACCTGAATTCTTGAACTTACATTGAGGATAATTCCTAATTGAATATAGGTTACCAACATCGAAGTTCCACCATAACTTATTAATGGCAAAGGCTGTCCTGTAACCGGAATCAGATTAATGGCGACTGCAATATTTACTGCAAGTTGCACAAAAATCATCGTCCCGAGACTTAGAACCAGAAGACTCCCAAAGAAGGCTGGCATTTTACTGGCAATCATTACGATTCGGATAATCATTATTAAGTAGAGCGCAATTAAAACTGTTGCTCCAATAAAACCATATTCTTCAACAATAATGGCGAAAATAAAATCTGAAGCAGACTGAGGAAGCATTTGTTTTAGAGCACTTTTCCCGGGACCCATACCGGTAATTCCACCGTGAACGATGGCGGCTTTGGCTTGCATGACCTGATAATTTTTTGCTTTATCTGCTTCGTCTTCAATTTGACTTTCTTTTTTGGTAAATGTTTCTACACGGCTCATCCAAGTGTGAACACGGTTGCTTCCGATAAGATCTGTTTTTAAAGCCAAGAACATAAAAATTCCTATTGCAACCGATGAAATCCCGAGAAATCCGAAGATGTATTTTTTATTTAACTGACCGATAATCATCACGATTAATGACACCATTAATATCATTAAAGCTGTTGAGCCATTGTCTTTTGCGACCAAACCAAAGACCAATAGAACTGGTCCGAAAATGTAAAATATATTTTCAATCGGGAGCCGTTCTCTTTTGATGGCCTTTGTTAAGTATCTGCAGAGGTAAATAATCAACATTAAATAAGCAAAAGAAGAGGGCTGGAAAGAAATCGGTGTTCCCGGAATTTTCAGCCAACGTGAGGCAGACGCACCATCAATTGTTTGACCGGTAACCATCGTTAATCCAAGTAATATTACGGTAAATCCTAAAAGAATACTGCTGAGTTTTCCGATGTATTCATATTTAAAAAGACCGACCCCACGCATAAATGCCAAACCGAGCACTACAAAAAAGGTGTGCTTGATGAGGTGCGAAGTGGTGGTTCCGCTGTTCACAATATATTCCAAATTAGAACTTGCAGAATAAACGGGGAATACCGAGAAGAACGAAATCAATAAGATCACACTCCACAGCACTTTGTCGCCTTTTAGTAGTTCGAATTTGTTTTCTCTTTCCTGCATTTTTTGCTATTTGCCAATGGCTATTGGTTTTTTAATACTTCTTTTTTAAATTGATTTCCGCGGTCTTCATAATTGTCGAATAAATCGAAACTTGCGCAACATGGGGAAAGCAAAACGGTATCTCCTTTTTCTGCTAAAGATTTCGAAACGCTTACTGCTTCTTCTATGCTGGAAGTGCTGTAAATGGTCTCTTTTTTATCTTTAAAGAAATCGATTATTTTCTGATTATCAAGTCCTAAACAGACAATTGCTTTTACTTTTCTTTTAACTAAATTTTCTATCTCGGTATAGTCATTTCCTTTGTCAACACCGCCTACGATCCAAATGGTTGGTTGATTCATGCTTTCCAAAGCAAAGTAAGTCGCATTCACATTTGTAGCTTTGCTGTCATTAATAAAAGTGACTCCATTAATTTGGGCAACTTGCTCTAAACGATGCTCAACTGCCTGAAAAGTCATTAATGAATTTCGAATGCTTTCATTGCTGATATTCAGTATTTTACTGGCAATAGAAGCGGCTAAACTATTGGCGATATTGTGATTTCCAACTAAAGAAAGTTCTGCGATTTTCATTGAAAATTCGTCTTCAATGTTGACCGTGATTTTGTCATCATTAATACAACCACCTTCACTTAAATGCTCTTTGGTAGAAAACGGAATCTTCTTTGCTCTGATCGCTAATTTTTCCAACAGATTCATGCTCATTTCATCATCTTTATTGTAGATAAAGAAATTATCATTTTCCTGATTTTCTGCAATTCTGAATTTTGCCATTGCATAATCTTCATAATTGTAATTATACTGGTCAAGGTGATCTTGACTCAAATTCAATAACAAAGAAATAAACGGTCGGAAATTCTGAATATCATCTAATTGGAAAGAACTCACTTCCAAAACATAATAATCGAAATCCTCATCTGCAACTTGTCTGGCAAAGCTTTTCCCGATATTTCCTGCTAAACCAACTTTCAAATGATCATTTTTTAAAATATGATAGATCAATGAAGTGGTGGTCGTTTTTCCGTTGCTTCCAGTAATTGCTATAATTTTGGCTTTGGTAAATTCTGCTGCAAATTCAATTTCCGAAGAGAGGCGAATTCCTTTTTTATTGATTTTAGAAATAATATCGGCTTTCTTGGGAATGCCTGGAGATTTTATAATCCAATCTGCTTGAAGAATTCTTGCTTCGTCGTGCTGTCCTTCTTCGAACTCAATTCCAGCTTCGATCAACTGTTTTTTGTAGTCGTCTTTTATCGCACCTTTATCCGAAAGAAAAACATTCATGCCTTTCTTCTTTGCTAAATATGCTGCACCCACGCCGCTTTCTCCGCCACCTAAAACAACTATTTTCATATCTTTTAATTCAAAGTTCGAGGGTTTAATGTTCAAAGTTTCAAGTTCCATGTTTAAACTACAGACTTCAAGCTTCCAACTTCCTGCTTTCTTTTATCTAACTTTCAATGTGATTAAACAAATAATGGCAAACATCACCCCGATGATGATCATTCGGTTTACGATTTTGCTTTCGTGATATCCTTCTTTTTGATAATGATGATGGAGAGGAGACATTTTGAACAATCTGTTGTTCTGAGCGTACTCTAATCCGTATTTTCTTTTTCTATATTTAAAGACTCCTACTTGTAATACCACAGACAGGTTTTCAATTAAGAAAATTCCACATAAAACAGGAATCAGCAATTCTTTTCTAAGAATAATTGCCAAAACAGCAATTACACCACCCAACATTAAACTTCCGGTATCACCCATGAATACTTGAGCCGGATACGTATTGTACCAGAAAAAACCAATAACAGCACCAACTAAAGCGAGTGCAAAAATGGTGGTTTCACCCATATTTGGCAGGAACATAATATTGAGATAATCTGCAAAAATGATATTCCCCGAGAGGTAGGCAAAAAATGATAAAGTTAATAGGATGACGACACTTGTTCCTGCGGCGAGACCATCGATTCCATCGGAAATATTGGCGCCATTGGAAACCGCAGTAACGATAAAAATTACTATTGGGATGAAAACGATCCAAGCCCATTCGTGTGCTTTTTCCGGAGTCATCCAAAATAAAATTCCACTATAATCAAACTCGTTGTTTTTTACAAATGGAACGGTAGAAACGGTGGATTTTTCGGTCGGCATAAAGTTGGCTTCCACGTTGTTTCGGTTGACTTCTTTGGCATCTGCATATTTTCTTTTCACCGTAATATCAGGATGGAAATACATGGTAACTCCAACGATTAAACCCAGACCAACCTGTCCAATTACTTTGAATTTCCCGCTGAGCCCGTCTTTATTTTTTTTGATTTTCTTTAAATAGTCGTCGATAAAGCCGATTGCACCCATCCAAAGTACAGATACAATTAGCAAAACGATATATACGTTCAGAATTCTGGTGAAAAGTAAAACCGGAATCAGCGTGGCCAAAATGATAATTAAACCACCCATGGTCGGCGTACCTTCTTTTTGCTTTTGACCTTCTAAGCCTAAATCGCGTACTAATTCGCCCATCTGTTTATTTCGCAGATAGTTGATGATTTTCTTACCAAAAACCAAAGCGATTAGGAGGGAAAGCAAAACTGCCATTCCTGCACGGAAAGAGATGAATTTAAACATTCCCATTCCAGGAACGTGAATTCCGTGGCTGTTCAGATATTCGAAAAGGTAATATAACATAATGTTTTATTTAATCTTTCAGTTGATAATTATTTCGACATGAGCCTTGCCAGCTCCATAATGGTTTCCTTATCATCAAAATGGTTTTTCACGCCATTGATTTCCTGATAAGTTTCGTGTCCTTTGCCGGCTACTACGACAATGTCTTTCGGTTCTGCAAATTTAATTGCCATTTTAATCGCTTCTCTCCGGTCAGGAATAGAAGTGTATTTGCTGAAGTTTTGAGGTTCTACGCCTGCTTCAATTTCTTTGATGATTTCTGCAGGATCTTCAGTTCTTGGATTATCGGAAGTGATGATGGCCAGCGTAGATTTTCTCGTTGCGATTTTTCCCATTTCAGGACGTTTCGCATGATCCCTGTCTCCGCCGCAACCAAATACGGTGATCAGCCTTTCGTTTTTGGTCCGGATATCATTGATAGAATCCAATACATTTTCTAAAGCATCGGGAGTGTGCGCATAATCGACAACGAAGAAAATTCCGCCGTCAGATTTTAAAGTTTCAAATCTGCCGTTCACTCTTTTTAATTGTGAGATTGCCGGTAAAATATCATCTTTATGAAAACCGCATTCAATCGCAACTGCATACGCAAGAAGCAAATTGTAAGCGTTAAATTTTCCTGTTAAAGTGGTCCAGAATTCTTTTCCATTAAAGTTGAGAAGCATCCCATTAAAATCAATTTCTGTGATTTTCCCATGGAAATCTGCCATTGTTTTCAAAGCGTAAGATTTCTTTTTTGCTTTGGTATTTTGAAGCATTACGTTTCCGTTTTTGTCATCAACATTCGTAATAGCAATTGCTTCTGGGTTTAACCCATCGAAAAATCTTTTTTTCGTTTTAAGATATTCTTCAAACGTTTTGTGATAATCTAAATGATCATGGGTAATATTGGTAAAACCTGCGATTTTAAATTGTAAACCTTCGGTTCTGTGCTGATGAATGCCGTGGGAAGAAACTTCCATGAAAGCATATTCACAACCAGTTCCTACCGCTTTTGCCAAGATTTTATTTAAAATTAAAACATCGGGAGTGGTATGAGTTGACGGAATAATTTCGTCGGCAATTCTATATTCAACGGTTGAAATTAAAGCGGATTTAAAACCTAAAGTTTTGAATATATCGAACAGAAGAGTAGTAACAGAAGTTTTTCCGTTAGTTCCAGTAATTCCGATGAGGTTCAGTTTAGAAGAAGGATTTCCATAAAAATTAGAAGCAAGATGTCCCAAGGTTTTTGATGCATCTTTTACTTTAATGAAAGTAATTTCGTTATTTAAAGTTTCTGGTAAATCTTCGCAGATAATTACTTTCGCACCTTTTTCAATAGAAGAATTAATATAAGAGTGCCCGTCCGAAACCGTTCCTTTGATGGCAACATACAGTGAGTTCTCAACAACTTTTCTGCTGTCGAAAACGATTTCGGAAACATCGGGATTTTCATTTCCGATTATTTCTAAAACTGGGATTCTATTTAATAATTCTTTTAAAAACATAATTAATATTGCCTTCTCGGCTCTTTTTACTTGGCTCTTATTTAATTCTGCAATTGCAGATAAATTCTTTGGTTTTTATTAATAATGGTTCCTTCTAGTGGGAACTGTTCTTTTATTTTTCCGACTCCTTTATAATCAACACGATAGCCTTGGTTTTCTAATTGTGGAATAATGTTTTTCCCGATTAAGCCAGTTACATTGGGCATCATTCTATCTGTTACTGCAACGTTTACCGTTGGCTCAATCATTTTACTGAGATCTACTTTTTTCTCAACCAACATTTCTTTCTCGATATTCTGTGGTGTTTTCAAGAAAGTTTTCCCAGCGATTTCTTTGAAAACGGGTGCGGCAACGGTTGCTCCATAAAAACTTATTGAAGTATTGGGCTCGCTAATCATTACATAGCAAGTATATTTTGGATTATCGGCAGGATAAAATCCAGCGAAAGAAGCGCGGTATTTCATAGGTCCAGGAAGCCAATATTCAAATCTTGCAGTTCCTGTTTTTCCTGCCATTTTTAAATTTGGTGTGAAAATACTTTTTCCTGTTCCTTTCTCTACGGCTTGCGTTAATGCGTTTGTCATCATTTTAATCGCATTTTCCGAAGCCATTTTATTGACCATTACTTTGGGTTTCGCTTCATAAAGTGTTCTGCCGTCTTTTGCTATTTTTTCTATAAAAAGAGGTTCCAGCATTTTGCCTTTATTTGCAATACCATTGTAAAAGGTGGTTAACTGTAAAAGATTAATATTGGTTGCGTATCCGTAAGAAATTGAAGCCAAGGTTGCAGCATTCCAAGTTGTACTTTTAGGAGTTAAAATTCTTGGTTTTGTAATTCCTGGAAGTTCAATGTCCATTTTATCAAAGAGTTTCCAACGGCGCAAGTGATCTAAAAATACCTGTGGTTTATCCGCATAATATTGAGTAATCAACTTAGCTGTTCCTACGTTGCTTGATTTTGCCAGAACATCTGAAATTTCATAAGTTCCTCCACCATGTCCATCAGAAATTCTTTGTTTAGCGTAAGTCCAAACGCCGTTTCCAACGTTTACGGTGGTATGTTCATTTATGAAACCATCATCCATTGCGGCTAATAATGAAATGGTTTTAAAAGTAGATCCCGGTTCGATATTATCTTTTATCGCGTAATTGTAAGCATCCACATAAATCCCTGGTTCTGTTCTTCGAAGATTTACCATGGCTTTAATTTTTCCGGTGGCGACTTCCATAACCAAAACGGTACCGTGTTCTGCTTCAAATTTTACCAATTGTTTTTCTAAAGCAGAATGAACAATATCTTGAATTCGGATGTCAATAGTGGTGTAAACATCCTGGCCATCGATTGGTTCATTAACTTTCCAATAATCGATTGGTTTCCATTGGCTGGAATTAACTCGTTGCTCTAATCGTGTTCCGTCGGTTCCAGTCAAGAATTTAGAAAAAGCACCTTCAAGACCTGATTTTGAAATATTATTATCCATCCCGATGGTTCCCGCTCCAATTTGGGTGGTTGCTAATTCTCTTTTATAATTTCGATCAACGATAAAACCACCTCTGTTTTTACCTTTCTTAAAAATTGGGAATTGGCGAATTCGATCGTAATCATCAAAATCAAGTCCTTTAACCAAAGGGTAGTATTGATTTTTTGCTTTTTTCTGCTGATCAAATCGATCTCTGAAATAGCTTCTTGGCTTGCCAAACATTTTTGATAATGAATCTGTTAAAGCGCTAATATTGTTTGAGTAAACAGTGTCTTTAATGATTTTAAAATCCAGATAAACATCATAACGCATTACGGTAGTCGCTAGGATGGAGCCGTCCGAAGCATAGAGATTTCCGCGAGCTGCTTTTAAAGTAGCTTCGCGATAATTTTTATTGATGTAATCATCTTTGATTTCCTGTACATTGGTGTTTTGTAAAAATAGAATTCTAGCAAGAAACACCACAAACAAAACGAAGGCAAACCCTGTAAAAAGGTAGCCCCATCTCAATGTGTTTGAGCGTTTTTTTTCAAATTCATTTTGTACTGCCATCTAAACTATCTAGTTTTATCAATATTTTGTGAGGATGATTTTCTAATGATAGCAAGGAATCCTGCACCATTTCTTTTCCTAATTCTGATTCTAATTTTACTTTAATGAGCCTGCTTTGTGCAAACGCATTTCTCGATTTAAACTCTTCGGTTTGCTCTTTTAAAACATTAACATGTTCAATTTTCTTGCTTACTAAGTGATTGCTGTAAATCATAATCATTAATAAAAAGAACACCAGCAAAAAATACCTGTAATGAATGGTCACTTCATCACGATTCAAAAAATTCCCTTTTACAATATCAATAAAAGTGAGTTTTTTCTGTGGACGATTTGTTGGTCTTTTTGCCATATCACTGTAATGAGTCATTAGCAATGGGTAATTATATTACTGATCGCTTATTGCCAATTTCTTATATCTTTATACCTGTTCTTAATTTTGCACTTCTTGCGCGTGAGTTTTCTTTAATTTCTTCACCATCTGGAACGATCGCTTTTGTTTGCAAAAGATCAAATGTCTTGTGATAATTCCCATAAATATCTCGGGCTGGTTCGCCTTCGAACATTCCGTTTTTCAGAAATCTTTTAACTAAACGATCTTCTAAAGAGTGGTAAGAAATCGCAACTAATCTTCCGCCTGGTTTCAATATTTTGTGTGCCTGAACCAACAATTCTTTTATGACTTCCAGTTCTTGGTTAACTTCGATTCTGATTGCTTGGAAAATCTGTGCGTAAACTTTATTTTGCTTAAACTGAGGAATGTAACTGAAGAGTTTTTTTAAATCTTCTGTCGTTTCAATGGGTTTCAGTTTTCTATGGTTAACGATTTCTCTTGCAAGCTTACGCGATTCCCGAATTTCACCGTATTGGTAAAAAATGTCGGCGAGATGCTCTTCTTCATATTCATTAATTACTTTTTTGGCATCCAGAAGCTGCATCACGTTCATTCGCATATCGAGTGGCGCATTGCTTCTTGTCGAAAAGCCTCTTTCTGCTTCGTCAAATTGATGAGAAGAAACACCGAAATCGGCTAAGATCCCATCAACTTGTGAAACTCCATACATCATTAATGCATTTTCTAAAAATCTGAAATTTTGATTAATAAGCGTAAATCGTGGGTCATCGATATTATTTTTAAGTGCATCCAAATCTTGGTCGAAAGCGTACAATTTGCCTTTTTCAGAAAGTCTGCTCAGGATTTCACGCGAGTGACCTCCGCCACCGAAAGTACAGTCCACGTAGATGCCGTCTGGATTTGTTACCAGATCATCGACACTTTTCTTCAGCAAAACAGGATTGTGATACATTTTTTCTAGGTGTTTTTAATTAAAAATTTCTTCGAACGTTTTACTGTTCCTCTTCGAAACTGATAGTTCCCATCACGTCTTCAGCCAATTTTGCAAAATCTTCTTCTGAAGTAGTGATTACTTTTTCATACGCCTCTTTATCCCAGATTTCAAAAAGTTCGCCTGCACTGGTAATTACAATTTCTTTTCGAAGGTTTGCAAAGTGCGTAAGGTCTTTTGAGATTTGTAAACGACCCGCATTATCAGGTTCTACGATTTTTACTCCGGCCGTAAACATTCGGATAAAATCTGCGTTTTTCTTAATGAAGCGGTTAAGTGTATTGAGTTTGTTCATCAGTTGTTCCCAGCCTTTCATTGGGTAAACTTCAAGACATGGTTGAAATACAGCGCGTTTAACCACAAAGGAGTCATCGCCAAAATCCTCCATCTGTTTTACCAGTGATGAAGGGAGTTTCAGCCGACCTTTGTCGTCTATTCTGCATTCATATGTTCCGATGAAATTCTTCATTTGGTGACAAATTTATAGAAAAATTTCCAAAGCCTCCCACTTTTTCCCACTTTTTGACTTAATGTTAATAAGTTTTGGGTTTAGGATTAAAGTATTGATTAAAAAGAAGTTAATAAGTTGTTTTGATTTTTTTTTGTAAAAGTTGGTAGTTCAGTGAAAATATCTTAAATTTAATATATAAATAATGCTAAATAAAGTGATTTTGGCGTTTAATTTGTATTTTTGCAAACGCTTATAGCGTAATATTTATGATATTTAAAACAAAAAAGGACAAGAAGTTCGCTTTTATAGAAGCTGGAGAAGGTGACCCTGTAATTTTATTACATGGTTTAATGGGTGGTTTAAGTAATTTCGATGATACTGTTGATTACTTTTCAGAGAGAGGATACCAAGTTTTTGTTCCTGTACTCCCTATATATGATTTGCCGGTTCTTAATACCAATCTTACAACAATCGCAAAATATGTTGCGAAATTTATTGAAGAAAAAGTTGGGGGGCCAGCGACAATAGTGGGTAATTCGATGGGAGGTCATGTAGGATTAATTCTTACTTTGGCTAGACCAGAATTGGTTAAAAATTTAGTCCTTACTGGTAGTTCCGGTTTATATGAAAGATCGTTTGGTGATAGTTTTCCTCGAAAAAGCGATAAAGATTATATTAGAAAGAAAACCGAAGAAGTTTTTTTTGATCCAAAGGTTGCAACCAATGAGTTGGTAGAAGAGGTTTTCGCTGTGGTGAACGACAGAATGAAAGGAATTAAAACAGTGATGTTAGCAAGAAGTGCCATTAAACACAATATGTTGAATGATTTACCAAAAATCACAACACCAGTTTGTTTAATTTGGGGGAAGCAAGATAACGTGACACCGCCAGAAGTGGCAATTGATATGCATAAATCATTACCCAACTCGGACTTGTATTGGATTGATGAATGTGGACACGCGGCAATGATGGAAAAGCCAAAAGAATTTAATGACCTATTGTATTCTTGGTTACAAAAACAAAAGAAATAGTTGAATGGAAGTTTATTCTTCCATTTTTTATTGAGTTACATTTTATTAAGAAACTAATTATGATTATCAAGACAGCAGAATTTGTAAAAAGCAGTGATAGATGGCAAGATTGTCCTGAACCAACCATGCCAGAATATGCATTTATTGGAAGATCAAATGTTGGGAAATCATCGCTAATTAATGCGTTGATGAATCATAAGTATTTAGCAAAAACTTCTGGAACTCCAGGTAAAACCCAACTTATTAATAATTTTATCATTAATGAAAGTTGGTCTCTTACCGATTTGCCAGGTTATGGTTATGCTAGGGTTTCAAAAAGTATGCGCAAAGATTTCGAAAAATTAATTACCAATTATATACTGAATCGAAAAAACTTAGTCAATCTTTTTATTTTAATTGATTCCCGACATACTCCCCAAGCTATCGATATTGAATTTATTGAATGGTGTGGTGAAAACGGAATACCTTTTTCAATAGTATTTACCAAGGCGGATAAGTTGAAGCCTACGGTAATCGCTAAAAATGTTGAGCACTACAAATCGGAACTTCTGAAGACTTGGGAAGATCTGCCTGAAATCTATGTGACCTCTGCCGAGAAAAAAACGGGAGGTGAGGCGATACTTGATTTCATTACCAAAACAAATGAATTCTTGATGCATAATCATATTAAATTTTAACGATCAACTTATTGCTAGTTTAAAGATGGAGAATTTCATTTGGAACATTAAGACGTTCGATCAACTTTCAACCAAGAAGTTATATCAAATTTTAAAGGTAAGAATCGATGTTTTTGTGGTAGAACAGAACTGTCCTTATCCAGAAGTTGATGGTTATGATTCCCAAGCGATTCATCTTTGGGCAGAAAGCAAAGGTGAAGTTGTTGCTTATTGCAGAATTTTCGAGCCCGGAATAAAATATCCCGAAAGTTCTATCGGTCGGGTCTTAACTCATCAAAAATTTAGAAAGATGAATTTAGGAAAATCATTGATGAGGTTTGCAATAAATACTATTGAAGCGAGATATCCAAAAAATGCAATACGGATTTCAGCACAGGACTATCTTCTTTCTTTTTATACAGGATTTGGATTTATTTCGACAGGTAAAAGCTATTTAGAAGATGATATTCCACATACTGAAATGCTGAAAGTTTAATTTTAAAAGGCTGTTAATTAGGTTGTTTTGCTCTTGAATATTTAAACACTGAAAATGCTACATTCTCAGTGTTTTTCTTTTAATATTAAAAAAGTGACATATATTTTTGGTTTTTGTTTGTAAAATATATACTTTTACAAAAAATCAATTAACTTTTAATATTATGAAGAAAATTTTACTAACTGGTTTCGCACTAGTTTCTATGGTATCACAAGCGCAATCTTGGGTGGATCAAGCTACTAAATTCCCTGCTAATACTGGTGTTAAAGAAGTGGTGGTTGTGGATGCAAATACCGTGTGGGCATCTGCTTATGATGGAGCTGGCGGAGGAACTTATCCTAAAATTGTTACTAGAACTACAAATGGCGGTTCTACTTGGACTGCTACCAATATTACTGGTCCAGGATCAAATGCTTTAGTTTCTGATATTGCTGCAATTGATGGTAATACTGCTTGGGTCGTTACTGCACCGTTTAATACTGGAAGTAATGCAAATAGAATGTGGAAAACAACTAATGGAGGAACGAGCTGGTCTCAGCAAACCATTGGTTATACTGCTGGTTCATTTGCAAACCATGTTTATTTCTGGGATGCTAATAATGGCTGGTCTAGTGGGGATCCTTTAAATGGAAAATTCGAAATGTTTAAAACAAGCAATGGTGGAACAACATGGACATCTGTTGCTGGAGCACTTGTACCTGAGAATGATGATGAATTTACTTATGTAGGATTAAAAAAAGTAGTGGGAGATAATATTTGGGTAGGTACAAGTATTGGTCGTATTTTACATTCTGCTAACCGTGGAACTACTTGGACTGGACATTATAGCCCAGTTCTTGATTTCGGTGGAGTGATTACTACAGGATCTACAGGAAGCATGGCTTTTAAAGATGCTAATAATGGTATTTTAATTGCTGTTGACGGTCAAACAGCGGGCTCAACTCCAAGTGCAGGAATCTATTCGAGTACAGATGGAGGAGCGAATTGGGTAGAAATTGAAACTACTGGTACTTGGTATTTTGGTGATATCACTTATGTCCCAGGAACAGAAAATACTTATGTTACAACGGGAATCAATTCCAGTAGTGATGAGTTCATGGGTTCTGCTTACTCAACCGACGGTGGTAAAACCTGGATAAACATTGATAGTGGTGAACAAAGAGGTACTTTAGGATTCTTAAATGCTACTACAGGTTGGGCAGGTCAGTTTTCTGATGGTCCAACAGGAACAAAAGGAATCCTTAAATTTAATGGTAATTTGAGTTTAGCGGTTGCTGATAATGCTGTTAAATCAAGCTTAAAAGTTTATCCAAACCCAGCATCTGATGTTGTAACTGTTACTTCAAACAAAGAAATTCAGGCTGTTAATATTATTGACCTTTCAGGAAAAAGAGTACAAACAACCAAAACAACAGGGAAAGTTAATGTTTCTTCTTTAGCGAAAGGAACTTATATTTTACAAGTGTATTACGGTAATGGAGCTGTTGAAAACACTAAATTGATTAAAAATTAATCATTAAATTATTTAATTTTTTATTTAAATGGATGAGAAAAATCTCATCCATTTTTTTGTTACCTACCAAGTAAAATGAATTTCTTAAATTAGCGCCTTAAATAAATTATTAAATGAAAAGAATTTTTTTATTACTCACATTTATGATGAGTTTCCTGCAATTGAAAGCAGATGAGGGAATGTGGCTTTTGAGCATGATCAAAAGACTGAATGGAGTAGATCTTAAAAGAGAAGGCTTAAAATTAACTCCCGAAGAAATTTACTCTGTAAACAATTCTAGTTTAAAAGACGCTATTGTACAGTTCGGCGGAGGCTGTACTGCAGAAATGGTTTCTAAAGAAGGATTGTTATTTACCAATCACCACTGTGGCTACGGAAATATTGCAGCGCTTTCAACTCCAGAAAATGACCATTTAACCAATGGTTTCTGGGCAATGAAAAAAAGCGAAGAACTTCCTTCAAAAGGACTTTCTGTAAGATTTATGGTAAGAATGGACGATGTTTCTAAAAGAATCAATGCCAAACTCAACAATAATATGTCTGCCGAAGATAGAAATACGATCATCAACGCAGAGTATAAATTAATCCAAGCTGAAAACTCAGAAAACGGAAAATATACGGTTGTAGTAAAAGATTTCTATAACGGAAATGAATTCTATTATTTTGTTTATCAGGATTTTAAAGATGTTAGATTGGTGGGAACTCCTCCAAATGCATTAGGGAAATTTGGTGGCGATACCGATAACTGGGAGTGGCCAAGACATACGGTAGATTTTTCTGTGTTCAGAGTATATGCAGATGCGAACGGTAATCCTGCAGAATATTCTCCGAGCAACGTTCCAATGACACCAAAACATGCGCTTCCTATTTCAATGAGAGGATATAAACCAGGAGATTTTGCAATGATCTTAGGGTATCCAGGAAGAACAAATAGATTTTTGACTTCTTTCGGTATTGAACAAATGGTTACTAAAGATTATCCGGCATGGGTAGAAGCTTCTAAAGTTGCCATGGATGTAATGAAAGTTTACATGGACAAAGATCAGGCAACCAAACTTGATTATGCTTCCCAATATGCTTCTGTAGCCAATTACTGGAAAAACAGACAAGGTACCATCGATGCAGTGATCAAAAACGGTACGATTGCAGAGAAACAAGCTTTAGAAGAAAAATTCCAAACTTGGGCTTTGATGCCAGAAAATATTGAAGTATATGGTGGGATTTTACAAGATATTAAATCGAACTATGCGCAAGTTTCTGATCGTAATGTAGAAAGAAATTATTCTTCACAGTTGCAGAGAAATGCGAAATATATTACAGTTGCGTACCAATTAGGTTCATTGATGCATACTTATGCTGATCAAGACGAAGCCGGGAAAGCTGCAATGAAAACCAAAGTAACTGATGCAATTGATAGGTTATATGATGGTGTAAACATTAAGCTGGAAGGTGATATGTTGAACGCTATGGTAAGCCTTTATCAACAAAGAGTTAATAAAGAAGTAGGTTCACCAACCTTGTTTGCTGCTGATGCAAAGAACCTTTCGAACGTAGCTTTTTCTTCAATTTTTGCTACTAAGGAATCTGCAATGGATTTTGTAAATAATCCAGATCGTTTGAAAATCGACGCTGATCCATTATTGAAATTGGCTAACGGTTTTGTTACAGATCAAAAATTAAGCGGTGAAAAATTTGCTAAAGTTGATGATGCTTTTGCTAAAAATAGCAGATTGTTTTTAGACGGTCTTAGAAAATCTCAACCAAACACAGCGTTCTATCCAGATGCGAACTCTACCATGAGATTGACTACTGGTAAGGTGACAACTCTTCCAGAAAGAACTGATAGAAATTACTTTGGAATCAAAGAAAAAAATAACTACTACACAGATATCAACGGAATGGTAGCTAAATATAAAAAAGGTGATGAGGAATTTGATTTGCCTCAAAGATTCCTTGATTTGGTGAAGAAAAAAGATTTCGGTCAGTATAAAGATAAAAAAGGGTTTATGCCTGTAAATTTCTTGACGGATAATGACATCACAGGAGGAAACTCTGGTTCTCCAGTTCTTGATGGTGAAGGTAATTTGCTAGGTTTAGCATTCGATGGAAATAGCGAAGCCTTGAGTGGAGATATTATCTTCGATAAAAAATGGCAAAAAACCATAAACGTGGATGTGAGAATGGTTCTTTGGACTATTGAAAAATACGGAAAAGCAGGTCACTTAATTAGTGAAATGACTTTGGTAAAATAAAAATATCCAAATATAAAAAGCCCACTGAATGAATTTTCAGTGGGCTTTTTGTGCAATTATTTATTATCCGAAATCCGTTTATTATTGTTCTTATTCGGGCTTTAGCATTCCCAATTCGCCATAATGTTTTTTGAATTTCGCAACTTTTGGTCCAACTACAGCACTGCAAAAAGGTTGCGTAGGATTCGCCTCATAATATCCTTGATGGTATTGTTCGGCAGGCCAAAATTTTTCGAGTTTTGTAATTTCAGTTACATATTTTGTACTGTACTTTCCAGAAGCTTCTGAGATTTTCATTGCTTCTTCGGCTTTAGCTTTTTCAGCATCATCTTTATAAAAAATCACTGAGCGGTATTGCGTTCCAATATCTTCTCCTTGTCTGTTCAATTGGGTAGGGTCATGCAGGAAAAAGAAAACATCCATCAACTGCTCGTAAGAGATAATTTGGGGATCATAAGTCATTTGTACCACTTCGGCATGACCTGTGTCTCCTGTGCAAACTTCTTCATAAGTAGGGTTTTCTTTATGTCCGCCTGCATATCCTGAAGTCGTAGATTCTACTCCTTTTAGTAAATCAAGTACGCTGTCAACGCACCAAAAACATCCACCACCAAAGGTGATATATTCTAAATTTTGTTTGTCCATTTTTTGATTTTAAATTAAAGGTTCTTCTTTCTCTCGTTGCTGGAGAAAAGTACAACTTGCCAAAATTAGTAATAAATTTTTAGAATCATCAAATGGTAAGTCGGGGCACAATTTGAAATTTATACTAACGGTTTATTGATTTGAGCTTTATAGTAAAACAGAACCCTTTGTATAAATTAATTTTGTCTTTTTGTGATAATCAGAAACGATTCGCTTTTAATCTCATTTGAATTTCAAATAAGAAGAGGAGAAGTATTTTCAATGTGATAAAATTTAAAATTATTGATTTTTAAACCAAAAAAAGAAGACTTTTTGCAGTCTCCTTTTTTAATCATCTGATTGAGTATTTAGTTTTTTATAATCTTGACGGTTTCAATCTTTCCACCTTCTAAGATAATTCTGAAGAAATAAGTTCCAGAAATTAAATTACTTAGATTTATTTGATTATTGATTATTCTAGTATTATTGATTACTTTTTGTCCAGTTAAATTGAAAACATCAACAGATTCAACCTTTTTTTGAGAAGTAATATTTAATACATCTTTTACTGGATTAGGATAAACAGAAACAGACGCAAGGTTTGCTGGCTCAACCCCCAATAACGCTTCGTTTGTTAACTTCCAAGCTAATCCATAAATTTTATAACCGAGTATTGTGCTCAATTGGGTCCATTGCGTAAAACCTCCATTGGCCAAATTATCAGGATCTATAAATACAGATTCATTAGAAGCACCTGCAGAACCGTACCAATGCCAGAAAGCACCTTGGGTAACAGGATAACCCACTGTTGGGAAAGCACTAAGCCAATATTCTCCAGGATTTAGAACAACTTGGTTTCCTCCATTGGCTGCTGTCATAGGAATTGTAAATTTAAAATCCATGCCCTCTCCTTTTTCCCATGTAAAGGCTGAGAGCGGAATGTTTTTGATGGCATACACCGCATCAGCTGCATCGGAGGGATTTCCTAAAGGAGTATTTATATTATTTTTAAAAATATAAATATTAAAACCGGTGATGCCTTCTTCTAAACCTCCAATGCCGTCAGCTCCATATAGCGTTAGTTCTCCTAAAGCTAAAGAACCTTGCAGAATACTAAATGAGTCTGCACTAAAGATTCCTTTGTTATCATTTCCAATAGAGGAGTTAATTGCAGTAGATGGATTGGGTGGATGATTTACAATAATCGATTGTGAGAATGCATTTGCTGTAAAAAGAAGGAAAACAAAAAGTTGTAATTTTGTTAGGTAAAATTTGTTCATAATGATTTATTTAATTATTTGAAGCAATTTTACTTCTTAATCATTTATAAAAAAAATATCAACCAACTCAAAACCGTCCCGAGCCTTTGTTTTGCGATGACCCATAAACGTCCTTTGTGTTTTCGGCGATGCAACTGTTTGGTTACAAGTCGTTGAACCATTGATAAATATCTGTTTCTTTTGAAATTTTTAATTTCTTTTTTGTGAGGTATTTTTTATTCCGTACGGTTTTGGGTTCGATAAATTTATACTTTGCAATATCATTGGTAGATAATTTCAATTTTAAGAGTGCGAAAAACTCTATTTCAGACTGAATAGCTTCTGGATAAATTTTTAAAATTTTAGCAGTGAAATCAGGAAACACCTCTTCAAAAAAAGCCATAAATGCCAAATCCTTATTTTTCAGCATGGCTATTAATTTGGAATAATCTTCACTGTTTTGGCTTGTAGAAGCTTGTAATAAATATTCTTGATTTATTTTTTCCTGCCGACTCAAGATTCTGTTTTTTCTGATAAAGAAAAATAATGCTATAGGCATGGCGCTCAACACAAAGGCAAATAGATATATATAATTTTTATCTATATTGCTCTTTTCATTCAGTAACTTATGTAGTGATTTATTTTGATTTTCAGTGATGTTTAATTTTAAAGAATCTATTTTTGTTTTATAAATTACTACCGAGTCTTCTTGTTTCAAGTAGCTATATACTTCAATAATCTTCTTATACAGATTTTCATTATTATTATGATTTTTATATCCGACTAATTTTTCTGCTTCCTTAAAATATGCAAGTGATTTGTGGTATATTTTCTCTTTCATTGCGATTTCTCCTAAAACCTGAAAATTATTAAGTTGCACATTTGCATTTTTATAATTTCTTTCCAGCGAAAGAGAAAGAAGCGCAAAATGTTTTGCCGAATCCTGTTTTTTCATCTGGTAATAAACTACTGCCAAGTTGGAGTAATGGGTGTATAATAATTTATCTCTATTCTTTTGATCTGGATTTTGATCAAATTCTAGCCTAGATAGTTTGAGGAATTTAAGTTGATTTTTATAGTCTTCTTTTATTGAATAATAATTTGTAAAATCAATATATATATCAGCTTTGGTTATAAAATAAAGCGAATCTTTAATTTCTGATTTGTTAACAAATTCCAATGCTTTTTCCAATTCCTCAAATCCCTTGTCTGGTAAGCCACTAAAAGCATAAGATTCAAAAAGGAATCTTTTAGCAAAAGCTTGATATATTGGCTTTTTGTATTTTTCAGACACTTGGAATAAAGAATTGGCAGTAGTGATCATGTTTTCGAAATCATTTTGATTTCTATAGTAATTATATAGGTTTCGCAGTGCTCTAATCTCAGCTTCATTTGCATTAATTTTCCGCGAATCTTTTATAATTTCCTGAATCTCCAAAAACGCCTTTTCGGGATCTGTTTTCAGTAATTGTTTGTTTTTTTCTGCTTTTATCAATAATTTTTTTTCTGCGGTATAGTCTTGTGAAAAACACACAGTTCCAAACAACAAAATCAATAGGCTAAGATATTTTTTCATATTCCGCCAAAATTAATATTTTTTTTCACTATTTGAAAAATCAAG
>NZ_JBAVFG010000090.1:0-2659 GCF_049588135.1 Kaistella sp. | reverse complement strand
AAAAAAGAAAATCTAGAAAAACTGAATGACCAACTGGAACAGAAACTCTTTAATTTTCAAAAACTCTACGAAGACGAACATCGAAAACTTCAGTTTGGAAATAAAATTGAGACCTTTATCGATTCTTATGTCAAAGGGAAATCTCGAAAATTGGTCGTGGCAGATTTCATTAAAATTTTGGAGCAGGAAAAATTTCGCAAACTCGGTGCCGACAAAGATGAAAATAAAAGACTACAAATCGTAAAGCGAAAAATTACGCAGCAACTGAAGAAAGTGGACGTTCAGGAAAAAATTGTAGAAACCAGTGAAAAGTTGGAAAACAAGCGCCAAAAAGAACGCGCTGTTTGGATGAAAGTTGGGCAGCGTGTAAGAATTAAAGGATCTGCAAGCGTAGGAACCATTGATAAAATTGATAAAAACGGAAAAGTTTCGGTGAATTACGGAAGTTTCAAAACGCAGATTTCTGGTGATGAATTGGAGAGGATTTAAATAGTGAGAACTTTAAAAGCATATTTTTATTTCTATCAAAAAATTTTTTTGATCAGTTTTTTGGTGAGTCTTACCATCTCTTTTATGATTGGTTTTACCTTTGCAAACCTTGCACTTTGCTACCTCTTATGTGCTCCGCTTTTTCATTATATAACTTATGAAGTTCGATTTAAAAATGAATATCATTTTTATGCAAATTTTGGTTTAAGCAGAAAATCCTTGTGGATTGTGACGCTTTTAATCAGTTTAACTTTAGAATTTCTGATATGGAAATTTTAAAACTACACGTTGATAGCATTGAAAAATCATTTGGCGAACAAAAGATTCTAAAAGACATATTTATCGGTTGCGAAACAAATGAAATTGTAGGAGTTCTCGGACGAAATGGAAGTGGGAAAACAACGCTTTTTAATATTATTTTCGGAACCGCTTCAGCAGAAAACAAATTTATTCGGGTTGGATCGAAGGTCATTACCAAAGTAAGTGATAACAAAAACTTGATTCATTTTTTAGCGCAAAATCATTTCCTTCCATCTCATCTAAAAATTAAAAATAGTATCGACTTATTTTGCAATGAAAGCAATGCCTATAATCTAAAGAATCATCAATTAATGAGTTCATATTTAGATAAAAAACCGCATCATCTGTCGGGCGGAGAAAAGCGGTTACTAGAAATTTTAATACTGCTATTTTCTGATTGTCGTTTTCTATTGTTAGATGAACCCTTCCATTCTTTGTCACCAAAAATCATTGAGGAAATAAAACTTTTAATTACAGAACAATCGAAAGACAAAGGCATCATCATCACTGATCATCAATATCAACATGTACTGGAAATTTCTGACAAAATATTTTTATTAAAAGAAGGCTCGACAAAAATATTAAATGGAACTGACGACTTAAAAAAATTGGGATACCTTCGCTAGTTTTTCATCATAAATATTCTCTATCCTTTTTAACAGCAACAGGGACTTTAACTATTGATTTGAAAATTTCACATCTTAAGTTTTCCTTGATCAATTGCTTTTTTAAGTAAAATCTCAAATGCTTCACCCATTTCTTCGGAAGCTCTTTTCACTGCTTTTCCTACTATATTCTCTACCTGCTCAGGTTTTATCCCCGCTTCTGTCCAACTGGTACCATCGCCATAAACATTTAAAATAAAAGGCATTATTCGATCTACAGCGCAGGCAAAAATCGCATCTGTTGTTGCCTCCTCTTCAAATTCAATCCACAGGTTTAAAAATTCAGAACTTAAAGGTTCATCTAAAATACCGAAAGTTTTTTTGGCTGCGGCTAATTCACGTTCATATTTCCCCATCATCGCAGTTTCATCAAAAATAAAAGTATCGCCAGCTTCGATTTCTACCACATCATGAATTGACAGCATTTTGATCACTCGCAAAAGATTTATTTTCGTTTGATCTTTTGCATAAGGTAAAAGAATCTGTGCAAGAACCACAATCTGCCAACTGTGTTCGGCGGTATTTTCCCGTCGTGAATTATCGAGATTGAAGTTTCTACGATTCACATTTTTTAATGCATCTAAAGCGAGAATAAAACTTATTTCTTTTTCTAAAATCATTCTGCTAATTTCGGAAAAAAAGATGATTTATAAAGGTCTTTTTTTCTTCATCAAAAAAGAAAACTAAGATCCGTAAACCTCAACCATTTGAGTAACGTTCTTTCAGTTTTTTTCAAATACCCTTAATATCACTTTCATTAAAGATTGGTTTTACGCCACTTTCGTCTGTTTCTATTTTATAAGGGGCATCTCCTATTTTTGTCATTAAGGCCATTCCTTAGAAATGTTCATATCTATTAAAACCACAGAAAAGTACTAGAAGACGAGCGTACGAAATTCTCACTGAATGTTAAAAAAAAGACCTATAATCTGTATCGGATTTTTAGGACGGGACACTTTTTTTGACTTTTTGATTTATATTTTCGGACATTTTGATTTAATGATTTTATGTGAATTGCTTTCAAAAATTATTATCTTCGTGACGAGGAACAACTGTATTATTCGTTACCAGTTCGTCACTGTAGTTGTGAATTGCTTTCAAAAATTATTATCTTCGTGACGAGGAACAACCCCATGGGCAGGTGCTCCTCTTGTAGGGTGGTTGTGAATTGCTTTCAAAAATTATTATCTTCGTGACGAGGAACA
>NZ_JBAVFG010000089.1:0-9179 GCF_049588135.1 Kaistella sp. | reverse complement strand
GGATGAAGAGTTGTTTAAGCTTTTAGAAAATGTGAAAACCAAATATGGCGATCTGAATATGGCTCTGGTGATACCAATGGCATCTTTTCGAAAAACCATTTCTAATGTTTTCAAAAACATTAAAGGATTATCTCATAAAATGGTGATCGGACCTTCAGAAATAACCAAACAGAAATATGATTTGCTTATTGTTGATGAAGGACACCGTCTCAGAAGAAGGGTAAACTTGGGTTCTTATTTCGGGACTTTTGATAAAAACAGTGAGCTCTTAGGTTTAGATAAAATGACCTCATCTGAATTGGATTGGATTCAACTACAGAGTGAAAAATCGATTATATTTTACGATCAGTTTCAATCGATCAAACCATCTGATGCTAGTCCGGAGAGTTTCTACGTTTTAAAACAGTTACCAAGTACCCGTAATGAAAAGTTAAGCACGCAATTCAGAGTAAAAGGTGGAAATCAATATGTAAAGTTAGTTCATCAAATGTTTGATAAAGCAGACTTTACCGAACAAAAACAACAAGATACGGGATTTTATGATCTAAAATTGTTTGATGATTTAAATGAAATGGTTGAGCAAATTCATTTAAAGGAAAATCAGAGAGGATTATCAAGAATGGTCGCAGGATTTGCATGGGAATGGATCTCAAAAAATGATCGGTCAAAATTTGATATCGTAATTGATGATACCTCATTACAGTGGAACAGTATTGTAACAGATTGGGTAAATTCGTCCAACGCAATCAATGAGGTTGGTTGCATACATACTACGCAGGGTTATGATCTGAATTACACGGGAGTCATAATTGGACCTGAACTGGACTATGATTTTACAACCAACGAATTAGTGGTCTATAAAGAAAATTACAAAGATAAAAACGGTAAAAACTCAATAAAAGATCCGAAGGTTTTATTGGATTATGTAATTAATATTTACAAAACCATTCTACTCAGAGGAATTGAAGGGACCTACATTTATGTCTGCAATCCAAATTTGAGGAAATACTTTGCACAGGGGATTCCGTTATTTAAGAATTCTCAAGATGAGGTAAACACCTATACTATAGTTGATGCTCCAAATGAATTTACAGTTCCTTATTATGATCTTGAAATTGCAGCAGGAAAGTTCTCTGATTTGCAATCAGTAGAAGAAGTAAAATTTATTGAATTGATGAACATCAGCAATCATACTGACTATTTTGTCTGCAAAGTAGTAGGAGAGTCTATGAACAAAGTCATTCCAAATGGGAGCTTATGTTTGTTCAAAAAATATTCAGCAGGCAGTCGGAATGGATTGATCACCTTGGTAGAAGGTAATGATATCTTCGACAGTGAAACTGGCGCAAACTATACGATAAAGGAATACACAAGCAAAAAAAATATTGATGAAGAGGGGTGGCATCATGAAGAAATTTCTTTAAAGCCTTTATCTACTCAGTCTTTTGATTCAATTGTCTTAAGGGATGAGGAGACGATGGATTTTAAGGTGATTGGGGTATTTGAGAAAGTGTTATAATTAGATTACTATTAAATAGAACATTCCAAACCAAGTAGAACAATATGATACAATTTACAGAAATAAAGTCTTCATTTAATATTTCGTGGGGTTACAAAATTGACCCTATATACAGAGTAGTTGGTAAGAAGGAACATCTTGATGACTTTTTCGAAAATGGGAACATATTTATTTCCAGCTTTGAAAATTTTAAAAATTATGATGATGAAATGCAAGGTGATATCAGCGAAGGTCAAAGCTTAATTGGTGGTTTCGACAAAGATGGTAGCGAAGTATTTGTATCGTTACGTCAGGATTTATTGAGTAATCTGTATCGTTATTTCAGGACAAGACACTACTTTTCTTGTCCTTTATCTCTCAAATAATGATAAGTTTCAACTTGGGAACGGATTTCTTTGTTGTCGGTTTTTACATACTCATTTCGCAATTTTTTGTCGAGAATTCTGGCTTTTACATTGTCGCTTAACTGAATTTCTAGTTGGTCTTTGATTTCTTTCTTTAAGTTTTTTTGAGTGATTTTTGCAGCCGCTTCAATGCGGTAATCCAAATTCCGGGTCATCCAGTCGGCGGAAGAAATATAAATGTCTTCACTTCCCTTGTTGTAAAAATACATCACGCGAGAATGTTCTAAATACTCATCAACAATACTTATGGCAGTAATTTTCTGTTTGAAATTCCTTTGATTCATTGCGCAATAAATGCCCCGAACAATGAGTTTTATAATGACTCCTTCTTTTGCAGCTTCATAAAGTTTTGTAATCAAATCTCGGTCGCTCAATGAATTTACTTTAATGATAATGAGCGTTTTTCTTCCGGCTTTTGCTTCTTCGATTTCTCTGTCGATATGGCCGATGATTTTTTCGCGCATGAATTCCGGGCAAACCACCAGGTTTTTACAAGATTTCAAAGCGGGAATTAAATCCTGTTTTGGTTTTTTTAGAACGGTAAATATTTTATTAATATCTGCCATAATTCCTCTGTCAGAAGTCATTAATAAATGATCGCCATAGATTTTTGCCGTTTTTTCATTGAAGTTTCCGGTACTTACAAATCCGTATTGAAGGGTTTTATTATGAACTCTTTTTTTAATGACACAAAGTTTCGCATGAACTTTTTTATTGGGAATTCCGAGCAATACTTTTACCCCTTCTTGTTCCAGAATTTCTTTCCATTTTAGATTATTTTCCTCATCGAATCTTGCGCGAAGTTCTAGCATTACCGTAACTTCTTTGCCATTTCTTACGGCATTAATTAAAGCGTTGATGATTTTCGAATTGCTTGCCAATCGGTACGCAGTAATTTGTATCGATTTCACATCGGGATCCATGGCTGATTCTCTTAGTAAATCGATCACTGGCGTGAATTTGTGATAAGGAAAAGTGAGTAGAATATCGGTTTTCTGAATCACGTCGGTTATTCTTTTTTCTACCAATTCCGGATGATCAAAAGAGGTTCTTTCGACTGGTTTTTTATAAGTTTCAAACACTTCTGGAAACTCCATGAAATGTCGAAAATTATGAATTTTCCCACCCGGAATAATGCTGTCTTTTTTTGTTAAATGGAGTTTTCTGATCAGGAATTCCAAGAGTGCTTTGTCCATGGCTTTATCAAAAACAAAACGAGTTGGTTTCCCTTTGCGTCGGGATTTAATTCCTTTTTCTATTTTCTCGGCGAGGGTTGTTTTAATGTCGTTATCCAAATCAAATTCGGCATCTTTGGTCACTTTAAAACAATGTGCTTCAAATTCTTCATAACCAAAATAAGAGAAAATGTGAGGCAAATTAAAGGCAATTACGTCTTCTAACAACATCACATTTTTTTCATTTTTACCATTAGGAGGAAGCAAAACAAATCTTCCTAAAGTGCGAGAAGGAATTTCAATAATCGCAAATTTACTTTCATATTGAAATTGTTTTTTTCGCATTGCCACTCCTAGATAAAGAGATTTGTCCCTTAAATAGGGCATCGGCGAATTATCATTTAACAAAATCGGAATGACGTTGCTTTCTACAATTTCATCAAAATAGGCGGTGACAAATTTCTTTTGAGCAGCGGTTAAGTTCTTTGCAGTTTTAATGAATACTTTCTGTTCTGCCATTTCGACTTGGATTTTTTTCCAAGTTTTTACAAAATTTTGTTGTTGGTGAATTACCACTTCATTGATCTTTTGCAAAATTTTTGTCGGTGGTTGATAAAATGATTCGGTGATGAATTTATCTTTAAAATCCATCGCTCGCTTTAAACCAGCTACTCGAACGCGAAAGAACTCATCGAGATTATTAGAGAAAATTCCCAAAAAACGGATTCGCAAATGCAAGGGAACATTCTGATCCATGGCTTCTTGTAAGACTCTTTCGTTGAAAGAAAGCCAGGTAATATCTCGGGGATTAAACTGATTCGACATTTTTTTAATTATAATCTCAAAAATAGAGATTTTGGTCGGGTTTTTAATGGTTTTCTCATTAAATAATAGCAATATTATTCATATTTTGTAGAAATAGTTTGCCGAAACTTTGGTATATTTGAGGGAAATACAAAGAGTAAAATGAAGTTTTTAGTTGATGATGATTTAATGAACAAGACGAAAGCAGAATCTAAAAGATATTACAAAGGTGATATTATTTTACATGAAGGCGATCGTTCCCAATGTTTTTTTTATTTAAAACGAGGAGAGCTTTCTGTTTTTAATTTAACGGAAAAAGGAAAAGAACTTTTGCAGCATAAAGTGAAAGAAGGTCATTTTTTTGCAGAACCTGCAATTTTACTGTGCGAGCCCGTTCCTGGGAATGTAGAAGTATGTTCTGATAAAGTTGAAATCATAAAAATCGAACGAGAACGCTTGATTGCTTATTTAAAAGAGTACCCCGAAAAGCTGTTTGATTTTACGATTTCAATTGCTAGAAAATCGATAAAGAAAAGTCATTTACTCAAACAGATTGTTTTATTTAATCCGGAAGATCGTATTTATCAGCACCTGCGTGATTTTAAAAGTGAAAATGGTTGCATTGATGAAAAAACCATGATTAATTACACAAGAAAAGAAATTGCACACATGACAGGATTGAGAATTGAAACCGTTATTCGAACCATTAAAAAAATGGAGAAAGATGGA
Organism: Kaistella sp.; assembly: GCF_049588135.1. Classification (GTDB taxonomy): domain Bacteria; phylum Bacteroidota; class Bacteroidia; order Flavobacteriales; family Weeksellaceae; genus Kaistella. The sequence goes on along the minus strand of NZ_JBAVFG010000089.1, from coordinate 4,548 downwards.
AAACTCGAGATTGTGAATGGGAAAATCTTCATTTAACTCATGACGAGAATCATATTTGTAACTCGTTTTTTCAGCATAATTTTGTAGGATGAAGAATATTATTTTTTGGCTGCGATTTTCAGTTCTTAATTTTTTGGTCGTGGCGGTATTGGGTGTTTTGATGCGTTATAAAATTGCTTATTCACTACCAATAGTCGATCAAAAACATGTGCAGGAAGCACATTCTCATTTCGCGTTCTATGGCTGGATTACCCAAGTAATTTATGTTTTGATGATTCGGTATTTGCACGGTGTTCTGTCTGAGCAACAATTAAAAAAATACCATACTTTATTGATTGTTAACGCTGTTTCGGCGTATATCATGATTCCGAGTTTTGTTTATAACGGCTATTTCTGGCTGTCAATTATAGCATCAACCGCTGCGTTGTTGACCAGTTTCGTCTTTTTCTTTTTCTTGATGAGAGATTTGAGAAACAATCAGGATTTAGTAAAACCTTGGTTTTTGGGAGGTTTGTTTTTTGCCGTTATTTCTTCGGCGGGTGTTTTTGGATTGAGCTATATGATGGTTTCAGGTAATCTGACCCAAAACTTATATCTTGCTTCCACTTATTATTATCTTCATTTTCAGTATAACGGATTTTTTATTTTTAGTTGTATCGGATTGCTTCTTCAATCATTAAAGGAAATTGGATCAGAAATCGTTGAAAAGGAAAATAAAGTAATTTTCTGGCTCCTATTTATCGGCTGTTTAATTGGCTTCGGACTTTCTGTACTTTGGATGAAAATGTCGCTCTGGATTTTTGTCGCAATTATATTGGCAGCAATCGCTCAAACGATAGGCGCGGTAAAATTGTACATCTTGGTGAAAAGAAATTGGGTAAAATTAGCACTCCATTTTTCTGCATTGCAACGATTTGTGTTGATGTATGTTGGCTTTGCATTTTTCGCAAAAATAGTTTTGCAATTAGGATCTACTATACCAGCTTTGAGCCAGTTTGCTTTTGGATTCAGGAATGTAGTGATTGCCTATCTGCATTTAATTTTGTTGATGTGTGTGTCGGTATTTTTAATCAATCAAATATTGGCAACCAACGTTTTTAAAATGACCAAACCGGTTATTATTGGGCTTAAACTTTTACTCTTAGGGATTTTCCTAAATGAGGCGGTTTTAGGATTGATGGGCGTGTTTTCTATTAAATATATTTCTATTCCCTTTACGCCGGAAATTTTGTTGGGAGTTTCTTTATTAATACTGATTTCGCTAGGAATGATCTTGCTAAATTTAAAGAAGAAGTCTTCATTATAAAAAAGTCTTTCCAACTAGAAAAGACATCAAAAAAGCTTGCTGAAAATTAACTTTCGGAAAGCTTACAAAACATTAAATTTAAACGATTACTGGTCTCTTTAATTTGGAAGAATTACGCTATCTATTACCGATTCTTGATCTTCTGCAACTGCTTCTGAGTCAGTAGTTTTGGTTGTGGCTTCCGTGGTTTCGGTTTTTGTGCAAGATGATAAATCGAGGGGAAACCACGGCGAGAATCATGATTGGTTTTTTCATAGCTCTTATTTTATTTGTTAATTTTCTGGAAGTACAATTGGATAAATTTCCTTTTTAATTTGATATAAAATTAAGCTGAAATATTGGCAAACTGCTATGACTGTAAATCATATAGTATACAGCTAATTAACTGAGTTTTATCAGTTTTTATAATGCGTTTTAAAGAACTTCATTTTAATAAATGAAAAGAAATCTACCAGAAATCGAAGATTCGACAAGATCAAAAGAAACAAAATGTTTTAAGAGAATATTTAAAAATTCTTCGAAAATCCCATCTAAATTACTTCCTTTAGGATTGGGAAATGAATTTGATTTATTCTAAAATTGATTTTCAATTTCTACACTTGCACCATCCATTTCGCCTTGCATTGGCGGGTTGGTTTTGGTCATTTTTATTTTAATGAAAGAAATTTGCGGAAAGGCTAGTTTGATATTTTTCAAAATTCTTCCTGCAACATGTTCCATTAGTTTCGACCGAATTTTCATTTCTGCGTGAATAAGATTGTTGATTTCGGCGTAACTTATCGTATCGTTCAAATCATCGGTTTCTGTAGCTTTCCAAAAATCGGTATGAATTTCTACATTCAAAATATAATACGTACCGATGATATTTTCTTCGGGAAGAACGCCGTGATAAGCGTAGATTTTCAGGTTTTCGAGGAGAATTTTTGAGGTCATTTTTTGAAGGTTTCTAAAAAAGTAGAAAATTTTACGATCGAAGTTTTTTCAAATTTTTCAATTTCCAGTAAATCCTTATCGCCAGTTAATAGAAAATTTGCTTTTCCGTCTTTTGCCAAGGACAATAGAAAATCATCATTTGGGTCTCTACATATTTTTACTTTGCTTTTAACATTAATAAAATCGATATATTCATCAAAAACAAGTAACATTTCTTCCAATGCATTTTCAGAAAAATATTTTTGAAGTTTTGGTTTTGAAATTGTTGCTTGAAGTTCACTTACAAGTTCGCTGCTGAAAAGTATTTTGCAATTTTATTGAATAAAATGGGCTCTATTTCATTCAGTTTATTTGAAATAATAAAACTGATCCAAAGATTGGTATCAATTACAAGTTTTAAATTTTTAGTTTTTGGCATATCTTTCCGCTCTCACTTCATCTACAGTTTTTGAGATTTCATCAAGGTTTGGAACACGACCTGCATTTTTTCTCATTTTCTTTAAATATTCCTGTAATTTTGATTTAGGTTCATCAGAAATTTTTATAAGATTAAGTTCCTGCAATTGTTTTATTAATTGCAGTGCTTTGGGATTTAATATTTCGATTTTTAAAGCGTCCATAATATCAAAGTTAAGAAAATTGTTTAACAAAAATGATAAAAACTATTTTGGAATTCTTTTGCTTTGCTTTTTTATTAAAAGTCACATTAAATATATGTATGGAATTCTGCTGCTTTTTCTAAATCTGCTTGAACTTCTATATTTAAAATATAATATGTCTCGATGATGTTTTCTTCGGGAAGAACGCCGTGATAAGCGTAGATTTTTAGGTTTTCGAGGAGGATTTTTGAGGTCATATTTTAAAAAATTTGAAGAAATTGTGTTTAATATTTACTCTAATTCTTTAATTTTAGTCAAGGTTAAAGTTTGTTCATAATTCTCGTCATTCATTTTTTCTGGTCGCTTTCCATCAAAGCTTAAAAGCATTAAAAGTTTAGTGTGATGAACTGGAACAATAATTCCAAGTATTCTGCCTTTTTCTTGATTGTCTTTTAATGCAATTATATCAATTTGAATTGGACTTTTTTCTGAATTAATTTCATATTTCATTTCTCCCTTTTGTCCATTATTTGAACCTCCATGAATTATGAAATTTTTCCCTTCTATTTCTTCGCCATTGACTGTCATTGAAACATATCCATCTTTGGAAAAGATTGTTTTACTTTCGTTACTCCAATAATCACTCGAATTCCAAACACCAACAATATCAAATTTAGTTTCTTGAGAATAAAGACTTATGAATGTAAAAATTGTTAGAAATAATGTTATAATTTTTTTTTTCATAAATGTTTTTTTAGGATTATTTTAATTTACTTCACACTTTTACTCAACTCCAGCATCGCTTCAATCGGTTTCAAAGCTTTCAAACGCAATTCTTCATCCATTAAAATTTCTGGTAATTCGTATTTCATGCAGAGATAGAGTTTTTCCAGCGTGTTTCTTTTCATATAAAAACATTCGGAGCAGTTGCAACTTTCATCAAAAACCAATGCAGGAATCAGTTCTTTGTGCGGTGCGCGTTTTTTCATTTCGTGCAAAATTCCTTCTTCGGTCGCAACGATAAATTTCTGGCAATCGTCTTTTTCAACAAAATTTAATAATGCAGAAGTAGAACCGATGAAATGTGCCAAATCCAAAACCGAAGTTTCACTTTCTGGGTGCGCAATCAGTTTTGCATCGGGATTTTCGGCTAATTGTTTTGCAATTCTTTCCATCGAAAACGCTTCGTGAACGATGCAACTTCCGTCCCACAAAATCATATCGCGACCGGTTTTCTTCGCTAAATATTTACCTAAATTTTTATCGGGTGCAAAAATAATCGGGCGGTCTTTTGGCAAAGATTCAATAATGGTTTCTGCGTTAGAACTCGTTACGATAATGTCGCTTTCTGCCTTAGTTTCTGCGTTGCAATTGATATAAGTTGCGATTAATGCGTTCGGATATTGTTCGCGCATTTTTCTGAGACCTTCACCGCTGCAACCGTCTGCAAGCGAACAACCGGCTTGTGTATCGGGAAGAACTACTTTTTTGGTTGGGTTCAAAATTTTCGCTGCTTCCGCCATGAAATGAACGCCACAAAACGCAATCATATCGGCGTTGGTATCTTTTGCAGCTCTGGCTAATTGCAGAGAATCACCCAAATAATCGGCAATATCCTGAATTTCGGCAGGTTGATAATAATGCGCCAAAATCACTGCGTTTTTTTCTTTTTTAAGATCTAAAATGGCTTTTACCAAATCTTCACCTTTA
>NZ_JBAVFG010000088.1:0-20901 GCF_049588135.1 Kaistella sp. | reverse complement strand
CTTCAAGACCTCAGGAAATTTTTCCGCAAAAGCCAAAGAAACGTAGCCGCCCATCGAATGACCAAGCAAGTGAAATTGATCCAAATTCAGTTTATCCGTCACTTTTTTCACTTCGTCTGCGACCAATTCCATCGTGTGGATTTCGTTGTAAATTTTCGATAAACCGTGTCCTGGTAAATCGATTTTAATTAAAGAAAATTTCTCTGAAAGATAAGTGTCCATGTCATCCCAAATCGTTAGGTTTTCCATAAAGCCATGGAGCAAAACAAGGGTTTCTTTTCCGCTGCCGGATATTTCGTAATTTAACATAATCGGTGTTTTTTAAAAATAGATGTCGATATAATCAACAAATCCCGAACCATTTACTTTATTTTGTAATCGCCAGAATTTTCCTTTTCCTTCATCAAAGAAAGTGGTGTTTTTCGTTCTTTTAAAAACAATTCCGTTAATTTTTTGAGTTATTTTTCCTTCAAAATTAAGATGTTTCTCTGAGACTTTCTTCACCGTTCCTTTTATTTCTAAAGTATTTTTCCCTGATTGGGCATTTCCAGATAATGCATATGAATCTCTGCCTGTTTTTTCGAAGTTGGCGGTTCCCCAAAAGGATGAAGTTTCATCGGAACTAAATTTTAACTGATGTTTTCCGCTTAAATCCTTGAAGATATTTTGTTGATTTCTAATGGTAATACTGTCATTTAGTTTTTGACGTTCAATATTAATCGATTCTATTCTTTTGGCTTCCAAGGAAATGTCGTTTGTACTTGCGTTTTCTTTTTTTGAACACGATAAAAAAAGGGTCGCAGAAATAATCAAGATGGTTTTCTTCATTTTTAATAATAATATGCTCAAATTTAATTAAAAATAAGAGTTGTTTTTTTAAAGTGTAAGGAAATTTTATTTAAAGTTTTGTTTTAGAATCCATCAAAATGGTCACTGGTCCGTCATTGAGCAAAGAGACCTTCATGTCTGCACCGAAAATTCCGCTTTCAATTTTCAATGCTGATTTTGCAATTTCGGTTTTAAAATAGTCGAATAATGGAATGGCTTTTTCGGGTTTTGCAGCTTTGATGAAAGATGGACGATTTCCCTTTTTATAATCTGCAATTAAAGTAAATTGACTGATACAAAGGATTTCGCCGGAAATATTTAGAACAGATAAATTTAGTTTTCCTTCTTCGTCACCGAAGATCCTCAAATTTAATATTTTTTGAATGAGCCAATCGGCGTCGGCTTTTTCATCTTCTTCATCAATTCCGATTAATAAAAGTAAACCATTTGAAATTTCGCCAACGATTTCGCTATCTACTTTTACATTGGCTTTAGAAACTCTTTGAATAACTGCTTTCATTTTTATAAGTTAAAATTGACAATTTGATTAATAATAAATCGAAAGAATTTTGGTAGAGCTATCGTAATTATAAGGATAAGTTTTTGGAGGGACTTTCGAAATTTTAATGGGTTCACCGGTAATGGTAATCCATTCTGCTCCATCTTTTGGACAAACAATTTTGATGTCTTGTTCAACACTTAAAGTGGTGTTCGAATCGGGGCAAATGTGCGGTGCATTTCTGTCATATACTTTGAATCCGTTTGTTGTTCTCACCACGATTAAACCTCGGGTTCCAGATTGTTGTTCGTTGACATAAATCCATCCACCAACATTTTGTAGTGTAAAATAAGTAGAAAGGTTAAGGTTGAGAGTTACATTAATTGGAGTCTTGGGGAAACAGCTTACGGTCTCTTCTCGATTGCCACAAGAGATGAAATTTAAAGTAGTAAAAATTAGAATTGTTGAGAAAAAGACGCTGGAAATATTTCTTTTCATTTAAAATATATTTATATCTTTGTGAAACAAATCAACACAAAAAACATTGTCCGGCAAATGTCGGATTATTTTTTTATACTAACGTTAAAAGTAGAAATTATGGCAAGTTACGTCACCAAAGTAGGATTGGATAAAATGAAAGCTGAACTGGAACAACTGGAAACCATTGAAAGACCCAAAATCACCGCTCAAATTGCTGAAGCAAGAGATAAGGGTGATCTTTCTGAAAATGCAGAATACGATGCAGCAAAAGAAGCACAAGGAATGTTGGAAATGAAAATTTCTAAACTTAAAAATCTTATCGTAAATGGAAAGGTAATTGATGAAACGCAATTAGATACTTCAAAAGTTTCGATTCTCACAACCGTTCGTCTTAAAAATAACGCAACCAAAGGAGAGCAAAAATTTACTTTAGTTCCTGATAATGAGAGTGATTTGAAATCGGGAAGAATTTCTGTGAATACTCCTATTGCGAAAGGTTTATTAGGAAAAGTAGTAGGTGAAAATGCTGAAATTCTTTTGCCAAATGGTAATACACTTTCTTTCGAAGTGTTAGAAATCTATTTGGACTAATTAATTAAAAAAGAGTCTTATAAAATATAATGTTTGGGAGTGTTTTGAAAAATTACCAAATTTTTAACAGCTTCCTTTATTAACATTTTGTAATTTTGTGCCCTCGCATTTGCGTGGGTTTTTAATTAAATACAATCATCATGGCTTCTATTTTTACAAAAATTGTACAGGGCGAAATTCCTTCGTACATCATTGCAGAAGACGAAAAGCATTTGGCATTCTTAGATGTTATGCCTTTGGTTAAAGGTCATTGTTTGGTCATTCCAAAGAAAGAAGTGGATCTTATTTTTGACTTAGAAAATGAAGATTTCAAAAACCTTTGGAGTTTTGCGCAAAATGTTGCAAAAAAAATGGAGAAAGCCTATCCTGAGCGCAGAATCGCTGTTGCAGTTGTAGGATTAGAGGTTCCGCATGCCCACATTCATTTAATCCCAATTAATAAAATGGAAGATATGAACTTCAAAAATGTGAGATTGAAATTTTCTGATGACGAGTATCGGGAAGCTCAGCAACATATCATTAATTCTTAAACACCAGCTTTTGTCAGAGTATCGAACTTTGACAAAATTTTTTTTAACTTATTCTAATTATATATATTATATGAATTCAAACCAATGTTCTTTTTGTGGAAAAAAACGAAATGAAGTTCAAATGCTAATCTCTGGAAATAACGGTTTTATTTGTGAAGAATGCATCGAACAAGCACATGGGATTGTAAAGGAAACCAGTGCATCCCATAGTTCTACTTCTACAGAAAAGATAGAGGATTTAAAAAAGCCGAAAGAAATAAAAGAATTCCTAGATCAATATGTCATTGGTCAGGATCAGGCAAAAAAACAATTATCAGTAGCAGTGTACAATCATTATAAAAGGTTATTGCATGCAAAAGATGAAAATCGGGAGGTAGAGATTGAAAAGTCAAATGTTATCATGATAGGTGAAACAGGTACAGGAAAAACCCTCTTGGCAAAATCGATTGCAAGAGAGCTGAATGTGCCTTTTTGTATTGTGGATGCAACGATTCTTACAGAAGCTGGTTACGTAGGTGAGGATGTTGAAAGTATTTTATCCCGGCTTTTAATGGTGGCTGATTATGATGTAGAAAGAGCTGAAAAAGGAATTGTATTCATTGATGAGATCGATAAAATTGCACGCAAGTCTGATAATCCTAGCATTACGAGAGATGTTTCTGGTGAAGGAGTACAGCAAGGTTTATTGAAGTTATTAGAAGGAAGTATTGTAAATGTACCACCGCAAGGGGGAAGAAAGCATCCCGATCAAAAATACATCCAAGTGAATACTCAGAATATTTTATTTATTGCAGGTGGAGCTTTCGATGGGATTAAAGAGATTATCGAGCGCAGATTAAATAAACAAGCGATTGGTTTCAGTGCAGAAAAACTGAATAAAGTAGAGGAAGAAGAATATATCTTAAGTCAGCTTAATGCAATTGATTTGCGTAAGTTTGGTTTGATTCCTGAACTTTTAGGTAGATTCCCAATCATTACCCATCTTGATAAGTTAACCAAAGAGACCATGGTTCGGATTATGAAAGAGCCTAAAAATTCAATCGTAAATCAGTTCGTAGAATTGTTTAAAATGGATGGAGTAGAGCTGAAGTTTACAGCTGATGGACTAGAGAGCATCGTTGAAGAAACGATGGATAAAGGTCTCGGAGCAAGAGGACTGCGCGGAACTACGGAGAAGGTTTTGGAAGATTATATGTTTAATATTGCAGCCAAAAAAAAGGTTGTTATTTCTAGTAAAAATTTGAAATTTTAAAGTTAATTTCTTGTGTAAATGTAAAAACTAATTAATGTTAGGGTTTTACTATTTCATGCAAAGCTGTTAGATTCAACGTAAAAAAATCCATATGATGAAGAAACCCTTGCGTGGATTACATGGATAATCGCTCGTATCGGTGGTTGGACAGGTTATATAACAATAAAAATTGGCGTGGATTAATCCATCGCCATCACCAAAACACTCACTTTGTTATTTCCGGCTTTTAAAATTTGCCACGCCACTGCGCTCATTGTATTTCCGGTGGTGAAAACATCGTCGATTAATAATAAATGTTGATTAGAAATATTTTGAGTGATTGAAAAAAGATTTTCATTAAAAATTCTTTGTTCTTTATTTTTCTGAGCTTGAGCTTTTTTGTAAAAATGTCTTTTAATTAAAGTATGATTACAGGGGATTTTTAATTGTTGTGAAAGTTCGTCAGCAAAGGAATGCAACTGATTGTATCCGCGTTCTTTTAATTTTTTCGGATGAAGCGGAATCGTTACTAAAAGATCTGGTTTGGAGTGGTTTAAATCTAATCTTCCCACCGTCCAGTTTGCGATAGTTTTTCCGATTTTCTCGCAACTACCATATTTTAGTCGATGAATAATTTTTTGACTTATGCTTTCTTCCTCGAATTGCATTAAAGCAAAAGCATTTTCAACCGGAAAAAGTAAACGACATTTTTCTGTTAAAATATTGCTTTCAGAAAATTGATGATGCGTAAAATGAATTTGGTCAAAACACAATTCGCAAGCCACTTCATCGGAGTGAATAATTCGGTTGCATTCTAAACAACGATTCGGAAAAAGTAAGTCCACCAAAAACATACTTCATTTGTTTAGTGAAAGTTACGAATTAGTTTTGAATGAAAAAGTATTTCTGGATTTTTTGGCGTGCCTTTCGCTTTCGCTTTTTGAATCTCCAAAAATACTGAGCTTTCCGTCGTAAAATGAGGAACGAGTTTAGATGATATGTTTGGGTGCGTCTTTTTTCACAGCCATAAATCCCCTTCCCAAAAAAGGATTTCCACTGTAATCGCTCAAGAAGTTGGGATTGTAAAATCAAATCAAACAGTATTTTCTGTAGAATTTGTTCTTGTGTATGTTTCTAAATTTGGTCATATTTCATCTTTTTTTTTCCTGAAAACTAATTTACCTATTTTTACACATTATGGAACAAAAATCGAAAGATCCTTTACACGGAAAACGCCTAGACGCAATTTTGGAAGAATTGGTCGAATATTATAATGGATTTGAAAAGCTCGGTGAGCAGATTAATATCAAATGTTTTACCGATAATCCCAGCATTAAATCTTCTTTAAAATTTTTAAGAAAAACCGATTGGGCACGAACCAAAGTCGAAAGTTTGTATTTGTACGTTTTAAGGCAGAAAAAGAAACAGGAAAAATAATTTCACGCATATCTTTATTCTTTGCTCTTTTGTCTTGATTCTAGTCTGAAAATTCCCCCGAAACATAATACCAACGCTGATCTATTTCCTGAAAATCGGATAGTTCATGATGAATTTGTGGTTTCCCATTTTCATCATTATAATAAGCTTTGAATTCGACTTGATTAAAAGTGGGCGTTTTAATGATTTCCAATTTTGTCCATTCATTGATTTCTCCCCATTCCTGTAAATCTTTTTTATGGTGAAGTTTTCGCTTTTTGGGAAGCGTGGTTTCCATTAAATATTCCCCGTTCGGAATCGCAAATGCAGAAAATCTTGAGCGCATCAAAGCTTCGGCAGTTGGTGCGTTTTTTTTGCCTAAATGAAAAGGTTGGCAACAATTTTCGTATAGTTTTCCGGAGGAACAAGGACAGTTCATTTTTTATTAATTTATAAAATTTTCGTCTAAAATAATTCCTTTTAAAATTGAGGTAAATACCTTTCCTCAATAATATTCAAATGATGAATATTATGCCCAACAATCAGTTTCCCGATGGTTTCTACAGAAATTTGGTTTCCATTCGCAGTTCCGATATTTTTTAAAACTTCTGGATTTAATGTTTCCAATAAAATCAAGGAAGATTGCCTAACCAATTGAAATTCTTGCAATAAAGATTCTAAACTTCTTTCATTCGCAAAAGAATTGCCAGCATAATGTTCTTCATCGAAACCCGGCAATTCCGATTTTTCGCCTCTCGCAAAAGCCAAGATTCGGTACTGGAAAATTCTTTCGGTATCGGATAAATGCTGAAGCAATTCTATCAATGACCATTTCCCTTCCGCATAAGCGAAATTCGATTGTTCTTTGGTTAAATAGGAATATAAGGAAACTGTTTTTTCACCCGATTTTTTCAGTTCTTCCAACCAATTTTCAGATGGAATTAAGTCTAAATATTGCTGAATGTATTTTTGAAATTCTGTCATCTTCTTTAATTGGCCAATTTAATAGTCTAACAATTTACCAATCTTTAAAATATTGGTAAACTGTTAGACTATTAGATTGTTACATTAATTAAAAGCTTTTTCCAAATCTGCGATCAAATCTTCTGCATCTTCAATCCCAACGCTTAATCTTACCAAATCGTCGGTAATTCCCAATTCTGCACGTTTTTCTGCAGGAATTGAAGCGTGAGTCATCAATGCTGGATGATTTGCCAAAGATTCAACGCCGCCCAAAGATTCGGCCAAAGTGAACACTTTTAATTTTTCTAAAAATTGAATTGCATCTTCTTTTTTTCCTGATTTAAAGGTGAAAGAAACCATTCCGCCTGGTTCTCTCATCTGTTTGTTTGCCAGCTCATGTTGTGGATGTGATTCTAATCCTGGATAAAAAACTTTATCAATAGAAGGATGAGTTTCTAAGTATTTTGCTACTGCAATACCATTTTCGGAATGTCTTTGCATTCTTAAAGCCAAAGTTTTAATTCCTCTTAAAACCAAATAAGAATCATGTGGACCTAAAATTCCGCCACTAGCAAATTGTATGAAATGAAGTTTTTCACCAAGTTCTGGAGTGTTTGCAATTAAAGCACCAGCAATAGCATCTGAATGTCCACCTAAGTATTTAGTCGCCGAATGCATTACGATATCTGCACCCAAATCGATAGGTCGTTGAATATAAGGAGTTGCAAAAGTATTATCAACTGCAACTAAAATATCTTTTCCTTTTACCAAATCGGTTACTGCTTTGATGTCTACCAATTTCATCAATGGATTGGTCGGAGTTTCGAGCCAGATTAATTTAGTTTTATCCGTAATAATATCTGCGATTTTTGAAACATCATCAAAATTAACAAAGGTGAATTTTAATTGATATTTTTCGAATAATCGGGTGAACATTCTATAACTTCCACCGTACAAGTCATCTACAGAAATGATTTCATCACCAGGATTCAATAATTTCAAAACACAGTCGATGGCAGCCAAGCCAGATCCGAATGCTAATCCTCTCGCTCCGTTTTCGATGCTTGCCAAACTGTCTTCCAGTGCTTGTCTTGTAGGGTTTGCCGCTCGCGAATATTCGTAACCGGAATGCACACCCGGAGATTTTTGTGCAAAAGTGGACGTTAAAAATACAGGAACATTTACCGCACCTGTCGCTGATTCGTGGTGTTGCCCACCGTGGATTACTTTAGTGTTGAAATTCATAATTTTATAATTTAGCAATATATCAATTTAACAGTTTACCAATGATTGTTACATTGTTAGACTTTTAGATTGCTACATTTATTTTTTACATTTTAATTGCTGCACGTTGTGCAAATTCTTCTGCCATTTGTTCCAGCCAAAAAGCAACATCTTCTTCACCAGTTGCTCTTTCGTAAGTATTTCCCATTGAAATTAAGATTTGATGAAGAAACATTTTCATTTGGTCAACTGGCATGTCTTTGGTCCAGAGATCAATTCTTAATGCTTCCTTTTTTTCATCATCCCATACCGAAATCATGGTGGCTTTGGTTTCCTGTTTTTCGACTCCTCCGTCTTCCGCATTCCAGGTCATTTTTTCGGGAACGTGGTTTTCGTCTAATTCGATATCTATGGTAATTTGGGTCTTTTTCATAATTTTTAAAGATAATATATTTTAAAGAAATGATTTGTTTTTATTTAATTTTTCGGTTTGTAATTACTTTGATTAAAAATTTCCTGAGCGTTCATTTTTAGAAAATCCACCAACTTAGTTTCTGGTTTTTCCTGATAGAATTTTCTGCAGATTTGCCAACCGGTAAAAATTCCGATTTGCGGTGAGGATTCATTATCGATTTCTGTATAGAATTTAGAAAATGGCGCAGGATTGATGAAACGCTCTGCCAGCCTTTGGTCATCACTGAAAACCAGATTGTTTTCTACGAAATAATTCCAAACATTCGCTTCATTTGCTTTTGCCCATTCATATTGTTCGGGCGTATAATTCATTTTTAAAGCATCGGGCTCATTCGGTAAAAAAGCATCTTGCAAAATCATCAGTTTTCCATAATATACGATTTGGTCTATGAATTTTTGATGTTCAAAATTACGTTCTACAAAATGCTCAGCAAAGATTTCAGAAACTTTAGGAAGAATGTTTTTTGGATTCATGCTTTTCTGAAAGTACAATTCCAAACCTTTATAATTCGGATTGTTCTCACCCATAAATGCAGTGATATCAATAAACAGCATGTCTTTTTGCGATTCATAGAAAATTGGTTCCATGATTCCTTGTAAAGCAGATGAATAAAGAAAAACTTGTGGTTCTTCGAAATCAGGAAAATAATTTTTAATATGCGAAAATAAAGCAGCCAACTCTTTATTGAGTTTAGAGACTTCTATTTTAGAAATCGCTTCTTTATAAATTTTAATCTCTTCGGGAGTTTTTCTTCTTTCGACGAAATCTTCATTTGGAACAGTTCCCTGAAAAAACGGATATTTCTGAGTGAAATTTTCCAAAGAGATATTGGGGTCATATAACTCTTTAGAAATGTCAATCAATTGTACTTTTTCAATGGGGTTTTTAACTTCTACTTTCCAAATGTTTTCGGAATCTTTTTTACACGAATTCATTCCTGTTAGGAATACGGCAGAAAACAAGAGATATCTAAAAAACTTCATTATTTTTACATCAAATTTAGAAACGCAAAAATAAGGAAAATTAATGGCAAAAATATTCATTGAAACAACCAGACTTATTTTAAGAGAAATTATTTTTGAAGATGTCGAAAGGATATTTTTGTTAGATAGCAATCAGGATGTCATGAAATATATAGGAGTAAAGCCAGTGACAAAATTGGAGGAATCTGAAGAAACCATCAATAAAATCAGAAAACAATATCAAGAAAACGGAATCGCAAGATGGGCGGTGATTGAAAAAGAATCGAATCTCCTAATCGGATGGAGTGGTTTGAAATTATCGACTGAACCTCTCAACGGTTTCAGAAATGTTTATGAATTAGGCTATCGTTTTCTTCCCGAATTTTGGGGAAAAGGATATGCGACAGAATCAGGAAGGGCAGTTTTGGAGTATGGGTTTAATAAAATGAATCTAGATAAAATTTATGCATGTGCAGATATTCAAAATGTTGATTCAAATAAAATATTGAAAGATAAATTGGGTTTTGAGGAGCAGGGAACTTTCATTGATAATTTAGATAATGCCACTTGTCATTGGTATGAATTAGTAAAAGAAAAATTTAATTAAGATTAAATGCAAACAGAAAAAATAACAGAAAAAATTGTTTCATGGCTTCAGGATTATGCCGGAAAAGCCAATGTAAAAGGGTACGTGATCGGCGTTTCCGGTGGCGTTGATTCTGCCGTTGTTTCTACCTTGTGTGCCATGACAGGATTGAAAACTTTGTTAATCGAAATGCCGATTCGACAAAATTTGAATGAAGTAGATCGGGCTTGGGAACACATGGAATATTTAAAGAAACGTTTTGCGAATGTAGAAGCGATTTCGGTGAATTTAACTCCGGCTTTCGAAGAGTTGTATGAAATTTTCGATGTTAATGATGAGGAGTTTCCTGTAGAAAAACTCGCTTTTGCCAATACAAGAAGTCGTTTGAGAATGCTTACTTTATATTATTACGGACAAATTAACAGTCTTCTCGTTTGCGGAACCGGAAATAAAGTAGAAGATTTTGGGGTAGGTTTTTTTACCAAATATGGTGACGGAGGCGTGGATGTTTCACCGATTGCCGATTTGTATAAAACCGAAGTTTATGCTTTGGCGAAATCATTAGGCCTTGTAGAATCTATTCAAAATGCAATTCCTGCAGATGGATTGTGGGATGAAGCCAGAACCGATGAACAGCAAATCGGTGCAACTTATCCGGAGTTGGAGAAAATTCAGAAAGAATGGGGAACGAAAACAGAAAGTGATTATTCGGGAAGAGATCTGGAAGTTTTCAAGATTTTTCAAAGAATGAATAAAGCTGCGCAACATAAAATTCAGCCGATTCCGGTTTGCGATATTCCGGAAAATTGGAGATAAACGATTCCAAGCTTCGGGTTCAGAGTTCCATGTTGGCGGACATTTAAATCATGAATTTTAAAAAAAAACAATATGAAAAAATACTTCACTTTTTTAATCATTTTTATTTTTGGGATTGCATTTTCGCAAACCAACAGATTTATTTATCAATTACAAATGAAATTAAATGATCAAACTGAAACAATGAATATGGTTTTAGATATTGATAAGGATAATGTTAAATTTTACGATGATGATTTTCTTAAAAATGATTCCATAAGTAAAAAAACCGGTGAGAACTGGCAAACAAATACAACTTCCGATCAATTAATAGCAAGAAAACGAAACACATTTCAAAACAAATCTTTTCATGACAATATGTTTGATTATTTTGTAATTGAAAGTGAAGATAAAATAAATTGGAAAATAGAAAATGAAACCAAAAAGAATGGAGAATATACCTTACAAAAAGCAACCACGAATTTTGGTGGTAGAAATTGGATTGCTTGGTTTTGCCCGAGTATTCCTTTTCAGGAAGGACCATATAAATTTAGAGGTTTGCCAGGATTAATTTTTGAACTTAATGATGAAAAAAATGACTTTATTTATTCATTAGTTAAAAGCGTTAATCTTCAAAAAACTTCTGAAACCCAAAATTTTTTAGAAACACATTATGGAAACAAACCTGTTCTGGTTTCTTTAAAACAATATTTTAAAGTAAAGCTTGATTATTATAATGATCCAATGACAGAAATGAAAAAAAACTTGAAAAGTGGTGGAGCGACAATAATGATTAATGGAGAAAAAATAACCAGCCAAGAACAACTCGACCAAAAAAAGAAAACTATGCAAAAAAACATTAAGAAATATTATAATCCGGTTGAGTTAGACAAAGCAATTCCTTACCCAAAAGATTAATTTTTTTTTAAATAATATGAACAAACAAAATACAAAACTCGGTCTCTTTTTCATCATCGGTTTGCTCACCGCATTTTTGGTAATGCATTTCATTAGCAATTATAAAATTGAAAAGAAAAACGATCAACCGAATTCTCAAAATACCGAAGTGGTTTCCCAAAGAAATGCTGATGAAAATTTTAATCAAAATTCGTCGAATTCTTCGGCAGAAAAAGGAAATATTAATGAACTTAGCGCAGAAAATACCGTCATTAATTATGTGAAACAAAACCACCAACTTCCGGATTATTATCTCACAAAAAACGAAGCTCGAAAACAAGGCTGGATTCCATCAAAAGGTAATCTCTGCGATGTTTTGCCGGGAAAAGCAATTGGCGGCGATCATTTCAGCAATCGCGAAAAAAAACTTCCATCTGGAAACGAGTATTATGAAGCCGACGTTAATTACAATTGCGCCAACCGAAATGCTGACCGAATTATCTTTACCGAAAACGGAGAAGTCTGGCTCACCAAAGATCATTATAAAACGTTTGACAAACAATAATAAGAACCAGTAAAAAGTAAAAAGAGCCAAGTGGGCTGGATTGGATTACTTTTAAAATTTAAAATTAAAAAATTATGAATACAGTATATATAGATTTTTTGGAAATCGGAGATATGGAAGATTTTTTCGATCAACTAAAAGAAAAACTAAAACTTCCTGAAACGTTCGGTGATAATCTGGATGCGCTTTATGATTCGATAACCGGATTTGTGGAGCTTCCGCTGCATATAGAATTTGTGAATATGAGTGTAGAACAACTCGAGGATTTCGAAGATTTGCTGACCACTTTGGAAGATGCCGATGATGAACTCGATGATTTTTCATTTTCGTATTATCTTGAACAATATGAAGATGAGGATTAAAACAAAACACCTGAATATTTATTCGGGTGTTTTGCTTTTTTATTTGAAGTTTTTTATCTCGATGCAATAGCGACCGAAATCGGTAGAATGTAAACTTTATTCATTTTAGAGGAATCATGGAATTTGTAAAGAAGGTGATTCATCACTTCCTGAATTTCCTGATTCACGTATTTACAGTCACCTTTTACGCTTACATTTGCGATTTTGCCATTTTCAGTGACTTCAAATTTTACTTCGCTATTCATTATTCCTTCTGTGAGATTTGGATTGGTGAAATTGAAATTCTGCGCTACGAGATTTCTTAATTCGGTGAATCCATCATTTGCTGTGATTTTTACTTCTTTGATGAGATTTCTTTCCTGTGCCTGTATATGATAAGTTAATCCTGTTGTTATCATAATTCCTAAAATCCCTATTAATTTAATTGTATTTTTCATAATTCTGCTGTTAGTTTTAATAATCAGTGCTTTTATACAACTGCTATTACAAAGTAATGGAATTCACATTAAATTAACAAATAATTCATATTAAATTAATATTGGAAATTAGATTTTATTGTTTTATTAATTATGGGCAAATCGAATAAGAGGATTGGTGAAGTTCAAGTGTTTGAAAGTTAGTTTTTTAAATTTAAAAGGAGTGTGATGGATTTAGAGAAAAAAACCATCCGTGAGGATGGCTTTAATGAAAGAAAAGTTTTATGAAGAAATACGGTGTTTAATTTCCCGCGTCTGCTACGTCAAAGCTTGTGTAACCGGACCATGTTTTTGCCCAGGTTGGTAAAGCGGTTCCGTTGCCGGCACCAGTTGAGGTGCTGCTTATTGTAAACACTGTTGAAAGTTCAGGATTTGGCATTGCTGTTGTCGCTTTTGCTTTCCAGTTGGTTCCTACATTTACGAAACGAATGTTGGTGAGGTAGTTTCCGCCTAAGAACCAGTTGTAAGTTCTGTCGGTTTCAAAATCAAGGCCTGTCGCAAAATTAGCGATTACTACATTGTCGAATTTCCCGTTCGATCCTGCTCTGATCTTCATTCCCTGAGATTCAGAACCTTTGGTGTTTCCGATTAATGTCATATTGCTGATGGTTGGGTTGGATACGCCATTTCCGTTCGTGGTATTAGGATCGGTATCCTGGGTATCTGCTTCTACGCCTCTGTTTCCCGGTTCCACAGCATTTAGGAATTCTTTGCTTCTGGCAGCATAAATATAACTTGCGGTTCCCTGCCATCCTTCAGTCCAGTCCACAGAATCATCACCAACTCCGATAACCACTAAGTGATCAGCGTTTACATTTCCACCAAAAAATTCTACACCATCATCTCCTCCGTTTAAAATTGAAACGTAAGAAATGGTCGTTCCGCTTCCGACACCGAATAGAGAAAGTCCGTTGAATTCTTTTTCAGGATTGTATTTGAAACCACTGTCTTTGATCACCAAATATTTAATAGATCCTGAATTGTCAGATTTATTGGTTCCGCCGTAAACCAGATCTCCTAATTCTGAAGAAGATGTTCCGGAAGCACTTCTGTTGGTAGGCGCGTTTCCTAAGATGACGATTCCTCCCCAATAACCCTGGGTATGTTGAGCGCCTTCAAAAACGACAGGATTAGATTCGGTACCGTTTACAAATAATTTTCCGCCACGGTCTACGATCAGATAGTTTGCGCCTTGGGCTCCTACGATTTTTGTTCCTGCAGGAATAATTAAAGTTGCTCCGTTTTCCACCAGTAATTTACCGTTAAGGTTGTATGTTTTTGCAGGATCCAGCGTGATGGTTGTGCCGGATGCAATCGTTCCCTTAAAATTTGCCGGATCAATTGAAGAATTTGCCACTTCTGTATCATCGTTATTTCTGCTGCACGATACCATAATGGTCGAGGCAGAGGCCATTAACGTCAGGCAAAATGCTGCTTTTAAAAAGTTCTTTTTCATAGGATAATTTTTATTAGATTTTTAAAATTGATAAGATAAGTTTAAACCGATTTGTCGTCCTTTTGTATAACTTCTGTTTGTGTAACCTACATGATCGGTTACCTGTTCTATTTTGTTTTCGGAGTTGATCAGATTTTTTGCATTAATTCCGATTCCGATTTGTTTAAAATTGAATTTCAGATTCGCATCCAAAAGGTGGATCGGGTTTTCGTAGAAATTTCCTACTTTGTTGGTTCCTAAAGCAAATAAACTTTTACCGACATAAGAATAAGAGACCACGAAATCAACCGTATTGTTTGAACTCAGTTTTTGATTATAACCCAGGTTTACATTCGCAAGAAAATCAGCGACACCTTGTATGGCATCTGTCGTTTGACCATTGAACTGAATGGTCTTTCCACCGTTTTCTTTGGCAAATTCTGCTTCAGATTTCAATTTTTGTTCAGAGTGCATATAAGTGGCGTTCAGAAAAGTGTATAATTTGGAATTTCCGGATTTGTAAATGTCTTTTCTAAATTCCATTTCAGCGCCGGCAACATATCCCGAATTTGCGATGTTGAAGTAAGTCATATCACTTGATGCAGCGGTGGAATAAGTTGTTCTTGCAATCGGATTTTTAATATATTTTCCGAAAGCGGTCACAGAAAATACTTCGCCGGGTTTGCTGAAAAGTTCCCATTTTAAATCAACATTATAGTTATCTGACGGAGAAAGATATGGATTACCGTAAACATTGGTGGTAACGTCGTAATATCCTGTTGGTACCAACTCTTTTGCCTGTGGAAGCGTATAAGTTTTCGAAGCTGATAACCTTAAGTTTTGCTGGTCATTAATGCTGTATTTTGCATTCAATGCAGGCAAGAATTTGTTATACGTTTTATTGCTTTTGTCTTTGCCAAAAATGGCGTCGTCCCATTTACTTTGAATATCTACATAATCGAATCTTCCGCCTAACTGTACAATCAAACGATCACTGAATTTATAATCAAAATTTACATATCCAGCCTGGATATTTTGCTTAAAATTGTAATAAAAAGGAATATATCTTTCACTATCATTTCTAAAAGTATTGTATCGAATAATCCCATTGTTGGAAGTGTTAATAAAAGCATCTACATTGTTGGGGTTTACTGCGGTTTGAATGTCGAAGTTAAGTCCGATCGTTGTATTGTCGAATTGTCGGTCTTTGTAAGAACCGTTGTACCCGAAATTTATTTTCAGATTTTCTAATTGTTTGGTAATGTTTAGAAATCCATTAAGCGTATTGTCAACTAGCTCATCGAAATAACGGTGATTATTAATGGTACTTGCAGCAATAAGATTTAAAGTATTTGCATCGAAAGTATTTTGTAAACGATCCGGTCTTTTGCTGTTCATCATGTTGTAGCTCACGCCCCAATCGGTCGTCCAGGAATCATTTATTTTATGATTTCCGTATAATTGATTAATGAGGGTAGAAGTCAGTTTATTGTCACCTCTGTTGATGATAATATCGGTGCCGATTTCACGCATATAGCCTTTGAAAAATCTCGCGTCCTGTTCAGAAGAATGAATGAAATTAGAAGTAAAACTGATTTTATTTGCAGCATTGATTTTGTACGCCAAATTAACCAAGGCCGTAGAATTGCTGCCGTAAGTATATCGGTCAACATCTAAAGCTTTTATGGCGTCTCCAGTAGAATCGTAAAATCCTTCTTTCCCTGCGCTATAAACGTAATTGTTTTCAAATCCGGCGTATCCAAAAATTGAAAGTTTTCCCAATGTTGCACCACCTTCAATATCCATATTTGAATTGAATGGATTGTCAGCATTTTTAAAATTCCAGCTGGTGGTGAAAGGATATCTTACTTTCGGATCACCTTTTCTGAAAGTCGTTTCTTGATATCCGAAAAATCCCGGTCCGCCATCCTGCAGCTTGAAATTATCTTTATCAAAAGTCTGCAGATTTACACTGCTTCCGATCCCGACTTTAAAATAAGGTTTGCCAGAATGTTCTTTAGAAACAATATTGATGTTTGCCCCACCAAAATCACCTGAGAATTTCGGGTTGTATACTTTATCCAGAGAAATATATTCAATGATAGAAGTTTTAAAAATTTCCAGATTAATATTTTTAAATTCCGGATTATCCGATGGAATTGGGAGCCCGTTCAAAGTAGTTGCATTATAGCGGTCGCCCAGGCCGCGAATAATAATCTGTCCGCTTCCTTCCTGTTTTTGAGTACCCGACGCTTTAGTTACCGCAGTCGCCGCATCACCGATTCCCTGTTTTTCAAGTTGAGCAGAACCCACACGTTCTATTACTTCAACTGATTTTCTCTGTAAACTAATGATGTTGCTTTCCGAACCTTTTTTTAGAGAACCTTTCAGTGCAATACCTTCAATTTTATTTTCTCTTTGTGCTGAATCCTTTTCTTTCTTTTGTCCGTAAAATACGGCAGAGGATGATAATAAGAACAAAACCGCAACGCTCAGTTTTCTGATATTCATTTCTTTTTTTTAATTAGATTTCTTTCGGGACAAAGGAAGAAATAATGCCGTGATTTCATGTTGCGTCAGTTTTAATTTTAGTTTACCATTCCTTTAACAAAAAGGAGATTATATTAATTAATTATGAATTATTAAATTGATGGGTTTTGGAACATTTAATTTGAGTAATTTTGAAAGAATAAAAAGTTTACAATGCACAAGAAAAAGATTCTTTTGATCGACGATGAGGTTGATATTTTAGAGATCATCTCCTATAATCTTGAAAAAGAAGGATATTTGGTTACCACTGCAACCAACGGAAATGAAGGAATTCAGAAAGCGAAAGAAATGATTCCCGATTTAATTTTACTCGACGTAATGATGCCGGAAAAAGATGGAATCGAAACGTGTCAGGAACTTCGTCAGATTAAAGAATTACAAAATACGCTCATCGTTTTTCTTTCCGCCAGAAGTGAAGAGTTTTCTCAATTGGCAGGTTTTCAAGCTGGAGCAAATGACTATGTAGTAAAAATCATTAAACCCAAAATTTTGATTTCTAAAATAAATGCCCTTTTACAATTAACTTCGAAAGTAAGTAATGAGGTGAAAGTTCTTAAAATTGGCGATTTAATGATCGACAAAGACAATGTGAAAGTAACCAAAAGCGGACAACACTTTTTATTACCAAAAAAAGAATTCGATCTGCTTTACCTTTTAGCCTCAAACACTGAAAAAGTATTCAAAAGAGAAGAAATTTTAGAAAAAGTTTGGGGGAATGATGTCGTTGTAGGCGAGCGAACGATTGATGTTCACATTCGTAGATTGCGCGAAAAATTGGGAATTAACACGATACAAACTTTAAAAGGAATCGGTTATAAATTAGTTGTTTAACTGTAATTAAGCATTATTTATATATGAAATTTTATCGACTTACTTTCTTAGCTTCTTTGTACCTAACTGCGGTCATGCTTTTGCTCATCTACGTTTTCGATGAAGCGAAACACTATTTTTCCAATACCGATTGGCAGTTTTTTAGTACGATGCTCATCAGTAGTATGGCATTGGTGGTTATCAATTATTTAGTGGTCGATTTTCTTTTTAATTTTTATGGAAAAAGACAAATCCGAAAAATCTCAACCATTTTACCGGAAGAATTAACGGATGAAGATAATGATTTGAATTTCAAAGAATTGGGTCAAAGAGTTTCTGATCTCAATTTAAAAAATACCACCGAAATCGATACGATGAAAGAAATGGAAACCTATCGAAAAGAATATATTGGTAATGTTTCGCATGAGATGAAAACACCGCTTTTTACGATTCAAGGCTACGTGGATACTTTATTGGAAGGCGGCGTAGAAAACTTGGCAATCCGAGATAAATACTTGGAGAGAATTGATAAGTCTGTCGAAAGATTACTTAATATTGTTAAGGATTTAGACATGATGAATCAGTTTGAAAGTGGCGAGATTACCTTATATGAAAGCCGCTTCGATCTCAATCACCTGATTCGTGAACTGATTGATATATTGGATCTGGAAGCCCAAAAAAAGAACACCAACATTATTCTGCAAACTTCTTCAAATCAAATGTTTGTGATTGCAGATAAACAAAAGATATCACAAGTTTTAATCAATTTAATTTCGAATGCCATTTATTATTCTAATCGTGAAAGCGCAACTGTTACTATAAAAACGTCTTCAGAAAATCAAAAAATTTTAGTCGAAGTTAAAGATAACGGAATGGGCATAAAACCAGAAATGCTGCATCGGATTTTCGAGCGATTTTATCGAATAGAATCAAGTAGAAATAGAAACGATGGTGGCTCTGGTCTCGGTTTAGCGATTGTAAAACATATTTTAGAAGCCCATCAGGAAAATGTTTCTGTAGAAAGCGTTTACTTAGAAGGGACACGATTCAGTTTTTCTTTGCCAAAAGCAGTTTAGAAACGCAAGAAATGTAAGCAAAACTTTTTAATAAAAAGTCGGTAATAATTTTTTTGCAAAATTTCAATTGTTTTATATTTGCAGTCGAAGAATAAAACTTATAACTAATCGTAAAAATTTAAGGTAATAATGGTTTACAAACTCCGAATTATTTTAGACACCAAAGAGGATATTTTCAGAGATATTGAAATTAAAGACAAACAAAATCTTTGGAACTTGCATTTGGGAATTAAAAGTGCGTTTTCATTAACAGGAGATGATCTGTCTATTTTCAACATCTTAGATGAAGATGGAGTAGTGGTGAAAACCGTGCCGCTCGAAGATATGAGCGATGACGGCGAAGGCGAAATTATGTCTGATGTCTATATCAGTGAAGTTTTCCAGAAAGTAGGAGACAAAATTCACTTCCAATATGGATTTATGGATTTGTGGGAATTTTTCTGTGAATTAATTGAAATTAATGATGAAAAAAGCGTCGTAAATTATCCAATTACAGTGTTTCGTTTTGGTAAATTACCTTTGAAAGCACCAAGTAAAACAGGATCGAAAGCAAAACGAAATGGGGTAATTCCGTTACCCGATGATGAATTCCCAAGCTTTGAAGATGAGTTCAAAGCCAGTAGTTTTGAAGATGAAGAAGAAGATGATTTTGATGAGGACGACGATTACAATGACGACGATGATTTCGATGACGATTTAGATTAATATTTTAATATATAAACCCCGAATAATACGGGGTTTTTTTATGGCAAAAATCATTCTTTGCGAAAATATTTGTCCATGTTTTATATCATCAATTGGTGATTTCGGCGCTGCTCTTCTTGGGGAATTAGAATAATAAACGATATATTTGCCTTAAATCTTTATCAATGAAAAGACTAATTCTTTTAGCAATTCTGAGTGTAGGAGTGATTTCTTGTACGACCCAAAAACATACTAAAAAAATGGATTTACCCAGCGAGTGGAAACATACCACCAATATTTACGAAGTTAATTTAAGACAATATTCACAAGAAGGAACGTTCCGCGCTTTCGAGAAAGAAATGCCCCGTTTGAAAGAAATGGGTGTGAAAACATTGTGGTTCATGCCCATAACTCCAATTTCGCAGAAAGTTAAAAAAGGAACAATGGGAAGCCAATATGCAGCACACGATTATGTTTCCATCAATCCTGAATTTGGAACTTTGGAAGATTTCAAACATTTGGTAGATGAAGCGCACAAAATGGGTTTCAAAGTCATCATCGATTGGGTCGCAAATCACACCGGTTGGGATCATGTTTGGACGGTTTCTCATCCCGAATATTACCTTCACGATGAAGATGGGAAATTCCACATCGCTTCCGGAATGGATGATATTATCGAGCTCGATTATTCAAATCCTGACATGAGAATTGCCATGATTGATGCGATGAAATTCTGGGTTCGAGAAACCAATATTGATGGTTTCCGTTGTGATTTGGCGAGTTGGGTAGAAGTTGATTTTTGGGAACAAGCTCGTCCGGAAGTTGAAAAAATAAAACCATTATTTTTCATTGGCGAATTTGATGAACTCGAAAATCCCGATTACGGAAAGGTTTTCGATGCAAGTTACAGCTGGACTTGGATGCACAAAACCGAAGATTATTACAAAAATAATTTGCCACTTCAAGATTTAAAAGATTTATTAAAAAGATATTCAGATATTGGCGATCATTCTATGCGAGCGTGGTTTACCACCAATCACGATGAAAATACATGGAATGGAACCGAATATGAAAAATATGGAGTTATCGCAAAACCATTGGCTGTTTTCAGCGCAACTTGGAATGGCGTTCCATTGTTATATTCCGGACAAGAATTACCGAATATGAAACGCCTGGAATTTTTCGAAAAAGACATTATTGATTGGAACGGAACCTATCAACTGGCAGATTTTTATAAAACTTTATTAAATCTAAAATCCACCAATCCAGCATTGCGAGGCGGTGATTCTTCGGCTAAAACGTTTATATTAAAAACTTCGGCTGATGATAAAATTTTGGCTTATGTTAGAAAAAATGGTGAAAACGAAGTTTTGGTAGTTTTAAATTTATCTAAAGAAGCCGTGGATTTTTCCATTAATGATGAAAATATTTCCGGAACGTTTAAAAATGTTTTCAGTGGACCAATA
>NZ_JBAVFG010000087.1:0-18423 GCF_049588135.1 Kaistella sp. | reverse complement strand
GAAAAAAAATAGTACATTACTATTTCTATTTATTAGCGTTCTAACTTTGGCACAAAGTAAAAGAATTTATTACCAAGTTACTTTCAAATTAGATAGTAGTATTGTAAAAAATGACATAGTTGTTTTGGAAATAAATAAAGACTCAAATTTATTTCTAAGCAATGATTATATTATAACAGATTCGCTTAATTCTCTGACTAATTATTCAAAACCTGAATTTGCATATCCAAAATTTAATCGAATAATCAAGTATTATAAAACAACTCTTTCTTACGATTTCATAAATAATTTATCTTCGGATTATTATATTTATAGACAAGAAGTAAATCTTAAATGGAATTTAACCGATATAAAGAAAAAAATAGGTGCTTTCAATGTTCAAAAAGCAACCACTGAATATGGTGGGAGACAATGGGTTGCGTGGTTTTCACAAGACATACCCTATCCATACGGACCATATGTATTTAATGGTTTGCCTGGTTTAATTTTAGAAATTTATGATGACAAAGAAAATTATAAATTTTCTTTTTATAAAAATAAAAATTATGAAACAAATTTTAATCTACACCGATTAGATGCATTGTTTGGAAATCAAAAGATTAATATTAAAAACTCTGATGATTGGAAAAAAATACAAATAGATTATTATAATAATCCATTGAAAGAATATAAAAATGGGGATGCCTATATGACAAAAGAAAGTGGAGAAGAATATACCACAAACGATTATAAAAACCTTGAAAATAATATTAAAAATCAAATAAAGAAATATAATAACCCCATTGAGTTAAATGAAAAAATTGATTATAAGTAAATTTTAGTGGCTGAAAGATATTACTTCCAGTTTGATTGTAAAGCTGTGAATCAATGTAAGTGATAAATATCAAATTGTAGAAAAGAATTTAACATGAAAATATTTATTTTGATTTTTGCCGTAATTTTTGGTTTAGTCAATGCCCAGACTCATCGCTTCATTTATGAATTTAAATTTAAGCAAAACCCCAAGCAAACTGAGTTTAAAAAAGAAAATATGACTCTGGATATAAATCCAGAGAATGTCAAATTTTATAATTATCATTACGTTACAATTGACTCAACCAATATTACAAAAGGACAAAATAGCCAACTTTGGGATACTTCTACTCCTGTTGTTGTTCGAGTGAAAAATTCTAATACAAATAGCAATTACACTTTAATCAATGATGTATTTGTTTACAACACTGAAGACAAAATAAATTGGAATCTCGAAAAAGAAACCAAGAAATTTGAGAACTATACTTTGCAGAAAGCAACAACAACTTTTGGCGGAAGAAAATGGACAGCTTGGTTTTGTAAAGAAATATATATTTCTGAAGGACCATATAAATTTCGTGGTTTGCCCGGAATGATTTTTCAAATATATGATGACAAAAATAATTTTGATTTCACCTTAATGAAAAGTTTTAAATTGAATTCTACATATAAAACTCCGTTCATTGAAAGTTTTTATGGTCAAAAACCAATAAAAACAACCCAGGAAAATATAGATAAGCTGTTGATGAACGAATATAAAGATCCATATCACGAAACTCGTGATGAATTCAAGAAAAATCCTAATATGACTTTTAGCATTAATGGTGTTGATGTAAAAGACATCAGTCAATTTAAAGAATTGACTGAATCAAGGCAACGATATATTAGGGAAAATAACAATCCTATCGAAATAGATAAAGCTATTCATTATCCAGAAAATAAAAAATAATCTATAGCACACTCACTCTGCAGAATATTAATGGCTAATCCTTACGATATTAATGCATATATGTATCGTTACAAGTTTTAATTTATTCTTTTTTTAATCAATTATGATTGTCTGGAATCTAATTGTATATTATTTTAATTACTATGAAAAATCCGATTTTAAAAGCCCTGCTGCTAATCCTGTTAGCCTTGCTAAGTCATAATTATTTTTATGGGCAGTCATATAAAATAATTTATGAAATGACCTGGAAACCTTCGAAAGATTCCATAGGATATAAGAAAGAACTAATGTCATTGGTTACAAATGAGAAAGAACCTTCTTATTTCCAATCTTATGACAAATTCAGATACGATTCTCTCAAAACCAAATTGGTAAAAGATTATATGGAAAATGGAGAATCTCTACGATTTCCAAACGAAACTAACCAATCAAAATACAGAACATTTATCACAAAAGATATATTAAATAATACGATATCAGCAGAAAATAAATTTTACACCTCAGTATTTATTACAAAATACAAATGCCAATTCAAGTGGAAAATCAATAATACTCAAAGCCAAAATATATTGGGATATAAAGCCTACAATGCAACAACCAGCTTTGGTGGTAGAAATTGGACCGCTTGGTACACCACCGATATTCCAATACCTGATGGACCTTATAAATTTTATGGCTTACCTGGATTAATTCTAAAAATATCCGACAGTTCCGGCGATTACGATTTTGAAATAAAAGGAATAACCAAAGAAAAAAACGATATAAGTCGTAGAGCATTTTCTTATAAAAAAGCAGTTGAACTCACTCCCAAACAATGGACTGATTTCTGGAAAAAATATAAAAAACAACCCTCGATGATTTTGGAAAACCTTAATACCACACAAACGACTTACGTCATCAATGGAAAAGATGTCAACAGTCGTGAAGTAAAAGATGAATATGATAAAAAAGAATGGGAAATAATAAAGAATTTTGAAAACCCAATCGAATTAACACCAACTTGTAACTAACAACTTTTTCAAATGATTATTATTTATGACAATTATTGCCAAAATTGCACCCAATTTATAAAAATAATTGAAAAACTAGACTGGCTACATTTCATTGAAATCAAAAAATTGAGGGCATCAGACGACTTAAAAAAACTCTCAAATCTAAACTACAATCTTGCACTGAAACAAATGGCATCTTTCAAGGGAAGTTGGGCTTATGGATATACAACATTATTCAGAATATTTTTAAGGATTCCTACTTTTTGGCTTTTTATACCTTTCTTTTGGTTTTTAAAAATTTCAGGAATCGGACAATATTTATATATGCAACTTGCAGTAAATAGGCAAATAATTCCATTGCATTGCACAGAAGAAAGTTGCGAATTAAAATAAAAATTAAATTATTTTTTTTTAATCCGTTATACACAAATTCTAAATTTTTAATAAATCAAAATAATAATCTTTAATCTGTCTTCAGAGGAAAAATAATAATTATTGCGCACAGAATTACATCGATAAAAAATACAGACCAGATTATAGTTTTGAAGAATGGAAAAATTGCTGAGCGTGGAAACATCAGGAATTTGTAAGTAAGCAAATTACTATAACCATGTGAAAAACCAATTGGAACTGGGAAATTAACCGTCCTAATTCGTAAATTCTTATATAATAGTAAAATTTTCATAATTTACCTACAAACCCACCGCCTCCTTTGGGGGCTTTTATTATAAATAAGAATATACGGAAAACCGTAACAATAGATGGTTTTGAAAAGCTAATTTTACAAATGTTAAAAAAATAACAACATATTTTTAATAGATTGTCAAAATGATTGAATTATAGTATATTTAAGAAAAACTAATAGCATCAATGAAATTAAAATTACCCAAATTACAAAGGGAAGAAAGATTAGGAAGTACAGCGAAAAAGAACTTTATAATTCATTTAATCTCTGAAGCAATAGAAAAAGATTTTGACTTGGTTTCATTTCAAAGAGGAAAAGTTATTTTAAAGGATACTAATAATGTCGAGTACTATATTACAACTGATAAAAATGATGTCCCCAATGATAAGAGTTTTGTACTGTTATCTAAAAGTTTCCTTAAAACAGATGCTGAAAGCGGAAACATCAAATTTCTTAAATGGTTGAAACATCCTGATAATATTGAGAATTTATCAGGTACTATAGTGAATTCTTGGAGAAATACATTCAATTTCAAAGAAGAAGATATTGAAAGTAATACAATCGGATTGCGTAAACCACAGATTGGTGCAATTCATTCTATTTTAGGACATTTGACAAATGCTACTGAAATTGCAACAGTGGTACTACCAACAGGAACTGGTAAAACGGAAACAATGCTATCCGTATTAATAGCTAATAGATGTAGTAAGCTTTTAGTTACCGTACCATCTGATGCTCTAAGAAGTCAATTAGCCGGAAAATTTTGTGATTTAGGTTGGTTGAAAAAACTTGATGGTGAAGGAAATTCAATTGTAAATTCTTCTGCTAAATATCCAAAAGTAGGAATACTAAATACAGGTTTTAGCAATGAAGAAGAGATTAATCAATTTATTGACAAATGCAATGTAATAGTTTCTACAATGGATTTATTGACATCAATGTCAATTCAACAGAAAAACACATTAGCTGAAAAGTGTTCACATTTATTTGTTGATGAAGCGCATCACTCAAAAGCCAAAAGCTGGAATAAATTCATCAAATCCTTTGATAAAAATAAAGTGGTGCTTTTTACAGCAACACCATATAGAAATGATGGGCAACTTCTCGATGGAAAAATTATATATAATTTTACTCTTCGGGAGGCACAAGAGCAAGGTTATTTCAAAGAAATTGATTTTATTCCTATAAGAGAATATGATCAAAAAATTGCAGACGTCAAAATTGCAGAAACAGCTGTAAATAAATTAAGAGAAGATCTAGCAAATGGTTATGAGCATATTTTGATGGCAAGATGTGAGGATAAATATCGTGCAGATAACGTTTTTGAAATCTACTCACAATATGCAGACTTAAATCCTGTTAAAATATATTCTAATCTAAAGGGTCAATCAAATATTAAACAAAATATAGTAGATAAACAACATAGGATCATTGTTTGTGTTGATATGCTTGGAGAGGGATTTGACTTGCCTGAATTGAAAATTGCAGCATTCCACGATGTGAGAAAAAGCTTACCAATCACTTTGCAGTTTGCAGGTAGGTTTACACGTACAAATAAAGATAATAATTTGGGTAAAGCCAGTTTTATTGCAAATCTTCATCAACCAACTTTAAGTGATGAACTAAGCCTGCTTTATGCAAAAGAATCAAATTGGAATTCCATATTACCAACTTTAAGCTTACAAGCTACTCAAGAACAAATAGACCTACAAGAATTTTTAGCAGGATTTAGTCACTTGGATGAATCACTCATTCCATTTCAAGAAGTCCGTCCAGCCTTTAGTTCGGTGGTTTATCAAAATCAAACAGAGGGTTGGCATCCAATGAACTTTAAGAAAGGCATAAAAGGATATGAAAATTATGATTACAAATTTTTCGATTTGAATAGAGAGAAAAAGGCATTGATTGTTTTTCTAGGAAATAAAAAACCTGTTGACTGGGGTAGTTTTAAAGACGTTTATAATATCGAATGGGATATTTATATAATTTACTGGGAGCAATCAAAAAATTTACTATTTATACATTCCTCAGATAAAGGAAGTCTTTATAAAGAATTAGCAAATGCTGTTATTGGTGAAAGCTCTCTACTAATAAAAGATGAAGAGGTCTTCAAAACATTTTATAATATTGACCGGGTTCGACTTTTTAACTTAGGGCTAAGAAAAGGTCTTGGAAAAGATATCACTTTCCAGTCTTATTATGGAAAAGGTGTACAAGAAGGACTTTCTCTGGCTGAAGAAAAGTCAGGTATTAACAACAATGTTTTTGGTGTTGGGTTTGAGGATGGAAATATGACTTCAATAGGGTGTTCAAGAAAAGGAAGAATCTGGTCATATTCCAGAGGAACAATAAATCAGTTCTTGGATTGGTGTGACGGAATTGCTGTTAAATTGGCAAACGATGAAATTGATCCTAACAATATTTTATTTAAAAACTCTATAAAGCCAGTTAGGATTTCCGTGAGACCAAATGCTTATCCAATTTCAGTAGATTGGCATCACGAAATCTATAAAACAATCGAAGATAAAGTTGTTTTTACAATTAACGGAATCGAGTATGATTTATCAACTTTGGAGCTAAATACTTTTAATCCTGATAATGATAACCCGTTGTGTTTCTCTTTAGACACTGAAAATGAGAGTATTGCTTTTCAATTAAATTTAAATGAAACTACTGTAAATGGTAGTAAATTATATAGTTTTAGTATAGTAAAGACTTCTACTATTGATGCAAATGTAAAAATGGGATCAAGAAATTTTTCAGTAATTGAATTTTTTAATGAATTGCCACCCAAATTTTGGTTTCACGATGGAGCATTTTTGCAAGGAAATGATTACGTCAAATTTAATGAGCAAATACTTGATTTTTCCAAAGATGAAATTGAAGCTTGGGATTGGAATGGAGTTAATTTAAATAGTGAATCTGAGGGATTTTCGAATTTAAATACCAATTCAATTCAGTTTCATTCCATTGAAAAATTAATTCAGGAAAATTATTATGATTTAATTTTTAATGATGACAATAAAGGAGAAATTGCAGATATTGTTGCAATAAAAAATAATGAAAATGATATTGTTATAGATTTATTTCATTTGAAATTTGCTAAGAATGGATTAGTGTCAGGTGAGATTAAGAACTCTTATGAAGTTTGCGGTCAAACACAAAAATCTTTGATTTGGAAATATAAAGAGAATGTAGAATTCTTCAATCATTTAATAAAAAGAGAAGATAAAAAACAAAAAATTGGACAAACCCGAATTAGAAAGGGAGATATAGAATTATTAGAAAAATTACTTTTTGAAGCCAAATGGAAGAAAGAATTGAAATTTCAAATTTATATTGTCCAGCCAGGATTTTCTAAAGCAACTGCAACACCGTCAATTTTAAATTTATTGGGAGTTACATCAAATCATCTAAAGAAAGAAGGAGGAATTGACTTACGAGTAATTTCAAGCTAATTTAACTATTAATAAAAAACTAATAACCACTATGAATTTTCTATTATTTGGAGGTCAGCCTGATTCAGGTAAAACTTCAACAGTCACAAGATTAACAAACTTGTTACTATCTACACCATTTTCATTTACAATTGCTGATGGTATATTTCTTCCAGTAGGAGGAACAGATTTTTTAATTCTATTGCATAGAATTGTAAAAGGACAAAGTCATATGTTCTTAATTGATGCAAATCATCTTCATCAACATAATAAAAAATATAAACTTAAAAAAAATAATTTATAAAAATGCCAAAATTAGAGCGATTAGGTTTATAAAATTTCAGAACTTTCACGAAGAGTGAAAATTTTAAATATATGGGTTAAGCTGATACTACTATGGAATATCTATAAAATTCTTTTAAAATGGTAAGTCATCCCATTCATCAACATCATTAGAATTAAAAAGTCTATTTACTTCTATAATCTCATTAATCGGATCGTGACTTTCTTGGAAATTATCAATTGTAATTTTTTCACTTGACATAGCCGACTTATTAGTGTCAAGCTGTTGCTCATAATCAAACTCATAATTATCAACAGCAGAAGAACTGGAAATATTAATTGCCCTAATTATATTTTTAGCTTCTTCCTTTCGTTTCGTGACAACCTTAATTAACTCTTCTTTAGTGGTGATTGATGATAAATTATAAGATTGTTTTATATATTGATCTATATTTTTGTTCCATGATTCTTCAATATTTACTTTGATTCGATCGTAGTATTCATTATTTGAGCTTTTAAAATTTTCTATAACATTACTATAAATATTATATTTTGAAATCAGTTTCGAAAAACTTTCAATCTGATGATGAGATTCCATATTTTTAGAAAGAATCAAAATTAAATTATCGAGTTGATCAATGCAGTTTGTTAGATCATGCTCAGCCATATAGCTTAAAATTTCGATTAAGTTTTCGCGATCTGTCCAACCAAGAGTGCTAAGATTTAAAGAGTTTATTCGATCCTGCACTATTGAACCTATAGAATCCCAAGCAAACAATCTTATAAGGATTACCATATAATTTAGATCATTATTTCCGTAACCGCTTAAATGAGGAGCTTTTAAAATAAATATTTCTAAAAGCTGAGCCTGCAATTTTTTCTCAGAAAATAAAATTTGTTTTGAGTCTTTTATATAGGTTGTCGTTATCCTTCCTTTAAATTGTTCATAAGAAACAGCAGATCTTAAATGAGTAAGATATTCATCTTTATTTCTTGTAAAGTAATCGTACAGAAAATCCTCTATTGAAGGATTGAAAAAACTGTATTCTACGGTATTTTTATCTTTGATTACCCTGTTAATAAACATGCCAACTGTTTCTTTTATTACAGCCTCGTAATCATCTCCTTGCTTGACAAAGTTATTGTTCTTAACCTCATACTCTAATCGTGCACTAAAAGCTTCCTTTAATCTATTTTCGAATAAAATAAATCTTGACCCTAAAGAGTACAATGATGTCAGAAGAAGTCTGGCGCTTATTGATATTTGTTTTGTAAATGGCTTTTCCCAGATCAAAGAAGGATTATTTAAAAAATCAATAACAGTAGCATCATAGGGCTTGTCAGATTCTATCCTTTCACTATCTGTAAAGTATTCTATAACGCGTGGATTGTAACTTTTATGTTTAATTACCTGCCAGTAAAACATGTCTTTAAAAAAGATGCTTTTCTGTTCGATTGATAACTGAGAAATATAGATATGATTATATAAAATTTTTGCTTTGTCAATATTTCTATAATCTTTAACATGCACTTCGTGTTTTGCAATATCTATTTTTGAGTCATTGATCTTTTCTGAAGTCTGTTTGGCTTGATTGAGTAGCGTTGTGCGACAGGTAAGTATGAGTTTCTTCTGGCTGTCATTCTTAATCATGTCTATGAAATTAACAATTGCTGAATCTGCATTTCGAGAACTTTTTAAGTCTAAGGTAATTGAACCCAAAAAATCGTCAAAATAAAATACCTGCTTCCGTCCAGGAACTATTAAATCCTCAGCCTCAGTTATTTCTCGGACGTAAATAAGTTCAAAATCTTTCGCCAATAGTTGGTATGTCAGCATATTAGCCAATGTTGATTTACCGATACCTGGTGCTCCAGTGATAAGAATAAAGTTATTTGTGTTTAAAATTTTTACTGCATTACTATGTGCCTTGTTAGGGACGAAAAGCTTGATCTGCTTTTTAATTTTATCTGCATGAAATTCAGACCTTGCTTTTATGCCATTCTTTAGGATTCGTTTAAAAATATTTGAGCTTGAAAGCCAAAGTTTGAAATTCTGTTCTTCAATATTAGGATTATTTCTCAAAAATATATTTAAGTCATTTTTTCCCAGTATATCCTGAGTAGACAAAATATATGGACTAAAAGTATTTTTAATACTTTCTTTATCTGGAGGTGACAATGGCAGAGAAGTTACAACAATATATCTTTTAGGATTTAACGATATAACTTTTGGTAATTCATGGTTTTTTAGTGCAGATTTTAATGCTGCTATCCCAGAACCAAGAAAATGTTTTACCTGAACAATAATTTCATTTTCATCATTAATTGTCGCATAACGTAAATCAATTCCTTTATCGGGACCTGGTTTGAAGGATTGGAAATCTAAACCTAGTTTTGTTGACAAGATATCTCTTGCTAATTCCTCTAAATCTCGATCATTTAATGTTGAAAAATCATAATTTGCCATTGACTTAGATTGCTGATTGTTCTAGTGATTTTAGATTTATCCTTTTTTGTGTCAGATTATAATTTTTAAATTTGTACCTCATAAATGCAGACATCATATCTTCATGAGTTGAAATTATAATTTGGTTCTTGCTAAATTCATTTCGCAATAATTCAATAAATCCTATCACATTTAATTCGTCCATTGTTTGAACTGGGTCATCAATTAATATGATTTTATTTTGCGAATACTTCTTATGTAAAGCCAGAGTGAAAGAGATTATCAGTGCCGACAATTGTCCGGAGCTCATTGAAAATATTGCGTCAAAAGTTTTGTTTGGATTAGTCTGAAATCTGATTCCATTTTTGTCTGAATATATAAATAGGCCAAGGCCTCCCTGAAAATCCTGCATAATTCTTCCAGAGTAAATATGAAATATTATTTCTATGTCTTTTATGACCTTCTTCTGGTATTTTAACAGCGAAGTGTCATAAACATTTTTTAGTTGTTTAATTTTGTCGTTTAGTGATTTTGCGTTATCAAATTTAATCTGCTTAACAGCAAGTTCCTGTGTTTTTGCTGTCAAGAAGTCGTTTTGCTGTAAAGAATAGATATATTTTAGATAGTCTATTTTACTCTTAACATTTTCTTGGTCGAAGGCATTAAAATCATCAAAATTATTGTCGAAAAATTCATTAAAATACTCCTTGAAATGTGGTTGAATTTCCTCTATGACAATTTCATGTTTTTTTTCTTTTAAATCTAAATTAAGTTTTTCAAATTTAAGATCAATATCAACTTTAACAACATCGTTTAAATATGCGCTATAATCAAAGTTTATCTTTTCAAAATTTTTCGCAATATTATTAAAATGCGTCGGATCAAAGGAAATTAATTTATTTATAAATTCTTTATCGACATTGTTGTCAGTAATATCCTTTAATATTGCCGCCGTAATTTGTCCAACTATATCAGTTTTAAAAAGATCAAATTTTTCTTTGAAAACCTTACTGCTTTCACTTGCTACGTTTTCTAAATTATCAGATTGCAGAGAGATATTATCCAGTAAACCATTGATGTCACCCCAATCATATCCGCAGAAGAAGCATGAGCCTGAAGTTAGATCTCCTTCCTCTCTCAAGTCTTCAATTTTTTCAATCAGTTTCTGTCGAGATTCGTCGATTTTGGAATAGATACCCTCCAGTTTATTTAATGCCAGTAAATCGATTTTTAAAATTTCAAATTCTTCAAAAAATTCTTCTTTTAGATCATCGTTTAAAAAGTCGAAATCATCAAATTCAAATTCAAAAAATTCATCCTGAAAGTCATCTGTTGAGAAATTCTCTAGTTTCTCAATGTATTGTTGCTTCTTAATGAACGCGTCTTTAATTATAACTAAATTTTCTTTTTGAGGAATAAAATTATAAAATTGACAAAAATCCTTTAACACTGACTCGGTACGGATTACCGCGTCAATACTCTCATTGTAAATATATTTATTAAAAGATTCCTTGTGATTTAAGAAATTATTCAATTTTGTTAGAATACCATCCTCTCCAAGTAAATCTAGATAATCAATCGACTTGAAATCAAATTCTTTGGTATCCCAAATCACCTCCTTTTCGGGAAATAATCTTACATACTCAATGTCACTAAAACCATTTGAAAGAAAATCTTGCGTTTCTTTAATTTCGGATTTTAGATCTTCTATTTTTTTCTTTTCTTCCGTATTACAAAGTTTTTCAATCTTTTGTTTAATAAGATTAATATTTGCGACTTTGTTTTCAAATTCTAGAACATTGAAGAGGTGTGATATATGCTGCTTCCTGTTTTTATCCTGACTTTTAAGTAAAAAGAGACTATCCTCCTGTTCTATATAATTTAAAAATTGAAAGTTTTCCTTGTAATTTGGACCTAAAATATTAATTAAAAAATCTTCTTCTTTTTCAATTAAATCCTTTTCAGTTGCTTCAAAACTTTGCTTTTGATACAGTTTGTAAGTCGAAAAATTTATACTGTTTGTTAGCTCTTCTTTTTTTGCAAATCTTTCTAAAATGTAAGTTGCACCATTTTTAGTAAATTCAATTATAATGCTTATATCTCCTGTTGCGCCTTCACTATAAAAAGGATGCTCGTGATATGATTCCCTGCCATCTACCAGTAAAAGATGTAGTACATTATATCTTCTGATTTTTCCCGTAAATAACAATTCTATCGCATCATAAATTGAAGTTTTGCCAAATCCATTTGGCCCATCAAATACTACTAAATCAGAAGCTTCAAAATCAAGCTCTTTTTCCCGTAATACTTTAAAATTTTGAATCTTAATCTTTTGAATCTTCATCTTTATTTATTACAATTAGAATTTTTTCATAAACAGCTTCTGCTGAAATAGCTGACACCTCATCAAATTTTTTGTCTAATATCATTTCAGAAATTAAATCATCTAATTCTTTAAGCTGTGAATTTTTTTCGACATCAATATTATTCTTTTCGGTTAGTGCAGATAATCCATCTTTTTGTATCACTTTTATATTTAGAAAAGGGACTTTATGAGCAACCCTGTACAATAAAGACTCAAATGCATTATTATTTAAATTAGTTTTATGCTGTTCAAAAATAGAATTTGATAATAGTTTCTGTTCGAAAAACTTTTTAGTTGTTAAGTTACTAGCAGTTATAGCTTCCAGAAGTTTTTGCTTTTCATTTTCAGTATAAAATAAAATTTGCTTTTTAAACAAAAAAGGGTTCTCCTCAATATCAATCAGTTGATTTTTATCCAATGGTGATTCTAAACTTGATTTACATAATATCAATAAGTTGGCATTTTTGTCAAACCATTCATTTTTAAGAAGTTCTTTTGATACAGTGAAAAACTTAGATTGATTTTCAATAATACTGCTTAAGTCGGTAGTTTCTATTACTAACCAAAAACTAAATTGATTTGCGTTTCCAAAGTAATAAACCTTACCAAATTCAGTTAATTGCGCTTCCAGTCCAACTTCTTCAAATAAACTATTAATTATCGATTCCATTTAAATTTATTTTTGCTTGTTCAAGATTTATCAGAGATATCTTTCTCCACTTTGTTATATTATTATAATTTTCTTCGCCAACGTTAAATATGTTTACAGCTTCATCTTCAAGTGAATCAACCTGACAACCTTCGGTTATTATGTAATCACTATTATATGGGGTGTCGATTAGTTTATCCAAAGCAACTCCAATTATTTGTTCACTTATTCTTTTTTTGCTTGCAGCAGTATTTGAAATATTTATTGTTGATGGAAAATATCTTTTATTATTAGGACAAATCCATCCTAGCTTATTGATTAAATCTTTATCAGAATCCCGAATTTCTCTCAAGGTGAAAATTAGCGCGTTCTTAAATTCATCAATTTGCAAAGTATTGTCTTTATATTCCTGTAGCTTCGAAAATTTGACAATTCTATGAGGCATAATATTTTGTAAAAACTTTTCAAAATCGGAATCATTCAGCGAATTAAAGTATATTAAGTAGCTCGCTAATTTTGTTTTGACAACGTCATCCACTTCACTTTCTATATCCATACAGTATTCCTGGAAATAAAGGTTCAGGTCATTTCGTAGTATTCGGCGGTAATAGTTCTTATCAAAAAGGCGGGTATTAACATCTACGGTTAGTTCAGCTATAAAATTATTTAGGGGAATTGTAAAATAGTAAGCCCCTTCACTGATTGTTAGACCATTTTTTATGTGATTGGCAGCATGAACTGCTATTATTTGACTTGTAATAATTTCTTCTAAAACTTCACTTATCATACCAACGTAATCTGCATTGGCAGATTCGGCCGTTAGACCGAATTTTAATAGACATGCCTGAACTTTACTATCTAGCTTGTTTTGTAAATCTTCAATCCTACAAAAAGGGTCACCATCATATTCGTAAATTACAAGAGTGGGGTGTGCAGCTTCAATTGCCACCTTTGTTCTTTCATTATTAATAGCTAAATGAAAAAATGCATCTCTTTCGCAAGGAAATTCGAGCTTCCTTTTTTCTAGTTTTACAAAAGCTTCCTGATAAGAAGAGTACAAATGGCTCTTCATTGCTTTTACTTGATGTAAACTCACAGGTTCTATATTTGTCCCGTCATTTCTCACAATTGCGAAGTCTTCCAGAGAATCAAGTTGTAGTTCTAGCTCATCGACGTTGGCTTCATGAAGTATTAAAGTTAGCACATGATAAAGCGCAACCTTGCCTTGGTAAATAAATCCACTCCAGGTATCGGCAGCAGAATGGATATCGTTAGGGTTGATAAGTGGCATGTTTTTTTAAAATTATTTTGTCCAACCTTTATGCATTCTCAAGTCAC
This sequence comes from Kaistella sp., assembly GCF_049588135.1. Lineage (GTDB taxonomy): Bacteria > Bacteroidota > Bacteroidia > Flavobacteriales > Weeksellaceae > Kaistella. The sequence continues at coordinate 4,488 of NZ_JBAVFG010000087.1, read as the reverse complement.
TGTTTTTTGAGTACAGATTGTTGGAATAAAGCAATTAGTAGAATTTTGTCAGCTACCAATGTAAGAATTTTAAATGAATAAAAAATGTGGTTTACCAATAGAAAGAATTAAAAATCTTAAGATTTGGTGGGAACTATTGAATTTATTTAGCTCCATATTTTTAAATAAAAAAAAGTTTCTAGGTGCTAGATTTCTATTAGAAACTTATAAGACAAGAATCAACTATGCCAAGGAAAATTGATGACAACTAATCAATGCTGTAGCCCATGCGTAAATTGCAAGAAATTTCATAACTTCGTTTAGAGTAGAAAAGAAATTTCAGTCTAATTGTTACGACTTTAGCAAACGGTAGATCGTTGCAAAGAAAAAGCGAACTGCAAAAAAACAATGTATGAATCAAATAAAAAAGGTGTCAAAAGTAGCTACTAAAATAAAGTTTCAGGAATATTAATGTGCAGTATCTTGGTTTACTGTGTGAATCTTAAAATTTGCAGAGTAGCACATCTTTTTTTCTATATTAGTTAATGAATCAACACTACAAATTTTTATTCCCTCGAAAATAATGATTGAAAATTCAAAAATAGCAGACATATTAAATAACTCACCAAGCGTTGACCTTCTGAAACTTCAGAACAGAGAAGTTATTATCACTTTTTTACTCAATACATTTTCAAATCAACAAGGCACTATTTCATCAGAAAAAATACATAATCAACTGGCAGACTATTTAGAATCTGTGCAAGTAGAAATTGATGAAGAGATTGAAATAACTTTTGCCGACACTTTTGAAATAAAAGCTAAAAAGTATGTTCAGAGTTGGACAAATAAAGGGTTTTTGACTAACTACCAAGACGAAACAGGCGAAATATATTATGAACTTTCATCGCATTCAAGTAAAACACTTGACTGGCTTTCAAGTTTGAAAAAAGAAGAATATGTAGGAGCTGAATCAAAGTTCAAAAATATCTTTATTCAATTGAAAGAACTTGTTGAATTTACCAATGAAGACCTTGAAAAACGCATACAATTACTCGAAGACAAAAAACTTGAAATTGAGCAACAAATACAAAGAATCAAAAGTGGAGAAGATGTAAAAGTATTTGAAGACTTTGAAATTGTTCCTCGTTTTAATCAATTAACTAAATCAGCAAAGGAATTACTTTCTGACTTTAAAGAAGTTGAAGACAACTTCAAAGAAATAACAAAAGATATTTATCTTAAACACGCTGAAGGTAGCTTAACAAAAAGCCACATTCTTGAATTTACTTTTGATGCAATTGACGAATTAAAAAACAGTCAACAAGGCAAAAGTTTTTATGCTTTTTACACTTTCATTCTAACGCCTTCATTACAAGAAGAGTGGGGAAACTTGACAAAGGAATTGTATAAAACACTTGAAGAAAAAGAGATTGAGATTACAGACTATTTTCTAAAAGGAATGAAGAAACATCTTCATTCTTCTGGACAAAAGGTTTCAAAAGCCAACGATAAGATGGCAGAGAAGTTGAGTAGAATAATCAGGGAAAATGAAGCATCAAAGTCAGAAGTTACAAAAAACATTATTCAAGAAATTAAAAAGTCCTTAATCGAATTGAGTAAAGCAAAAATAAAACCTGATGTTTCTTTTGAATTGGAAACAGACATTGAAATTAACATTCCATTTGAGAGAAAACTAACTTTTGAGCAAAGTGAAGAACTTACCTATAAATCAAAACCTAAATTAGCTGACGAAAATATTTCTCATTCCAACCATCTTAATAAATTGTTCAACCTTTCTGCCATCGACAAGGAAATACTAAGGAAAAGAATTAAAGACGTTCTTAGAGAAAAATCACAGACAACAATAGCGGAAGTAATTGAGAATTTTGGAGGAATTGAAAAAGGATTGCCAGAGCTTTTTGGTTACATTGGAATAGTGAAAGAATTTAAAAATTCCATAAACCCTGATAAAAAACAAAGAATCGAATTTGATATTGAGAATAAAAAATCAATTTTAATACCTGAAATAATTTTGACCAAATGAGCAGTTTAGAAAGAAACATAAAACCATATTCCAAAGCAATTGTAAAACTGCTGAAAGGTGTTATTGAAAGAAATCGAAACTCGAATGTTTGGGATGATGTTGTAAATTATCAAACCGAAATTCAAGATTACATCAGCCAAATTGGTTTGGAACTAATCGTTAAAAAAGAAGAAGGATTTGCATTTGTAAAACAACTTGAAGACGGAGAAGGCAATACATTAAATCTTATAACAAGAAGGCAGATTGGATTTGAAACATCAATTGTATTAGTCGTGTTAAGACAAAGCCTTGAAGAGTTTGACAGCAATCCTACTCAATTTCAAGTTTTCGAAAAATTCATTACCGATTTAGAAATAAAAGAAGAGGTAGAGTTATTCCTTCCCGAAAAATTTAACAGGGTTAAATTTTTGAAAGAGTTAGATGGTTACATAAATAACATTGTTAAGTTGGGTTATTTATCGGAAGTAAACAAAAAGGAAAACGAAACGAAATACCAAATTCAAAGAATAATTAAAGAGAAAGTTACTTTAGACATTCTCCAAGAGTTTAAATTAAAATTACAAGAAAATGTTGAGTCTATTTAGCACAAGTTCAGATAAGGCTGGATTTAGACTTCAATATATGGAAGTTTACAATTGGGGCACTTTTCACGAAAAAATATTTAGGATAAATCCGCAAGGAAACAATTCACTTTTAACTGGTGCTAATGCTTCGGGCAAAAGCACTTTTATTGATGCTTTGCTTACGCTACTCGTTCCTTTAAAGAAAGACCGATTTTACAATCAATCTTCTGGAGTAGAAAAGAAAGGTGACAGAAGCGAAGAAAGTTATGTTTTAGGTCATTACGGCAATATTCAAGAAGAAGGCAAAATGAGTACGAGTACTCAAATGCTTAGAGTTAAAAATGATTATTCTGTGCTTTTAGCTTCTTTTTCTAATACAGATTTCAAAACAATAACCCTTTTTCAAGTGAGATGGTTTGGCTCAAATGGAAAACTAAATACAACTTTTGGTATTGCACATCTTGAGTTAAATATAGAACACGATTTTAACCAATTTGATGGAAAAGGTAACTGGAAAAGACGATTGGATAAAACCTATAATGTTAATTCGCCCAAAAAGAAAATTGAGTTTTTTGATGGCCCTACTTCGTATGGAGAAAGAATATCGAATGTTTTTGGAATGCGGTCAATAAAAGGGTTGAGCTTATTTAATCAAGTTGTTGGCGTAAAGGTTTTGGAAGATTTGGATGAATTCATTAGAACCAATATGCTTGAAGAGTATAAAGAGGACAATGAAAATGCAGAGGAAAAATTCATAAAACTAAAATCCAGTTTTGAAACCTTAATCGATGCTAAAACGAATATCGAAAAAGCCAAAGAACAAATTGAGCAACTAAAGCCAATAAATGAAATAGCAATTGAATTATCCAATATTCAAAGTGAACTTATAAGGCTAAATCTATCCAAAGAAATGGCGGTTTATTGGTTTGCAAAAAAATCAGTTGAATTATTTGGATTGGAATTAGCCAAAAGCAATATCCAGTTAGGTATTCTAAATGATGAATTATTAAATCTTAAAGCAAAGGAAACCGAATTAAAAGGAGAAGAAAGAAGCTTATCAATTTCTATTGAAAGTGATGAAGTTGGTGGAAAGATAAAGGAGTTAGAAAGAGAGATAAAAAGTCTTGAAAGATTAAAAGAAGCTAGAAATACCAAGCTTGAACAATACAATAAATTGGCACAAAGCATTGAATTAAACACAAATCCAAGCGAAGAAAATTTTAAAGAAAATCGTGAAAAGGCAAGCAACAAAAAAGCGGTATTAGAATCGGATAGATTGGAAAATGATGAAAAACTAAGAATAGCAAAAAATCTACAAGATAGTTTCAAAAATAAAATTGAGGAAGGTATTGAAATAATTAAATCCTTACAGAAAAATAAAAATAACATATCAGGACGAGTATCTGAAATTAGAGATGATATTTTAGAATATATTGGTGCAAACAAAGAAGAAATTCCTTTTATAGGAGAACTTATTAAAGTAAAAGATGATGAAAGTGAATGGGAACTTTCGACCGAAAAGATTTTGCATAATTTTGCTTTAAGGCTTATTGTGCCTGAGAAATATTATACAAAAGTGAACGAATATGTAAATAACACTAACTTAAAAGGGAAAATCACCTACCAACGTTACAAGGGTTTTACTTCATTGTCTAATATGGCGGATAAGAACACCTCAAAAAATGCACTTGTTAATAAGATAGAATTCAAGCCAAAAAGTATTTATATAGATTGGCTCGAAGACATTATTAAAAATCAATACAATTATACTTGTGTAAATGATTTAAAAGAATTTAGTCTTTATGATGAAAAAGCAATTACGAAAGAAGGTCTTATAAAGTTTGGAAAAGGAAAGCATGAAAAAGACGACAGGCTGCATATTTCAAAAAGAGAATATTATGT
>NZ_JBAVFG010000086.1:0-5860 GCF_049588135.1 Kaistella sp. | reverse complement strand
GTATCACAAAAACCGAATCAAATTTACGGAGAAAAAGAATACCTATTACCAACGGAAAAATTATTTCTGACCAAAATTTTGGTTTTTGGGTGTCCCTATTTTTATCACATCATTACAGCATACTTTCCGGACAGATCATTCATATTTTCCCGTACAAACCAGCTACAGAAACAAGAGCAAGTATTTACAGTAAGTTGGACAAAATGAGAGACTTTAGAAACAGTGTAAACCATTGTGAACCGATTTGTTTTAACGGAAATAGTATTGATTGTACGGAATCTTTAGCAATTTTAAACACGATTTATGACTTGCTGAAGTGGATTGATCCCGACTTGGAAAAATTCTTTGAGGGATTGGAAAACGTAAGAAACAAAATCAACCAAATAAATACGATATGAAAAAAATTCTGCGAAGAATTCAACTTTCGTTTTGTTTTATGGACTGCATTCGGATCGTTTTGAGTAACCCCGCTCACACGCGAAAACGCAGATTCGGCGGAGCCAATCATTTTGCATACCGTAAAATCTTGTGCGCAAATTTTTATAAAAATACAATACCCCGTTTACGATTTTCTGTACTTAATGTTGCGAAGCTACCAGCGACTGGTCAAGAACAATTATCTGAAAAATAATGCTTTGAGGGTTTGTTCTTATGATCTTTGTATTTTGCAAATTGATCGTGCTTAAAAGATTGGTCCATTAGTTCTAAAACAAAAAATTACGTAACCATGGAAACCTGTCAAAATATAACCCGAGAAGCGTTCATGAAGTTTTTCCGTACTACCGAAAAACTCAATGAACTGACCCCTGATGAGCGCGTTGAAATTTTCAGAACTGTTTTATTGGGAAGTTCCGATTTGCCAAAAGAGCTGTTCAATTAAATTTGAGAGACTATTCGGTTGATCATCGTATTTAGAGTCTGTTTAAATTTAATTTAAATTCCAATAATTTTTAAAATATTTTCACCCAAATGGGTTCTTTTATACTGCTGTCTTGGATGGGTGGGAATATCCGGGTACTTCATTGCTACCCAATTTAAATCTAACAATGGATCTAAGTATCTCTTCCTGTTCGTTGAACTATTCGCTAATCCTATTGCAGCAAACATTTGCTCTCTGCTGATCCATTCTTTCATTTGTTTAAGCATGTCGATCGCTCTATGATGTACTTCATTCTCAACGATAGCATTAACTCCGTCAATAACTCCGTCACTAACTCCGTCATTAATAGAATCAACAAGAGCTATTACATCATCTAAATTGCTAATACTTGAAGGGATCTCTTTATTCATGACTGATTTAATTTCTACTAAAGGATGCACAAGCAGTGTTACTAAAAAACAGGTACTTTGTGTATCCGTATTGAGAATAGGTTTCGGGGAGCCATTCCTTTCCATCGCTTTATATATTGTTGGAAGACCGGTTCCTCTGCCTTCTGTAAGGTCAAGTTCTTTTAAGAAATCTCCTATGCGTCTGTTCCTGTAATCTCTAGCGACAATCCGTTCTTGGCTTTGCAGTATTTGAGCATCTACAGGAGGGATAGGACCAGGATAGCTTACTATTTCTATTTTATCTTGCCATACTTGAATTTCAATAGGACTTCTTATTTCGTAACTTTTATGATATACTGCATTAGATAAGGCTTCTTCCACCGCATCATACGGAATATTATAAAAGCGTAATGCTTCAGCTTGATAAGGAACTTTTTTAACATGCTCTTTAATCACATTCGTTTGCAAAAAACTTAAAGCATCACGAAGCTGTGTCGGTAATGATCCTTTAAAGTAATGTTCTGTAAAATTGCTTCCACTATCATCACGATGTACTACCAATTCAATCCAGGTTCTTGGGAAAAACTTTTCAGGGTTTTTACTAAAAAATAAGAGTCCAACATTTACAGGAAGCAAATTTTCATTTGGTCCTTTGGCTATGAGCATATTTCTTGCTAAGTTAGCCATACTAATTTGTTTACTTTCTTCGAATAAATCACTTTTTACTTCTTGTAGAAATGCCTGAATTAATCCCAAATCAAAGTCATTGATATCTGCCTGTTGATTAATGCGATCATCAAAAGGAATACGTGCGGTTAATTCTATTAACCTTCTTGCATCAGCATCTCTTGCAATAACACTACGCGAACCATGACGGACATAAGAATATCGTTGTGCACCTTTACCTTGTGTACTTAGTGCTGTATATGGACGATTATCTCCGGCAGGACACCATAGAATCAAAATGTGTTTATCTTGAAAAAGGTACGGTTGGACAATAGGAAAATAATGAGGTTGTAATTGGTTTGCCAAATTCACGATTTCACCCTGTATTCTGTCTAACCTATTTTGTGGCAGACCAAAAGGAGGCAGTATAGGACTGCCGTCCTGTTCATCGATTCCCACAATGATGTAACCACCACCCCAATTATTAATATCATTAGCAAAAGCGCAGATGGTGTGAGCTACTTCTTCAGGATTCCATCCTCGTTTAAATTCCAGCCGTTCCCATTCGATCGCATCGCCGTGAACTAAAGTATGTATGTTGATTGGTAAGCTCATATTTAAAGTTAAATCGGTACAAAATATTAATTAATAATGTGATCTCCTTCGCCTCAGCGAATCCTTTCATCTGGTTTTTGATCTATTTTAAATCTTCATAAAAATACGATATTTTACAATACATCGTTTTCGGTTCTTCTATAATTAATGTTACGAAGCTACCAGCGAGTTGTCAAGAACAATTATCTGAAAAAAATCATGCTTTAAGCGTCTGTTTTTATGATCTTTGTATTTTGCAAATTGATCGTGCTTAAAAGATTTGTCCATTAGTTCTAAAACAAAAAATTACTTAACCATGGAAACCGATCAAAATAGAACAGGAGAAGATTTGATGACGTTTTTCCGTACCACCGAAAAACTCAATGAACTAACCCCTGATGACCGCGTTGAAATTTTCAGAACTGTTTTATCGGGAAGTTCCGATTTGACAAAAGAGCTGTTCAATGAAATTTTGAGAGACTATTCCGTTGATCATCTTGAAGTAACAGCATGCAATAAAGGAGAAAAGGAATAACAGAACAAAAGAAGAAAGATCGTGGCTTTCAAAGTTTACTGCAGAATTCCATTTAAAAGCAGTAACGAATCTGACCCTAAAATCATCTGATATCATTCTGCATCCCTATTTTCGGCAGTTCTAAAGCTACTTTTCTTTTTAAATGAATTTTAATCATATTTTGAGCGTCCTTTGAAGAGAAGCCAACTGTTTCTCTCTGCACTTGTAAGCACCCCTGTTGTTTTAAAACAGGATGCTATCGTTTTCATTTTAAAATTAAATAAATAATTTTGTCAACAAACAGTATTGGGGACTTCCCGGTCAGGAAAAAACTTGTCTTTACAAGGTTTTTTTGCTTTTATGGAAACTTTTTTAGTGCGTTTATTTTGGTTTTTACAATATTAACCGTCAAATTGGTCTGTAAAGGTCTTAGATGATTACTTCCCATTGGACTTTATTTTACAGCGTCTTTTCCTTTTTCTGTTAAATAATATTGCTGTTTACTGCTGGTTGGTTGATCTGGAAAAGCTAAGGCAACCAAACCTTTATCTATGGCGGGCTGCAAATACATTTTTCTGAAATTCTCACGGTCTGACAACCCTAATCTTTCCTGCAACTCCCTTCTAGAATGAATGCCCGCAAATATTTTTAAAAGGGCTTCAACCTGCGGGGTAACTTGCAGGGTAACTTGCGGGGTAATTGCTTCTGCAGCCGGTAGGACAATTCTCAAAAAGTTTTCTGATCCGTCCTGAAATACCTATCCAGATTACTTAATAAATCCTAATCTAACGATACAAGACACTAGCTTAAAATCTCCTTCAATTTCACCTTCATCGTTAAAATGAAATGTGCTATTAATGTTACGTGCTCTCCGAAGTTTCCTGATATTCCGAGCTTTTTTCAGAATATTGATTTCATTGGCGTTTAATACACCAAATCTATTGTCTATTCTTTATTAATTTTCCAATATCCAGTAGTTTTCCCTTCTCTTTCAATTACTTTCTTCTCCTTCAAAGCATTAGTATGTTTTTGTATCGCTGATTCGTTAATTTTCAGCTTTTCCGCTAATTCTCTTCTTGATATTTTTGGATTGGCTTCTATTAAACGAAATACTTGATCCTGACCTTTCGTTAATTCTTTAACATGATTATGATCTTGACCACCAACTTGACCACCAACTTGACCACCAACTTGATCAGCATCTTCTATAACGTTGCTTGGCAAAACAATTCTCAAAAAGTTCTCTGAGAATTGAAAAACGTCTTTCTCATAAAACTGAAGAATCCTGGGAATACCGGAACCCAATTGCTCTACCAAATCAAGGTCTTTAAAAATACGCATGAGCTCTTTATTCCGGGGAACAGAAAACCCTTCAAAGAACTCGTCTTTGGAAAGTCCTTCTGGTAAGCCTCCATTCGACGTTATTTCTAAACGGTCATCAAAAAGTTCAAATTTAGGAGCTAATTCCTTTGAATAATCATTATGTACAAAAGCATTTACAATGGCTTCACGAATTGCAATTTTATTCCATAACCGTTTTTCCTGACGCTCTTTTGCGGTAATTTTAGTGAGCGTTTTATTTTCTAAATTTAGTTTGTCTAAAACTTGTTGGGTTGCTTTCACCAAAGATTCAAAACCATATTCATTGCTCTCCGTCAAATCTACACGGTCAATTCCTTTGTATCTCGCTACTTTTACTGAAATGGTATTGGAATCATTCATTAAATAAGCAACAAAATTAAATGCACGGTCTTCTGTAAGGAATTCTAGATTCTTTGCAAACTGATCATTTAAATCTTTACCAATGCCTTGATAATATATACGCAACTGCTGAAAATGAAGTTCCTGTTTGTTAGATTTTATATTGCCAATCGAATGTCGTGTACGCTTGGCGAAAAGCTGCTCGATTTGCCTCGTGGGCATCGGTTCTGAAGAACTGCCTATGCGAATAAAAGATCCTTTTTCTGACATACCATACTTCTTTATATAATAGGGTTTTTCATATCCTCCTGCTACTATTATTTTCAAAACATCTTTTCCTCCCCGTTTTTCTATCACCAAATCAAAAAGCCCTAAACACGAGGGAAGTATATTGTTTTTGAACCGATCTTTAAGTTGTAATTGTACCTGATCAATCTCCTCAACACCAACAGGATGTCCTTTTTTATCAATACCAATATAAATAGTGCCACCCTCATTGCCATTAAGAAATGCGACCACTTCCTTTTCTAATTCGGGAGTCACCTGCTGCTTGTATTCAATATGTTTGTTTTCGGTCATGGTAAAATTCAGTGTTTACTCTTATAAAAAAACAATATTTAACAATACCTAGTTTATGGTTTTCCATAATTAATGGTATGAAGCTACTAGAGATTTGTCAGGAACATTTGTATCTGAAAAAAATGATGCTGTGAGTGTCTGTTTTTATGATCTTTTTATCCCGCAAATTGATAATAACATTCTACCCGCAGTCGGAAATGATAACAAAAGAGCGAAAAAACGCTATTTGGCAAATATTCGTTTAGCACAGGCTTTTCATCCTGTCATTAGTCAGTTTGAAGTGGTTTTACGCAACTGTATTAACAATAATTGAGTGACTCATTTTGCTGATGTTGATTGGATGAGCAATCAAAAAAGCAGATTGATGAGCCATCACTCTTTAGCTCCATCACATTATTTTTTACGGACAAGTATCACAAAAACCGAATCAAATTTACGGAGAAAAAGAATACCTATTACCAACGGAAAAATTATTTCTGACCAAAATTTTGGTTTTTGGGTGTCCCTATTTTTATCACATCATTACAGCATACTTTC
>NZ_JBAVFG010000085.1:0-2816 GCF_049588135.1 Kaistella sp. | reverse complement strand
CTGCAGAATTATTAATGAGAACTTTGGCTTATTTTTTAACTCCGATAAAGGTGATCCTTGCAGACGGAGGCTATAGAGGAGAAGTTATAGAACAAGTAAAAAACCGCTTTGGTTACCTCATTAATGTGGTAATGAGAAATGACGAGAAGAAAACTGGTTTTCAGCCCATTTCCAAAAGATGGATTATTTAACGTACATTTTCATGGTTTGATAATGACAGAAGATTATGTAGAAATTATGAACTCATAATGGAAACCTCTGAAAATATGGTCAAATTATCCGCCATAAAATTTTTACTGAATAAAATTTAAACAGGCTCTTAATTAAAATTACTAAAAAAAATGAAAGACAATAACTTCCAACTTCCAGCTTCCAACTTCCAGTCCAAAAAACAACTCAACATCTACTTCACCGCAGGAATTCCGCAATTGGAAGATACCACAGAAATCATTAAACTTATTCAAAATTCCGGTGCGGATATGATGGAAATTGGGATGCCTTATTCCGATCCAGTTGCCGATGGCGAAATTATTCAAAAAGCGCACGAACTTGCTCTGAGAAACGGAATGACGATTGCGAAACTTTTTTCACAACTGAAATCCATTAAGAATGAGATTAAAATTCCAATCATTTTAATGGGTTATATCAATCCGGTTTTGAGTTTCGGATTTGAAAACTTTTGTAGAGAATGTTCAGAATCTGGCGTTTCTGGATTGATTATTCCTGATCTTCCGCCGATTGAATTTGAGAAAAATTATCGAGAAATTTTAGCAAAATACAACCTCACTTTTACGTTTTTGGTAACGCCCGAAACTTCAGATGAAAGGATAAAATATCTCGATTCTTTGAGTTCTGGGTTTTTGTACGCCGTCAGTTCTTCTTCAACCACAGGAAATGAAAACAAGTCAATTAATAATGAAGATTATTTGAATAATTTGGCTTCTTTAAATTTGAAAAATCCTTTGTTCATCGGTTTTGGAATTAAGAATAAAAAAGATTTTGACGATGTGACGAAAAAAGCAAATGGCGGAATTATCGGAACTGCTTTCGTGAAAATCCTGCTGGAAAATGAAAATTGGAAGGAAAAAGCAAGTGATTTTATCCATAGCATAATAAATTAATTTTATAAATTTGTCGCGGAAAATCTTAGAAATAAAAAAAGTATTTTTCAAAATATTGAAATAAATGACTGACACCCAGAACAGAACGTTGCACTTTCGAGAATTAGGTTTGATGGATTATCTTCCGGCATTTGAATATCAGGAAAAATTAATGAAAGAAATCATTGAACTGAAACTGAAAAACCGAGATAGAACCGACGAAATCTATGAGGAAACACCGAATTATTTGTTGTTTGTGGAACATCCGCACGTATATACTTTAGGAAAATCTGGGCATGAAGAAAATATGCTCGCCAATTCAGAAAAATTGAAGGAAATTAATGCGACTTTCGTTCATACGAATCGCGGCGGAGACATTACTTATCACGGTTTCGGACAAATGGTGGGTTATCCGATTTTGGATTTGGATAATTTTAAATCCGACATTCATTTGTATATGCGGAATTTGGAGGAAGTGATTATTCGGGTTCTTGCAGATTACGGTTTGAAAGGAGAAAGGAGCGAAGGTGAAACGGGAGTTTGGCTGGATATTGGAAAACCTTATGCCCGAAAAATTTGTGCAATGGGCGTGAAAACATCAAAATGGGTCACGATGCATGGTTTTGCGCTGAATGTGAATACGGACTTGCGTTATTTCGAATATATTATTGCGTGTGGAATTAAAGATAAAGGAGTGACTTCTTTGCAGCGTGAACTGGAACGAGAATTTTCTGATGAGGAAATGGCTGAAGTTAAAGAGAGAATTAAAAAACATTTCTGCGCCGTTTTTGAAGCATCGCTTGTTTAGACTAAAGATTGATTAGATAACGAAAAATCACCTTGAAAGAGGTGATTTTTTTATTTTAATTCTTTATACAATTCAACTTTTTCGAAAGTTTTCATTTTCTGATTTTCTATTTTATCAGATATCAAAATCCCAGAAAGATGATCGATTTCGTGCTGTAGAATTACTGCGGTGAATCCTTCTACAATTTCAGTGTGTTTCTTTCCATTTAAATCAAAATATTCTAGTTGAATAACTTGACTTCGATAAAAGTAATCTCTGAAAGTTTCGATGGATAAATCGCCTTCTGGACCTAAATTTAAAACTTCGGAACGCCAAACGATTTTTGGATTGATAAAATATTCCAAAGGTTTCTCTTCCTTATCAAATCGTTTTGCCCAAATGATATTTCGGTTAATGCCAACTTGTGGCGCGGCAATTCCGACACCGCCGTCCGTAGAAATTAATGCTAACTTCATTCTGTTGACCAAAATTCTGGTGTACTGATCTTTTGGATTTACATCAATCGATTGTTGGAGTAAAACCTGATGTTGCAAAGAATCTGACGTTTGAAATATAGGAAGTACGGTTTCAATATTCCCTTCTGTAATTCTAGATATTTCTGCTTTCGTATATTTTTGTCCGAATGTAAATACAGAAAATAAGAGCATTAGAATTGAAATTTTTTTCATCTTTTTAGAAGGTTTTAAATCCTTTATAAACTTGTACAGATTTCTCCAACATTGCTGCAGACTCATTTCGGAAATTCATCAAATGGTCGCTGCCATTGTGTTGATGGTGATGTTCTTCACTTTCCCAAAGTTCTACGATAAAGAAAATGCCTATGTTTTCGTTATCTTCCACCAAATCGTATTGGAGACAGCCATCTTCTTTTCGGGTTTCAAAAACCAACTTTTTTAGTAATTCTAATG
>NZ_JBAVFG010000084.1:0-7277 GCF_049588135.1 Kaistella sp. | reverse complement strand
CCCTTGTTGGGTAATTGAGTTTTTATGCAAATTAAGAATTTGGCTTTTTACTTATGGTCAAGGATCATACACTGAAAATCTGCGGTGATAATGCCTTTATCTTTCAAAATAAATATGTAGTCTTGCCACGCAATGCCATAGCGCCGTCTTTTATATAAGAATGTCAGCTGTTTAATTGACGAAGCCTCGATTTATCGAGGCTTCTAAAAAAGCAAAATTCAGTTTACAAAATAGTGCTTATATGATGATTGTATCCTAGTTCTTTGTTACAATATATTTCTTTACCAATTCTTTGGCTTCTTTATTTTGTTTTGGGGAAAGCTCCATTAAATCTTTGTACAAATAAATATCTTCAACATTTGGCTGAACATTTAAATCTTTATTTCTCGCCAATTCTTCATCCCAGGTCTGACGAACTGTTTTCCATAAAGGTGCATATTCATTCCAGTAATTTTGGGCAATGATGCATTTTCCGTCTTCTACTTTGGTATAGTATTCACGTCCTTTTTCCTCAACAATGGTTTCGTCTTTTGCGCCGTCTTTTCTCAATATTTTTTTGTTGTCCTGGTCATGAATCCATCCCCAATCGTAGATTTCGTGGTGATTTCCTCTAAGCATTACATTGTAGTCTTTTCGGGTCGTATATTCTCTTCTTGGCAATGGAGCATCTGCGGTACTTTCCCAATAATTTCTGCCATCAACATGTATCCAGGTTCCGTTACCAGAATATCTTGGCGCATCATCCACCTGGTAAACAACTTGTGTCCATTGTCCCTTCACGCTCGCAGGATCCAGTTTTGTAAATTTCCAATGGCTGTCTTTATCAAAAGTGTGAAGATCCGTATTCTCATACAACCAATCCTGTCTCCAGTGTTTTACGATGGCATCTTTACCAGAACCTTGTGGATTCACGATAAGAATGTGCTGAAGTTCAATTTTTTTAGGACTTTCTTCGGCGACAGTAATCCATTCTAAAGCACCCGATCTGTAATTTTTTTTCTTTTCATAATCTTTTTGACTTGAAAAGGTTTCTGCAAAATTGAAACTTACGTCATAGCAACCAGTCATTGCTTTAATTGCTTTTACATCTTGCTGACTTTGTGCCTGTGCAAATAATGCTGCTCCAACTGCAAGAGCTGAAAATAGATTTTTTGAATTCATAATAGTATTTATTAAAGTTTTATTTTAAGATTTAATTTAAAGTGCTTTGTATTCGAATTGCGGATACCCTCTGTATCCATCCTGGTTTTTCATTCTCAGGAATCTGAGTTTAAAATAAAAGCCATCACTATTTTTAACGATATAAAATTTATTGCTATACACTTCAGCGCCGTTTGCACCAGTTGTTGTACGCCAGTTACCACCGATGGTACGCTGATCATTAAAAACAAATTTTGAAGGATCGATATTTTCTTTGGTGAATCTGTTATACTCAGTTTCTCCCTGTCCGTTTGCGGTCGTTACTTCATATGCTCCTACATTCCCAAGGATATTATGAAGTACAACATCTGGAAAAATATAAGAAGTCGGAAGATTATTTTCCGGATTATTTACAAGATTGGTAAATACGGTAAAACACAAATCCCAGTTTTTCTTTTTGGGCTGTATCTCTGCTTCCGTTTCGGTGAAGAAGGAGAAAAATTTATAATTAAAATCAGCATCTTTGGTGATGACATATTCTTTGTGAGAAGTTTCATCCAAGTTGGCATATTGAATTTTATAACCTTCGTGGAATCTGATGATTTTAATTTTTTTCCAACCTCTTTCGTTCCCCAAAGTATAAACACTTCCCGGAACCGTAGCCCCTGAATAAGCGGTATAGCCCATATTGAGCAAGTAAACATTGTTCTCGTCCTCATTGGCTTTGATTTCTTGAATACCGGTTGTTTGATTCAGAATGTCACCACTTGGATCATCAATATATTTCGAGTTATCGGTGAAATTTGCCACCTGAACCAATGGTTTTAGGTTTTTCACTGAGGCAGAATTTAATGCATCGATGTTGTAACTGTTTTCTATTTTTCCAACTGCCATTACCAACGAGCCGTTCAGGATTACACGAAATTCAGCACCGGAATAGAATCCCAAATCCCAATTTTCCCGCAAAGTTGTTTTCCCATTTCCGGTACTCAGTTCTATCCAAACCTGATTTTTTTCTGTTGGACCACCCATCTCAGGATCTACAACAGCACCTGTTATCGGTTCAATTTTTACGGGCGTATTATCTTCCCGAATACAGGACGTACAAAAAGATAGAAACAGCAATAAGACAAAAGGGTAATTTATTTTTTTCATTTTTTAAAAATTAAAATTTAAACGTGAGAAATAACTTCTTCCATAAAAAAGTCTTTCACTAGAAGTACCGGAACTATGAGTGCCACCAGTAACAGAAGAATTCTGCACTTCCGAAACATCTAAAATATTTCTCGCTCCAACCGTCAATGTAAAATGGTTTTTCCAAAATTTCTGCGAAACCGAAGCGTCCATTAAAGAAAATGCTTTTTGTTCCGTTAAGATATACTGGGTAATTCCTAAAGTTTTATCTTCTACAATTCGGTCGCTTTTTCCAATTCCTTTAAAGAAAATAGAGAAAGAGGTTCTCGTTTTCAACAAATTATAATAGAAAGAAGAATTGATTTCTGAAGAAAACCGATAGTTATTATCGACCGCACCAGCGAACCTCAATGCTCGTCCGAGAATTGAATATCTTACGTTGAAACCAAAGTTTTGATTTGAAATTTTACCAGAAATCGTGTTCAACCAAGTCTGATCTGTATCGATATTAATGTATTTGTACTGTGAAGCCAACTCATTTACCAGTTCAATCCGATCCTGAACCTGTAAATACATAGAACTCGCATCCAATGACCATTTCAAATGCTCTTCCGGCTTGCTGGTTGTAGTGTAGTATAAAGTTCCTGAAAAAGAATTCTCCGGTTTAAGGTCTTCATTTCCCCGAATATCGTGATTGCTGTCCACGAAATAGGTGAAGAGCTGTTCGAAAGTCGGGTTTTTATTCGCTGATCCTATAATCGCTCTGAATTCAGACTGGTCGCTGATTTTGTTTTTAAAGACCAAAGAGAAATTAGGTTTGGCACTGAAAGTATCAGAAAAGTTAACTCTGAAACCTGGTCTTAAGAACCATTTTTCGCTAAGATTAAATTCTGCCGACGCAAAAAGACCTCCATTCAAAACATTTTTTATCTGGTTATTACCAGCAAAGCTTCCCGTTGAAAACCCGGCAAAACCTTTGGTGTAATCACCTTCATAACCAATTTGGACATTTGTATTTTCAGAATTCAAAAAATTACTGAGGGTTCCTCTGGAGTAAAAAGTTTCTGCCTGATAGTACATATTTTCATCATCAAAAAAGATGGTTTTCCTTGCCGGAATATCGAAAATATAGTCTTTGTTTTTTCTGGTTTGTTTTTGATAAGACCAATCACCGGAGAATTTTGATTTTTTAAATAATTCAGTTTGAATATTGAAATGGTGCAACATTCTTTTGGTTAAATAATCCCGGTCATTTGCGACAAAGGTTCTTTCGCCCGCTCCCAAATATTTCTGCTGAACTAGAGGATTGTAATAATTTATTTCTTCTGAGAGATAATCTCCTTTGTAGAAAAACTGAGTCTTCGCAGAAAAAAACCTTAGTAAAAATGCTGGATTCCATTGCTCTTTCGGTTGCCATTCGTACCCCCGATTTCCATCCTGTTCAAAATAATTTTTGCCTTTCTTATCTCCCCAAAAACCCTGAAAGTCATTTCTGTTTAAAGATAAATCAGCAAACCAATGATCAGAAATATTATGAGAAATACTCAGCGACTGTACATGTCTTCCTTTTCCATAATCTACCCAATCGTATTCTTTCCCGACGGTTTCTTCCTGTATAGAACCTCGTACATTCCATTTTGTGCGGGATGATTTTTTGGTGATAATATTAATCACCCCAGAAATTGCGTTATTTCCGAATTCCACGCCCATCGACCCTTTTACAATTTCGATGCGTTCGATATTATCAAGGCTTATTTT
Source organism: Kaistella sp. (assembly GCF_049588135.1). GTDB lineage: Bacteria > Bacteroidota > Bacteroidia > Flavobacteriales > Weeksellaceae > Kaistella. Next base: position 3,245 of record NZ_JBAVFG010000084.1, on the reverse strand, counting down.
TGTCAAATCGATATTACTTCCTAATCCGGTGTCACCAATTACAGGAATATTGTCAATCAAGACTTTGGTATAATCTGCACCCATTCCTAAAATATTGGCTTTAGAATCACCAGAGTTTTTGTCGGGAATGATCAGAATATTTAAAGTTTGGTTCAGAACTTCTGCTACATTATTCACTGCCATCCGCTGAATATCTTCGTTGGTAATGACCTCTACTTTGTAAAGCGATTTTTTGATTGATTGTTGGCTGTACTGTCCGGTAATCACCACTTCCTGAATATTTGCGGAGTCTATTTTCACTTGAGCGAAGACCCCATTTGATAGCGGGAAAATTGTAATTATAGAAAGTAATGTTTTTCTCATTTGTTAAAATTTCTTTGGCAAAACTATTAAATTATTTTTAATTATTCTAAATAAATATTACATTTGCTGAAATTAATTTTAATCATTCTAAATAAAAACAATGAAAAAACTATTATTATTTTCCGCATTCCTCGCCGCAGGAATTATGACCACCAGTAATGCACAAACAGATCCCTATGGTTATACCCAGGTAAACGCCACAACAGGACCAGGATATCAAAATCAAGTTTTTTTTGATTTATCTGAAAATAAGTTAACGGCTCAATCTGCAGCTATTTGGGATGTCGCATTCTACAGAAATGGTACAGCTGCTTTCGGAACAAGAGTTAACGATGCACAAGCGATCGATACTTACCAAGCTTCCACAGATCCTACGCAATGGGATAACATCGATATTGCTCATCTTTCAACTTGGGGAGAACCGCTCTATAATCCTGATTTAACAGAATCTTTGGAAGAAGGAGCTTTTGAGCAAGCTGATTTATCGTGTAGTATTCTTTCCACAGGTTGGGGTTGTTATAACATCGGATCACACCATATTGATGGAAAAACTATTTATGTACTAAAATATCCGAATAACACTTATTTCAAATTTATGATTACTGATTATTTTGGTGGTTATACCTTCAAATATTCAAAATGGAACGGAACAACTTGGGATACCACCATTTCTAAAACAATCGCTAACGGAACAGCAGATTCCTACTTTAATTATTATTCACTCCTTAACAATCAAGAAGTTACTCATGTAGAACCTCCGAAAGACAAATGGGATTTTATGATGACCAGATACTGGACTTTCTATAATGGAATCATGATGTATCAATTATCCGGTGTTATCCAAAGTCCAAGAATTACGGTGGCAAAAGCTTCAGAAACGCAAGCAACAAGCGCCATTAATTTGCCAGACGTCAATACCTTCAAAAAAGTGATTACAACTATCGGGCACTCTTGGAAACCTACCTCTGGTTTAATTCCAGACGTTGTATATTATATCAAAGAAGATCAGAAATACTACAGAATGTATTTTACGGAAAATGGTGGCGGAACTACGGGAAATATGTACTTTAAATATAAAGATATTTCCGATTTATTAGCAAGCAATGAGGTGAATACTAAAGTAACATTCGGTCTATACCCAAATCCAGCTCCGAACAAGCAGGTCACTTTACTTTATGATGTGAAAAATGACAATGATAAAAGCGGTAGTGTTTCAATTATGGATATGACTGGGAAAGTAGTTTATACCACCGAAATTTCAAAACAGCAAGGCTTTTTCAAGAAGGAACTCCATCTAGGCCATTTGCCATCGGGGAGCTATATCGTTTCTCTGAAATCAGGAACTCAGGTTACCTCTAAGAAATTAATCCTTCAATAAAATTCATTAAAATGAAAAATTCTGATATTGCTACCATTAAAATCTATAATACAAAGGGTTTCCTGGTAAAAGAAATCAAAGGAGTTAAAAACCTTGAAACATCAGAATTGAAACCCGGTTATTATCTTGTTGAGTTTTTAAACAAAAATAATCAAGTAAAAAGAGAGTTTATAGAGCTCAAGCAATGCTCGAAGATATCGTCATCTTAATAAGACCTGCACCGGATAATACCTGCGAAAATATTTTGTTTTCGCAGGTATTTTTTTTAATCAGGAGAAATTTCGCTTATCAACAAAAATTACACTTTATATCCAATAGTTTCAAGGATGGGCGCAATTTCGCAGGTGAGCAGGGACTTTGCCTTTATCCTTCAATATGCAGTTCGCCAAACTACGGTTTGTAGGTGCTTCTTCATACTGTAACCATACTATATCTATTCTATATCCATACTATATATTAAAATTTATTATCTTTGAGAAACCCTATAATTCTTAAAATAAGATGGCAGAACTCAAAGGTGTCCTTAAAATTACCGGAAAGCTGGGCGGGCTTTCGTTTTATAAAATGAACGGCAAGATCATTGTGCGGACTCCGGGTGGTTTTGATGGAGAAAAGATCCGGAAGGATGAAAAATATGTGAATGTAAGAAATAATGCCTCTGAATTTGGGCGTTGTTCAAAATTTGGCGCCCAACTGCGGCGGGCTCTTCAACCCTTTGTAAAGGATCTGAACGATCCGCAACTTCATGGGAGGATGGCGAAAATGCTGCACGACCTCATGAAGATGGACGCCGTATCCGGAAAGGGGGAACGGACGGTGCAACTGGGGCTGCAACATGCTGAAAGCACGAAAATCCTTGGCGATTTTGTGTGGAACCTTAGAGACGGAAAAAGATGCCGCTATGATTACGAGAAGCGGACGCTTTTTTTTGACCGTATTCCTGAGGGAAGTACGAAAGCTGAGGTGACGCTTCGGTTCATCGATCCTGATGAGGGGCAGGATTCGTTGGGATTTGTAGATGTTGTTTTTGAGGTTTTGCTTCCTTGTTCGGAGGTTTTTGTTCCTGAGAGTGGGGGTGTTGACGAAGGTTTGTTGAAATTTGCGTTGATTCGGTTTTTTGACGGGAGCGGGTTATTGTTGGCTGGTAAAACGGCGGTGGTTTTGGATGTTTGATGATGGATGCTGTGTCCTCTACTTGTTTTGGGAGATTAAGGAGATTGTCTGCAATAGGCATTATTCGGTTATCCGGCATTCTAATGGAAAGAAAACATTTAATTCTTTTACTTTTTGCTTCCTCTTTTATATTTTTTCAATGGAATCAGCGAACCATTTTCAATGGTTTTTCTTGAAACAAAAAGTAACAAAAATTGACTTCTATTTTCTATATTTTTAATGGAATCGGCGAACCTCCTTTGTCGGTTTGCTGAAAAGTTTTCATTCTTTTTTTCTTGATAAAAAAAGAACCAAAAAAATCAAGACTTGGATTTATTTGCCTCATCTCTTG
>NZ_JBAVFG010000083.1:0-37986 GCF_049588135.1 Kaistella sp. | reverse complement strand
TCCGTTTGAATAGAATATTGAGAGTTAGCAATTGGTTTACTTATTTTATTAAGAAATTTATAGATCCACATACTTCTATAATTTTCTGTTGGTTTAATTAGTTCAATAAATATTTGCCTGTTTGTCGTAATTCCGCGATGATAAGTATTAACGATAAAAAATGACTTGATATTCTTAAATTCTACAGTTTTAGATGAAGTCAGAACATTATGAATTATTATTTGACTATTTGTAATTGTTAAAAGCGGCTTTTTTCTTGTCAACAATAAAAGAGACAAAATAATTCCAAACGAAAACAACAAAAAACCACAAATTAAAATTACACTTTTAAATAGCTTTTCTTCAAAATTAATCAATTTGTCACCTAAAAATATTCCAGCAATAATAAATATTGAAGAAATAAAAAATAGTAAAAATGATCTTAATTTGTTTGAATAAAAGTTTAATTCTTTCAAGAGAATTTTATTTAAGTAATTTCTTTTAGTTAATTGTATTTTCTGCGGTTTTTCTAAAATGCCATATAAATCTCAAATATATGCAACTACTCCAAAGCTAATTATTAAAAATCCAAACCATTCGGTAACGCTTTTTTTCTGAAAATCAATAATAATACAGCGCCTACTGTAATAGCAGAATCTGCAACATTAAAAATGTATTTAAAGAATTCAATATGTTTCCCGCCAATCAAGGGAAAAGTTGGAGGAACGTGCCAATCAACCAATGGGAAATGCAGCATATCAACCACGCAGCCTTTCATAAATGTAGAATAACCTTCGCCAAAAGGAACAACTTTAGAAATCCCACCATATTCAATCCATCTACCAATACTTTCGTCATAAACAGTTCCACTATCGAAAAGCATTCCGTAAAACATTCCGTCGATTAAATTGCCAATTGCCCCAGCAAAAATAATCGCCATTGGAATGATTAAATAATTGGATGCGCCTTCTTTCAACCACTTTCGGAACATATAAATCATTCCGCCAATCAAAAATACTCTTACAATTACCAAGAAATATTTTCCGATTAATCCACCGAAATGAAAGCCATAAGCCATGCCCGGATTTTCTACAAAAGTCAATTTAAAACCTGGAAATACTGGAACACTTTCTCCTAAATTGAAATGCGTTTTAATATAAAATTTAGAAACCTGATCGATTAAAAGAATGATAAAGGTAATGAATGCTATTTTTTTCATAATGAAATTGCTGATTTTAAAGATGATCATTTTTAAAGATATTGAATATCTCGTGTCTGAAATCTTCTAATCTATTGTCTTTAATTAAGGTTTGTCTTTAAAAGTTCTGGTCGGTTTGTCTGTTTTATTTGATGTTCTTGGTTCAGATTTCGGAGCAGCATTATGATTTCGGGTGTGAAATTTTTCATATTTAATGCCCATGTCTTTCATTACGCTTTTCAACGCATTCAGTTCCATTTGATTTTTTGGATGTACGATTAAGGATTCCATTGTTATTTTATTTTTTTTGAAAGTTCGTCGAGTCGCTTTTTGTCTTTTTCACTTAAATCTGCAATTCCGTTTTTGTCTATTTTTCCCAAAAGGTCATCGATTTCCTTTTCCTTTTCTCGTTTTTCGGAATTGAATTTATCGTCGATTGTATAATTTCGGGTTTTATTGGGAGCGATTTTTTCCTTGATTTCCCGTCGAAAAAAAAACAAGAAAACAACCGCAATTGCAAACAAAATGTATAGAAATTCCATTTTTTATTTTTTTGTAAAATATAAAATGTACAAAGCAGAATGTATCTTTCGAAAAATACACCACACTTTGTACATTATTACGTTATACTTTGTACAATTTTATCGTTGCATATTTTTCGCTTCGATACTTAAAGTAGCATGTGGAACTGCCATCAATCTTTCTTTAGGAATTAATTTCCCTGTAACTCTGCAAATTCCGTAGGTTTTGTTTTCAATACGAATTAATGCGTTTTTTAAATCGCGTACGAATTTTTCCTGTCTTCCCGCCAAGATTGAATTTTGCTCTTTGCTCAACGTTTCAGCACCTTCTTCAAAAGCTTTGAAGGTTGGTGAAGTATCATCTGTCCCATTGTTTTGGTCGTTGATAAAACTTTCTCTAATCAGCATTAAATCCTTTTCTGCTTTCTCTATTTTTGCCTGAATAACTTCTTTAAATTCCTGTAAGTCGGTGTCACCGTACTTTTGTCTGTCTTCTGCCATAGTTGTATTTTTTTAAATTAACCCAGATTCTCAAAAGGGTTATTATCATATTGTTATTTTTTTTGAACTTCTACTTTAAATTTGAGTTCATCGATCTCAATTTCATCAAAATTTGAGAGTGAATTTACAATTTCTATTCTATCTGACAATACTTCTGCTGAAATATATTGTTCATTTTTTATAACTTCTTTTTCAAAAGGCGAATTTTCTTCCAATTGAATTGATATTCTGTCGGTTAAATCAAAACCTCTGTCTTTTCTTATATTCTGAATTCTATTCACAAATTCCCGCGCAATTCCTTCAGATTTTAATTCGTCCGTTAATGTCAAATCCAATGCCACAGTCATTTTTCCTTCATTGGCAACCGTCCAACCCGGAATGTCTTTCGTGAAAATCTCTACATCATCCAAAGAAATTTCATAACCCTGAATTTGCATTTTTCCTTCTTTTTCAAGACTTGAAATCTGTTCCGCCGTGAAATTGGTAATTTCACCGGCAACCAGTTTCATGTCTTTTCCGAGTCTTGAACCCAAAGTTTTAAAATTCGGTTTAATCTGTTTTACAATTAAATGCGAAGCTTCTTCATTATTAATTAATTGCAATTCTTTCACATTCACTTCTTGTTTTATCAAATCCGAAACCGCCAAAATTTGCTGCTCCGTTTTCGCATCCAAAACAGGAATCATCACTTTTTGAAGTGGTTGACGAACTTTGATATTTTCTTTCTTTCTTAAAGAAAAAACCATCGAAGTAATTTGTTGCGCCAAATGCGTTTTTTCCACCAAATCTTGGTCGATCAAATTTTCATCCGCTTTCGGGAAATCGGTTAAGTGAATGGATTCCGCCGCATTTTTACCCGTAATTTTATTCAAATCCTGGTACAATTGATCCATAAAGAATGGCGCAATTGGTGCCGCAATTTTTGCTATCGTTTTGAGACAAGTATATAAAGTTTGGTACGCAGAAATTTTATCTTCGCTGTAATCGCCTTTCCAGAAACGTCTTCTGCAAAGTCTTACATACCAATTACTCAAATTATCGTTCACGAAATTATTAATCGCTCTCGCAACTTTCGTTGGTTCGTAATCATTATAAAATTCGGTTACTTCTTTTACTAAAAGATTGAGTTCAGACAAAACCCAACGGTCTATTTCCGGACGGTTTTCAATGTCTTTTTCCGAATAATTAAAGTTGTCAACATTTGCATAAAGCACAAAAAACGAATAAGTATTGTATAAAGTTCCGAAGAATTTCCTGCGAACCTCATCAATTCCTTCCAAATCGAATTTTAAATTTTCCCACGGATTTGCGTTAGAAATCATATACCAACGCGTCGCATCTGGACCATATTTTTCTAAAGTCGAAAACGGATCAACTGCATTTCCAAGGCGTTTCGACATTTTTTGTCCGTTTTTGTCTAAAACCAAACCGTTGCTCATCACATTTTTATAAGCGACAGAATCGAAAACCGCCGTTCCAATCGCATGAAGCGTATAAAACCAACCGCGAGTTTGATCAACTCCTTCCGCAATAAAATCTGCCGGAAACGCTTTTCTTTCGTCGATCATTTCTTTGTTTTCAAACGGATAATGCAATTGCGCATAAGGCATCGAACCCGAATCGAACCAAACATCAATTAAATCGGTTTCCCTGTTCATCGATTTTCCCGAAGCTGAAACCAAGATAATTTCATCAACAATATTTTTATGCAAATCGATTTGAGCATAGTTTTCTTTGGACATATTTCCAACTTCAAAACCTTCGAAAGGATTTTTAGCCATAAAACCTGCGTCCAAGGATTTCTGAATTTCCGTCATTAATTCTTCCACAGAACCAATGATGATTTCTTCCTTCAAATCTTCGGTACGCCAGATTGGCAAAGGAATTCCCCAATATCTTGATCGGGAAAGATTCCAATCGTTTACGTTTTCTAACCAGTTTGCAAATCGACCTTCTCCGGTAGATTTTGGTTTCCAATTGATGGTTTCGTTCAGTTCTACCAAACGGTTTTTCACCGCTGTCATTTTCACAAACCAAGAATCCAAAGGATAATACAAAACGGGTTTGTCGGTTCGCCAACAATGCGGATAACTGTGGACGTATTTTTCTACTTTAAAGGCTTTATTTTCAGTCTTCAACAAAATCGCAAGTTCCACGTCCCAAGATTTTTCGGGCGCAGTTCCGTCTTCGTAATATTCGTTTTTAATATATTTTCCTGCAAAAAGTTCAGGAACATTTTCGCCTTTAATAAATTTCCCTTGCAAATCCACCAACGGAACGAGATTGTCGTTTTCGTCTTTCACCAACATCGGCGAAATGCCGTTTTCTTTGGCAACTCGTGCATCATCTGCACCGAAAGTTGGCGCAATATGTACAATTCCGGTTCCATCTTCCGTCGTCACAAAATCCCCGACAATCACTTTGAAGGCATTTTCAGGATTTTCTGCGGGTAAAAACCACGGAATTAATTGCTCGTATTCGGTTCCAGCTAATTGTTCTCCGGTAAATTCTGCTAAAATTTGATAAGGAATTATTTTCGTTTCAGAATTATAATTTGCAAAATCTTCATCGGTTCCAATTGCATATTTTTTACCAAAATTTTTATCCAATAAAACACTTGCCAAAACAATATTAATCGGCTCGAAAGTATATTGGTTAAAGGTTTTTACTAAAATATATTCAATGTCTCTTCCAACTGCCAAAGCTGTATTGGAAGGTAAAGTCCACGGAGTTGTCGTCCACGCTAAAATGTAAACTGGAGCTGTGTTTTTTACTTTTTGCCCATCATTTTCTTGATCAAATTCTGCCCAATGATTAACACCACCGCAAGTTTCATTCTCTAAATTAATGGTTTTGGTTGCGCTATTCAGCTTCTCGTTCAAAGAATCTGAAAGTTTTTTAACCTTAAACTGCGCAACAACCGTAGTGTCAGAAACATCACGATACGTTCCGGGTTGGTTTAATTCATGCGAACTCAAACCCGTTCCTGCAGCGGGAGAATAAGGTTGAATTGTGTAACCTTTGTATAATAAATCTTTGGTGTATAATTGTTTCAAAAGCCACCAAACGGTTTCCATATATTTCGGTTCGTAGGTAATGTATGGATCTTCCAAATCCACCCAATAACCGATTTTTTCCGTCAAATCGTTCCAAACATCGGTGTAGCGCATCACGGCGTTTCGACACGCTTGGTTGTATTCTTCCACGGAGATTTTCTTGCCAATATCTTCTTTGGTAATGCCTAATTCTTTCTCAACGCCCAATTCTATTGGCAAACCGTGAGTGTCCCAACCCGCTTTTCGGAAAACCTGCTTTCCTTGTTGGGTTTGGTAGCGGCAGAAAATATCTTTCAACGCTCGCGCCATCACGTGATGAATTCCCGGCATTCCGTTCGCAGAAGGCGGCCCTTCGTAAAAAACGTATTCGGGTTTTCCTTCACGAATTTCTACGGATTTTTTAAAAGTTTCGTTTTCGTTCCAAAAGTTGGAAACATTTTCGGCAACAGCGGCTAAATCGAGGTTTTTATATTCGGTAAACTTCTTCATTTTCAATCAGTTTAACAGGTTTTATCCTATTTAATTAAGTTTGCGAATATAAGGAATTTTCGGGAAATTTCCGAGGGCGAATTTCGGACTATTTAGATTGTGTAGGTTTGTAATTTTCAAGAATAAAATAAATAGAAAAGCCAATGAGTAAACTCGAAACAATGGCTAAAATTGAGGTTCCAATCACGTATTGTAAAAGGTGAGATTTTGCAAATTCCAGATCAAGATTTGCGTAAGCAAAATGAGTTTTTTCGCCAACAAAAGGTGCTCCGACAATCATTGAAAGGAAAATGATAAAGGGAATAAAAAGCGGAAAACTAATGTGCGTTCCCATGTAAGACAACACTTTATTGAGTTTAAAAAACGATGCTAAAAAAATAATAATCACCGTATGAAATCCCCAAAGTGGCGTTAATCCAACAAAAACGCCCAATGCAACAGATTTTGCTTTTACCTCATTGCTGCCTTCACTTTCCAGAATATTTTCTTTGAGGAATCTTTTAAAACCTTTTTTGCGAAAATACCGGTAGAATACTTTCTGGCTTTGGATGGTATTTTGAATAAAATTTTTCACAACTTACCTTCTTTTAAAGCAAAGATAAGGGTTTTAAAATTCTTTTGTTTCTGAACTTGGAACGGTATTGTACCGTTCTTTATATGATTTAAAAAATTGCGAATAACTCTCAAATCCTATCTTCTCGGATAAAATTTTAATCGTGGAGTTTTCGATATTGTTTCCGATGAGTTCTTGAAAATAATCTAATCGCAAATCGGTAAGATAATTGTTGAAATTTTTATTCTTGGAAACGGAAATTACTTTCGAAAGATATTTTTCGTTCGTGCCAAATTCCTTTGCAAGATCATACAGTTTTAATCCTTTTTTTGTGAAGTTTTTCTGGTCTTCAAAATCCTGAAGTTTCACCAAAAGAGACTGTACGGTTTCTTTATTGATGGGTTTATAAAGTTCATAATCTCTGGTTTCTGTCTTTATTTGAGAGGAATTATTCGCAATATTTTCAGAAACTTGGTTTGGAATGCTGAGTGCTTCAACTTTAGCTTTTCTGGCAATTCTTTTTCTTTTTTTATGTCGAACGTATAACAGAGATGCGCCACAAGAAACCAGCAAAAAAGCCAAACCACTTCTTTCGAAGAGTTTGCCGTGTTCTATTTTCTTTTTGTAGGCTAATAGTTCGTTGGTATCATATTCTTTTTTAATTTTCGAAATCAGGAAGGTTTTGTTTTCTTTCGCTTGTTCATCAAATGCCAATAATTTATCGATATAAATGGCTTGCATTTTTTTGTCGCCTTTTTGGGTGTAATATTCTATAAAAGCTTCAAAAGTTGGGCGGAATTCCGGGTCTAATTTCTTGGTTTCGTCGTAATCTTTTTCTAAATTTTTAAAATAGGGCATTGCTTTTTCCCATTGTCCTGTTTTGCGGTAACTCATCCCAAGATAAAACTGATCGGTGAGATGTTTCCATTTGTCTTGATAAGAAGATAAAGACCGATTAAAAAATTGAATGGCATTACCATAATCTCCCCGAAAATACGCATCTAAACCTTGTGAAGAAATAAAATACGGAAGATATTCTGCATATTTTATATTGTTTTTTACAAAATCAATTCCTTCTTCTATCAATTTGGGATTGTCTTTGAAGTCTTGCAAATAAGTGCTTGTATTAATAAGTGCAATTAAAGAATGAATGTAATATATTGCATAATCTGTGTCTTTTATTCTCTCTTTATGTTCGCGGAAAAAATCGACACATTCTTTATTAAGTTGTTGTGCATCATAAAAATCCTCAATATATGCTTTTATAATTGCGATATTCCGTTTTGCGGTATAAAGAAGATAAGGATTATTGTTGATTTTAAAATATTCATAGCCCGAAAGTGTTTGTTCCAAAGCATCTTTGTATTGATCATTTACCATATAGGTTTGTCCTAATGCAATAAAAGCTTCGCCAATTTCATCGTTATCTTTCAACTTTACAGCGGTAGTAATCATACTATCGCCATATTTTATTTGTTGTTCTACCGCCGCAAACTTCATGGCATAATCATAACCGGAAAAAAGTTGATGGAAATCATTCTCTCTCTTGGCTTTAGCAATATAAATTTTAGTGAAGTATAATGCCGAATCTGGTTCGCTTTTTTGTAACAATATTTGCTTTTTTATTTCATCAAAATTGCTAAAAATAGTAACGTGTACTCTTTTTTGCCCAAAAAATAAATTTTGGGTAAGAAAAACAGATGTCAAAATCAGAAAATAAATAGTTTTTTTCATCAAAAAAGAGAAGTATTCCTTTCAAAAATAGGAAATTTTTCACACAAATCGGGAAGTTTTTTAATTGCCATTAAATCAGTTGATTGGGAAACGAATTTTGCCTTTTTTCCGATTTTGACATTTCCATTTCCCGATTTTGACATCTTGTTTCCCGAATTTGACATGCCCAAAATTTCAATGCATTTGGAAAAAACAATTGCAGCAAATAGATTTGTCCCAGATGATTGAAGCAAAAATTTTCAATCGGTTTATCAAAAATCATTTCAAATTCCAAAGTCGGCTGGAAGATAAAAAAAAACAAAAACAAAATTTTTTAAAAATGGAAAATCTCATTTATTGTGCGCTGCCAATTATTATTTTAATAGTATATGTTTTCACTCTGGTAAACATCTTGAAAAGTTCAATGACCAGTAAACTAAAACTGCTCTGGATATTAGTCTGTCTTTGTTTACCGATTTTAGGTACAATTCTCTATTTTTTAATAGAAAAAAAACAGAAAAGACAGTGAAAGTTAAACCCTAAAGGATGTTAAAAAGAAAATAGACTCCCTAACCAATGAAAATTATTATTTTCTGTATGAAAAAGTGACTGCTGATACCATTGATGAAAGTTATGTAAGAAAATTTAGAAAAATTCAAAAGAATCCGATATCAAAAGAGGGTAGTTATGTTAAGCAATATCAAATATTGTATCCTAATATAAAATATGAAAAACCATTGGTGGATCAGCCGTCTTATGAAGAGTTAGGATTAACAATTGAAAACAGCAAAAGAGCAGATGTGGATTATAGAGATATCGTTGATCATTATGAAAAAAAGTATGGAGAAATAAAACTGACAGATTGCGATTTTAAAACTTCTGTTTATGAAAAATATACCAAATGCAAAGAAGAAAATAAAGTGCCACTTAAACAAAGGAACGATGTTTTGGTAAATTTCAGAAATGAAGTTGTTGTCAAAAATATTAAAGAATCTCCACATCAGAAAATAGCAATTGTCTATGGAGAAGACCATATGAAAGAGATTTTGGAAAAACTTTCGGAAAAAGAAAAATTATGAAAAAGAAAAACCTTATTCTGTTTTTTTACTTACTTTTCCTTACTTCTTGTGTAAGTGCGGTGCTAAAGTTAACGGGTATTACCGAAGCGAATGCAAAAGTAAATCAATTTAATTTCGAGCAAAAAAAATGTGCTTTTTTAGGAATGCATCATATTGGAAAAGAAGAGTTTTATAATGATGTAAAGAAGAAAATTGACTCTTTAAGAAAAGAAAATTTTGTAGTGTTTTATGAAGGTTTCAAGGTTTCTAAAAGTTCCGATAAACAAGATTTAAAGAATAACACCATGAAATTTAGAAAGATAACAAATATCCCAATAAGTTTATATATTGATTCAACAAATCATGCCATAGGATTGGATATGAAAAAATGGAAATTGGTAAATCAACCAGAAGATAAAGATTTAGGAATTGATTCTACGAAAGATATTAATGCAGAATTACCATTTGGTGTTTTAATTAATAAGTTTGAAGAAAGGTATGGCGAAATTATTCTTGATAAATGTGATTTTGAAACTCCTCTTTTAAGCAAAGAATATAAATGCACCAGTATTAAAAATGGTTTACAGAAATTTCAAAAGCTTAGAAACCAAGAATTAGCACAACAAATTATGGAATCTAAGAACAAAAAAATTGCTATCGTTTTTGGTAAAGATCACTACAAGGATTTGAGAAAAATTTTAGATTCTGTGAGTAAAAATAGGTGAAAAATTTAACTTTAAATAAGCGAAATGATTATGAAAAAAATATTATTTATTCCAATTGTGCTTTTATTATGCAGTTGTGGTTTTGTTAAATTAACCCAATTAGCAAACAATCAAAAAATAACGATTAAGCAAGACTCGATAACTTTTAAAGTTGAAAACAATCGGGTTTTGTTGAAAGATGATGTCAATTTTCTGCTTGATATTGGTGCGGCGAATGTCTTATTTGCCAATAAAATTAATAATTTCAAAATCAAAGATTCTCTTTCTATCGGAAGTTTAGAAACCGCGACAGGAGAAGAACTGGAAAATAAATCCCTCGTTTTAGATTCTATTTCGAATCGTTTTTTTACAATTAAAGAGGCTGTTTTCAGAAAAATGGATAAAAAGTATTGTTTCTCTTCTTATGGTCTTTTAGGTCCTGAAACTTTTGAAAACCAAACGATTGCCGTCAATTTTGAAAAAAATAAAATTTATAAAGCCAACGCCGATCAATTGAAAGATTATGAAAAGTTAAAGGTGTCAGATTTCGATGGTTATTTTTTTTACATCGATGTTTTAATTAATAATGTGAAAACATCGGTAAAATTGGATACCGGAAATCCTAATGATTTGGTTTTGTCAAATAAAGATTTCAACAAAATACAGAACAATAAATTCTACTCTTTCCATAAAAATTCAGATTCTACAACCAATTCTCTTGCAAATTTGAAAATGAATAATTATTCGGATAGCATCTTAATAAAATCTACTCCAAAAATAAAAAGAAATCTACTGGGAGTCGGTTTTATGAAAAACTATAACTGGATATTAGACTATAAAAACGGAAATGTTTATGCTAAGAAAATATCAAAAAATCAACCTAAATATTTTTTAAATAAAGCCTTTATTGAAAACGACATTCTTTTTTATGGAGAAACTTACCAAAAAGAAAAAAAAGAATATTTAGGAAAAGAAATTATTTCTGTAAATCAAATCAAAGTAAATCCTGAAAACATTTGCGAAATGCAAAATCTTCTCAATCAAACTGAAGATTGGAATCTACTGAAATTAACGTTTAAATAAAAACTATGAAAAATATTCTACTCATTACAACATTGGTTTTCTTTTCCAGTTGTCAACCTATTGTGAAAACTTTAGCAGGCGTTAAAAATCCGAAATTAGAAAACAAAGAAAGGGTAAAAGATTACCTTGTTAAAGCTAATCTTGATCCTCAAAACAATTTTATAATAAAAGATAAATCTTCTTATCAAACAGTTTTGGATCTTTTTTATAAAAGTTTTCCCGAAGCTATTTTGTTCGACAAAGATGGAAACGAACTCATTTATAAAGAAACTACAACGTCTTGCAATGCAGGTTTATTCAAAGTAATCCCGGAATTGGGAAAAAATTCTGAACTCAAAAAAGGAACGCATCAATTGAGTCAGGTTCTCTCTGATTACACAAAACCGCTTGATAATAATCAAATAATTACAGATGATTCCGATTATTATTTGTTAATCAATTGGGCGATTTTTGCAGGTAGTCTTAATAAGAACCATGTTTTGGCTTGGGAAAATATTGCAAAAGAAAATAAAAACAGCAAAATAAAAGTGATAAAACTCAATATGGATTTACAAGAAAGTTGGGGTTTGAAGAAAGAAGATTTAAAGTAAAAATAACGATCATGATAACCTATAAAAATATTATACGGAATAAATGAATTTCAATGATCGATAAAGAAAAAATAGGAAAAGTAGGATTTTTACTGTTTACAATTATTGGCATTTTGTCGAGTTTACTCATTGTGTATCTCAATTTCAACATCGTTAATATTAATTATAAAGAAGTAATATGCTGTGTTTCGGCGTTGTTTTTCTTCCGTCAATTGATACAAATTCTGCGAGGAAAGTACGATTAGAAAAAAAGATTAAAAAAAAACTTCTACTTTTGCAAAAATTTCGAGGATGTCAAAAAATTTAGTGATTGTAGAATCACCGGCAAAAGCCAAAACAATTCAAAAATATTTGGGGAAAGATTTCGAAGTGAAATCGAGCTTCGGACATATTCGCGATTTGCCCAAAAAAGGAATGGGAATCGATTTAGAAACCTTCACGCCGGATTACGAAGTTTCTGCTGATAAAAAGAAACTTGTGGCAGAACTGAAAGCTTCTGTAAAAAAAGCCGAAATGGTTTGGTTGGCTTCCGATGAGGACCGCGAAGGTGAAGCAATTGCATGGCATTTGGCACAAGAATTAAAACTAAACGACAACAATACCAAAAGAATTGTTTTCCACGAAATTACCAAAACTGCGATTTTAAAAGCAATTGAAAATCCACGGAAAATAGATCAGAATTTAGTTGATGCACAACAAGCGAGAAGAATTTTGGACCGGGTTGTAGGTTTTGAAATGTCGCCCGTTCTTTGGAAAAAAGTGAAAACCGGACTTTCAGCAGGAAGAGTTCAATCCGTTGCCGTTCGTTTGGTTGTGGAACGTGAACTTGAAATCAGAGGTTTTCAACCGAAATCTTCTTATAAAGTTGAAGGGATTTTCTTGAACAATAATAAACAGGAAATTACCGCAAAACTCAAGAAAGATTTTGTAGAGGAAAAAGAAGCAGAAGCGTTTTTAACTCAATGTAAAAATACCGATTTCAAAGTTTTAAATGTTGAAACAAAACCTGGAACGCGTACCGCATCAGCACCTTTCACAACTTCGACTTTGCAGCAAGAAGCGAGTAATAGATTAGGTTACGGCGTAACAGCAACCATGAGAGTGGCACAGCGATTATACGAAGAAGGATATATTACTTATATGAGAACCGATTCCGTGAATCTTTCTCAGGAAGCGATTAATGGGGCAAAAGCGCAGATTCTTTCTGAATATGGCGAACAATATTCTAACCCAAGAAATTATACCACCAAATCAGCTACAGCACAGGAAGCTCACGAAGCGATTCGTCCGACTGATTTTTCAGTTAAAACGATTGGTGACGTTCAATTGAATAAATTGTACCAGTTAATTTATAAAAGAACTTTAGCTTCGCAAATGGCGAATGCTAAAATCGAAAAAACAGTGATCGAAATCGGGAATGCAAAACTTCCACAACATTTTGAAGCACAGGGAGAAGTAATTGTTTTTGATGGTTTCCTTAAAGCATACGGAATTGTAAAAGCCGAAGACGACGATGAAGAAAACAACGAAAAACTACTGCCCAAAGTTTCTGTTGGTGAAGATTTAGATTATAAAAAAATAGAAGCGACTGAGAAATTCTCGCGTCCTTCTGCAAGATATACGGAAGCCGGTTTGGTGAAGAAATTAGAAGAACTCGGTATCGGAAGACCTTCGACTTATGCACCGACCATTCAGACGATTCAGAACCGTGAATATGTAGACAAGCGCGAAATCATTCCACATGAGCGCGAAATCGTGAAGATGACTTTAGGGAAAACCGATCTTAAAAAAGAAGTGTTGACCGAAAAGTTTGGTGGAGATAAAAATAAATTCGTCCCAACCGATATTGGAGAAGTGGTAAATGAATTCCTTACGCAGAATTTTGCAGAAATCCTGGATTATGGATTTACAGCAAAAGTAGAGCAGGATTTTGACCATATCGCAAATGGAGAAGAACAATGGAAAGATGTTTTACAGGGTTTCTATAAAGATTTTCATCCAAGAATTGCCGATGTAGAAGAAAATGCTGATCGTGCAAATGGCGAAAGAATTCTGGGAGTTGATCCGAAAAGTGGTAAAAATATTTTGGTGAGAATCGGAAGATTCGGACCGATGGTACAAATTGGCGAACAAGACGATGAAGAAAAACCAATATTCGCCAGCTTAATGGCTTCTCAAAATATTGCGACCATTACTTTGGAAGAAGCTTTAGAATTATTTAAAATTCCTTTCGATTTAGCACCTTTCGAGGGACAAACCGTGACGATTGGCGTTGGAAGATTTGGACCTTATGTGAAATGGGGCGAAACTTTTATCAGTATTCCACGTGGTGAAGATCCGCTGTCAATTTCGCAAGAACGCGCGGAAGAAATCATTAATGAAAAGAAAATCGCAGATGCGCCTATTGCCAGTTTTAAAGGCGAACCTGTAACGAAAGGAACCGGTAGATTTGGTCCTTTTATTAAATATCAGTCGATTTTTATTAATGTTCCGAAGCGATACGATTTTGATAATCTTTCTCAAAATGACATCAATGAATTGATTGAAGCGAAATTAGAAAAAGAAGCGAATCGTTACATTCAACAATGGGAAGCGGAAAAAATTTCCATCGAAAACGCAAGATGGGGACCGATTGTAAAACATGGAAAAAACATTTTTAAAATTCCGAAAAACAGTAAAGACGAAAAATATACTGCCGAGGAATTAGCAGATGTTTCTTTGGATGAGGTGAAAAAATGGATTACCGCACAGGATAAAAATGCTTTTAAAGAAAAGCCGAAGAAAGCGACTGCTAAGAAACCAGTTGTTAAAAAGCCAGCAGCTAAGAAACCAGCAGTGAAGAAAAAATAGCAAACGAGAAGTCGGTTGTATCATATTAAGCCTTGAGTATTTTATTATTTTTCAAGGCTTTTTTATTGAATTCATTTTGTTACTTTTGTTCAAAATTCAACACATCAAAGAAAAACAATGAATCTCGAAGATATCCTTATTCTACCAAAACAAATTAAGACAGAGAAATGGCAACTCGGAAATATGATTTCAAATGAAATTCAGGAAAACGGTATCGTGCTTATTTTCTGTTCCGATTATCGGGGGATTAATGATGGAGATGCAGAAATTCTGGATTTTAAACAGGTAAGGAAAGAACTTTACCAGCTTTCAAAACTGGATTTTGAAGTTCCTATTTGTGATTTAGGTGATCTGATTTCGGGTAAGTCGCATCAGGATACTCATTTTGTGGTACAGGAAATTGTTTCGATGTGTCTTCAAAAAAGTGCAATCCCAGTCGTAATAGGAGGAAGCAATGATTTGTCTCACGCTCTTTTTTCTGCTTTAAATTTTCATCACAAAAACATTAATTATACACAGATTTCTAATCGGGTGTTGCTTTCCAGTGAATGCGAAGAAATTAATGAGAAAAATTTTCTTTCAAAAATTTTAAGTTCAAAGAATTTTAGTGTTAAAAATTATCATCATTTGGGTTATCAGAAACATTTGAACGAAATAGATTCTGTAAAACTGATGAAAGAAGTAGAATTTGAAGTGATTCGTCTGGCAGAAATGATGAACTCTACCGAAAGAACCGAGCCTTTTTTCCGGCGTGCAGATTTGGTTACGCTAAACTGTGATGCGGTGGAAAGTTTGAGTGATGGATTCTCTGTAAATCCGCAGGTGAATGGCTTGAACAAAAGAGAAATCTGTGCATATATGAAAGAAATAGGTTTGAGTCAAAATCTGAAAGCAGTAGGGGTTTTCAACTATAATGCAAATTCCCGTGAATTTCTTAATCATCAGCTTTTATCGCAAATGATTTGGTATTTGATTGAAGGAATTAATATTCAGAAATCCCATCCTATTGAACGATATTATGAAACATTCTGGGTTTTAATAGATGATGATAAATATGCTTTCAAGCGTGATGCTTTCAGTAATCTTTGGTATTTTGGTGACGACGAGAAAATAGAAAATCTTATTCCGTGTTCCAGATTAGAATATGAAGATGCGAAAAGAGGTTTTTTAGATAAAAGATTTACGAAAAATTAAGGTCTTTCTAAAGAAGATTAGGTTGAATTAAGAGCCTTATTTCGACTATTGATTTCAAAATAGGAGTTTTTTATTTTGGGAAAATAAGGAGTAATAAAATAATCTTGTTTAAGGATATCTTGTCTGAAGATAATTGTTGAAAATTAGAAGTATTATTAAAAGTTATTATGTTAAAAGAGTTTTTAACGTTATGTTTTATTTTCATAAAATCATAAAAAAGAAGATTCACCGTTTTTAAATCAAAAAAATTATGCTTTTTTGAGGTTATTTAACTAAAAATTAAGAATTTCATTAAGTTAAAAATGTTTTATATTTGCAAATTATTTATGAAAATTGATGTACAGACATTCATGCAGAAAAAAGTGATCTACACGCTCATCGCATTGTTTTTTATTTCAGTTGGCTACAAAGGACAACGGCATGAAATAGGAGTACAACTAGGTGCGAGTAACTTGGTTGGGGATATAGGGAGAACTGCTTATGTTTTGCAGAATCCTCTGAAAAGGGTTAGCGATTTCGGAATCCCTTTTTATGGAGGTTTTTTATACCGAATGAATTTTAATCCTTACCAAACATTAAGGTTTAATTTGGGTTATAGTCATATTCAATTTCGTGATCGTGCTGCGGTAGAAATCTATCGGAATAAAAGAAAGATGGAGGGGACAAATTCAATTGTAGAAGCAGACGTAATTTTTGAATATAATTTTTTCCCAGTGAATGAGGAACAGAAGAGTTTATTAAGTCCGTATATCTTTGGAGGATTAGGAGCAATGCTTGCAAACACGCCTCAACTTATTATAGAAAATGATTTTAACAGATCTACAGGAGCTGCTAAGGCACCAGATAATCCTAATGATTTTGTAACCAGTACAACGTACACTTTGGGAAAAAAATTAACCATGGCGATACCTTTCGGAGTTGGGCTGAAATATAAATTTAATTATAACTGGGCGCTATTTGGTGAGTTCATGTTTAGACCTACATCTTCTGATTCAATCGATTATAGCATGGTTGATGAAACAAATGTAAAAGTAATTTATAACAAAGATATTCCGGGAAGTAAAAGCAAATCACTCTTGCAAGAAGCTCCTTATAAAGATATTGCAGAAGCTGTGGTAGCAGATATTCTTAAAGGCAGACAAATCGGGAATATCAATTCTAAAGATTGGGTGAATACTGTTTCAATAGGATTAAGTTATTCATTCGGAAGACCACCATGTTATTGTGATTAAAAAATGCAGTCGATAAAAGAAAAATTAAATATGGATCATCTTCCAAAACATGTTGCCATCATTATGGATGGGAACGGAAGATGGGCAAAATCCCGTGGGAAGGAAAGAACCTTCGGGCATAAACATGCGATCCAGGCTGTGAGAAATGCGGTGAATGCTTGTAATGAAATTAACATTCCTTATCTTACGCTCTATACTTTTTCTTCAGAGAATTGGAAAAGACCAGAAGATGAAGTAAGCTCCTTGATGAGTTTGATTTCAGAAACGCTGCTTTTGGAAGCGGAAGATATATTTAGCAAAGGTTTGCGAATGCACATTATTGGGGATATTAAAAAATTACCCGAATTGGTTCAAGACCAATTGATGCAATTGGTTGAAATTACCAAAAATAATAAGAGAGGAAACCTGATATTGGCTTTAAGTTACGGCTCTCAAAAAGAAATTTTGAATGCCGTAAAACAAATAAGTATCGAAGTAAAAAATGGTGAACTCAATGAAGAAGATATTACCGAAAAGGTTTTTGAAAATCATTTATATACCAAAGATCTCCCACCAGTTGATTTGTTAATCAGAACCAGTGGCGAAGTAAGAATCAGTAACTTTCTGCTGTGGCAAATTGCTTATGCAGAATTGCAGTTTTTAGATATTCTTTGGCCAGATTTCGGTAAAGAAGATTTCTTTAAATGCATTGATGATTACCAAAACAAAGAAAGAAGATTCGGTAAAACAAGCGAGCAGCTTGACGAACAATTATAAAAATAAGAAATAGTTAGCAAGATAAAAAATGAAGTTTAAATTCTTACCGATCATCATGTTTGCGGCATCAGCCCATTTTTATGGTCAGATTACGCCCCAGCAAAATACCCAGGAAAGCAACGCTGTTCACGCTCAAGACGAAGCCGGAACTTATATCCTGAAAGACATTGTCGTAGATGGTGTGAAAAAATTTACTACTGCCCAGATTTTAAGATTTACAGGTCTTAATAAAAATGAAAGCGTAGAAATTCCAGGGCAAAAAATCAGTAATGCAATTAAGAAACTTTGGGAAACCCAATCTTTTTCGGAAGTTGAGGTATATATCGAAAGCATCGAAGGCGATCAAGTCGTTTTGCGATTTAACCTTCAGGATTTAAAAGAGCTGGGAGAAGTTAAATTTAAAGGCAAAGGAATTGGAAAGTCGAAAAATGAAAAACTTGCGAAAGACAATAGCCTCAAACCTGGAACTAAAATCACTCAGAATTTAGTATCAACACTGAAAACCAATATCCCGAAAGAGTATGTTAAAAAAGGGTTTGCAGATGCTAAAGTGACGATTCAAGATCAAGTAAATGCTGGTGATCCTAATTTGGTAGACTGGACAATCACGGTAGATAAAGGGAGAAGAATTAAAATTAGCCATATCGAATTTGAAGGGAACGAAAGTGTTTCCGATAACAAACTTCGTAAGAAAGGCTTTAAAGATACCAAACAGAAAAGCTTGAGTATCACAGGAATTTTAAAACCTTCTAAATTCATCCAAGAAAAATATGATGAAGATAAAGGTAACTTGATCAATTATTACAAATCGCTAGGTTTCCGTGATGCACAGATTGTTTCTGATTCTGTTTGGAGAAATCAAAAGAATCAATTCGAAATTAATGTAAAACTTACCGAAGGTAAAAAATACTATATCGGAGATGTTAATTTCTTAGGAAATACAGCATTCTCTACCGATTATTTGCAAAAAATATTGGGTTATAAAACTGGTGATATATATGATGCAGTAGGTTTCAACAAGAAAGTTGGTGAAGACGGTGGTAAAGAAGATGATTCCGACATCAAGTCAATCTATATGAATAATGGATATTTATTCTCTAATGTAACGCCGATTGAAAAATCAGTAAAAGGAGATTCCATTAATCTAGAAATTAGAATTAATGAAGGTGAAAAAGCAACTTGGAATCGCGTAACTTGGAGCGGAAACGTTACCACCCATGATCACGTAATTCTTCGGTCATTAAGAACCAAACCAGGAAGTTTATTTGCAAAAAGCGATATCAAAAGAACTTATTTTGATTTGGCAGGAATGCAGTTTTTTGATCCACAACAAGTTGGTCAGCAAATCACGCCTAGTCCACAAGATAATACCGTAGATGTACATTGGACTTTGGTAGAGAAAGGTTCCTCACAGGTTCAGTTACAAGCTGGGTACGGTGGTGGCTCATTCATCGGAACTTTAGGGCTTACCTTTAATAACTTCTCACTGAGAAATTTTCTTAAATTCAAAGACTTTAAACCCGTTCCTCAAGGTGATGGACAAACATTATCTGTTCAAGCTCAGGCAGGTCAGTTCTTCCAGAATTATGGGATTTCATTTACAGAGCCTTGGTTGTTTGGAACAAAAGCTACTGCTCTTTCAGTAGGAGTGAATCAATCATTAGTTCGTTATTCAGACCAATATGGCTCAACCCAAAAACTGAATATATTCTCCGCGAGTGCTGGTTTAAATAGACTATTAAGATGGCCAGATGATTATTTCTCATTGTATACCGGAATTCAATTCCAGAGCTATGATTTCGAGAATTATCCATTCCAGTTTGGGAATACGACAGAGTATTATGGATCTGCAAAAACATTTAGTTTTAATGTTGGTTTAAGTAGAAATTCTGCAGGATTAGATCCAATATTCCCCACACAAGGATCCAATATAGAGACTTCCATAAAATTTACGCCGCCATATTCACTGTTTAATCATAAAGATTATTCTACAATGACGCCAGTGGACAAATACAAATTACTCGAATTTTATAAAGTAAAGCTAAAAGCCGATACTTATAACACCGTCGTAGGAAAAGTGGTCTTAAGAAGTACCGCCGAAATGGGGTTCTTAAACGGATATAATAAAGAATTGGGTGCGCCACCATTTGAGAGATTCTATGTTGGTGGTACCGGACTTTTCGGAGGAAGATATGATGGAAGAGAATTAGTGCCACTTCGTGGTTATGAAAACGCTTCTTCAACGGGAGGAATGGCTGATGATATAACTCCATACGGTGGAGCAACAATCTATAATAGATTTGCTTTAGAATTACGTTATCCAATATCAATGAATCAAACGGCGAAGATCTATGCACTTTCTTTCTTGGAAGGAGGGAATGCATATGACTCATTCGGAAGCTATAATCCATTCAACTTGAAGCGTTCTGCCGGAGTTGGGATTAGAGTGTACATGGGAGCGTTCGGATTAATTGGGTTCGATTTCGCTTACGGATTCGATAAAACAATTATGGGAACAGAGCCGTCAGGTTGGAAGACCCACTTCCTGATGAACCAATCATTATAAATTTAATTAAAAATGAAAAAGTTTCAATTATTATTTCTGGCTATTTTGTCTTTTACAAGCTTTGCAAATGCGCAGAAAATTGGAGTTGTTGATACCGATTATATCCTCAGCAAATTACCTCAATACAAAGAAGCAGAAAAGCGTCTGAATGAACAAATTGCCAATTGGCAAAATGAAATTCAAACTTTGCAAACAGAATTTGAAAAGAAAAAAATGACCCTCGAAAATGAAAAAGTTCTTCTTATTGGTGATCAGTTAAAACTTCGCCAGAAAGAAGTGGATGATTTAGATAAGAAAATTAAAGGGATGATCAATAACCGTTTTGGGTCAATGGGAGAAATCAATAATGCGAGATCTAATTTGACAAAACCATTTCAGGATTTGATCTGGGGAGCTATAAAAACCGTTTCAGAGAAAAACACTTTGGGCATAGTTCTTGATAAAAGTAATAACATTAGTGTGATTTTTCTTGATAAAAGATACGATTATACAGATAAAGTGTTAGATTTGTTGCTGAAAAATTCTCCCGCTAAAAAGACAGAAACCGATTCTAAACCATCAACAAGAAATATGATGGAGAGAAATGAAAAAATGAAAACGATGAGAACCAGATCTAGTGCTAAAGCATTGGAACCAGAAACAAAAGAATTAAAATAATTAACAAACCAATCAATAAATTTATTTAACCTCAACTATGAAAAAACTAAGTGTATTATTTGCAGCAGTAATGATGTTTGCAACCGTAGGAGTTGCAAAAGCGCAGAAAGTTGCAATGATGGATTACGAAGCGGTATTAGCGGTAATGCCAGAAACTAAGAAAATGACGACTGATTTAGAAGCTTTTAGCAAAACTAAAGGTGACGAAATAAATAAACAAGCAGAAGCATTTCAAAAAGATGTTCAACAATATCAAGCAGAAGTAGCGAAATTAACAGAAGCTCAAAGACAAACGAAAGAAGCTGATTTTCAAAAAAGACAACAAAATTTGCAAGCAATTCAGCAAACAGCTCAAAATGATTTGGCGCAAAAAAGAGATAACGCTATTAAGCCAATTGTCGAAAAATTGAATAAAGCGGTAGAGAAAGTAGCGAAAGCAAACGGATATGATTTTATTATCGATGCACAAGCATTAATTTACAAAGGTGGTCCAGATGCAACTCCTGCAGTAAAGAAAGAATTAGGACTTTAAGAGTTTATTTTAATATTCCAAACCATCCCAATTATCTGGGATGGTTTTTTTAATTTTGTACCATGCAAAAAGAAATTTCAAATCTGTCAAAAATCCGGTTTAGCGACTGCGATCCAATCGGGCATCTCAATAATGTGAAATATTTAGAATACATGCTCAATGCCAGAGAAGATCATGTAGAATCTGGGTATGGATTTACCTATGAAGAATATACCAGAAAAACAGGTTGTACCTGGATTACCATTCAAAATGAAATCGCCTATTTAAAGGAAGTTCGTTATAACGCGAAAGTTCAGATTTCAAGTAAAACGATTGAAGTTGGCGATCGTCTTTCCAAAGTTGAAATTTTAATGAAAAGCGAAGACGGTAAAACGATTCACAGTATATTGTGGGTGACGGTTATTTATTTCAATATGAAAACCCGTAAATCAGACATACATCCAGCTGACACCAAACAACTTTTTGAGAAATTTCTGGTCGATGTAGAAGAAAAGGATTTTCAAACTCGTGTATCGTATTTTAGAAAACAAAATAAAAAGGCAAATCTATAATGAAGAAAATACTTGTAATTGGCAGTAATGGACAGTTAGGAAATTGTTTTAAAAAATTAGCAACTGATTTTGAAAATCGATTTGAATTTAATTTCGCAGACTCTAAAGATTTAGATATTACCAATCATGGTGCAGTTGAGGTTTTTTTTGAGGACTACAAACCTGACTTTTGTATTAATGCCGCTGCTTACACCGCTGTAGATTTAGCCGAGAAAGAGCCAGAAAAAGCTTTTGCAGTAAATGCCGAAGGAGTCGCAAATGTAGCAGAAACTTGTAAAACTTCGAAAACCGTTTTAATTCATATTTCAACAGATTATGTCTTCGATGGTGAAAGTAATATTTCCTATTCAGAAGATAATTTCACCAATCCACAAGGCGTTTACGGAGCTTCGAAATTGAAAGGAGAAGAGCTTGCGCTTGAGAATAATCCTAGATCGATTATAATCCGAACTTCTTGGTTGTATTCGGAGTTTAACAAAAACTTTGTGAAAACAATGCTGAATCTCTTTTCAACAAAAGAGGAATTGGGAATTGTTGCAGATCAGTTTGGTCAACCAACCAACGCAAATGATTTAGCAAATGCGGTGATGAAAATTATTGAATCAGATCCGAAAACTTTTGGGATTTTCCATTTTTCAAATTATCCCGAAACGAATTGGTTTGACTTTGCCTCTAAAATTGCCGAACTTTCTGACTCGAAAATTAAACTGAAAGCGATTACTACTGAAGAGTTTCCCACGCCAGCAAAACGACCAAAACGCAGCACCATGGCTTTAGATAAAATAGAACAAGTGTACGGGATTGAACCCATCCATTGGGAACATTCTCTTCAAGATTGTATAGAAACTCTAGCAACAATCAACGAATGAAAAAATTAGTTTTTTTATATTTTACATTTTTATCAACTTTCTTTTTAGCACAGAATGTTGTGCTGAATAAAGTGGTGAAATCTCATACCAGCGATGGTAAGCTTTTTTATAAAATAAATCCTGAATCAGTTCCATCAGAATATTTGGGAGAAGTTGAAGTTCAGGGTTTTTCAGATAACGATGTTAAAGTATTTGGCATGATTTACAAAAAAGCAAAAGAAATCGGAGCAAATGCCTTCGCCTATCAGCCTTTTCAAAACGTTGATGGAGCTTGGTCTAAGTTCGATCCGCATCATTATAAACTTAATTTGTATTACGTGTCGGCTTCAGACTTTCCCAAAGAAGACAACACCGTTTATTTGATTTCATCGCCTTATCAAAAACAAACCATTTCCATTAATAACGAAAAGAAGGTTTTTGAACCAAGAACATATACAGAGTTAAAATTGGCGACAGGAGAAATTTATACCATCTCGACTCGGAAACTATTGGGTTCAAGCATAAAAATTGCAGCACAGGAAAACCAGCCGGTTCAATATTTTCAACTGTCGGGTGTTTCAGTGAATTCAAATGAATATGGTAAGCCGGGAATTAATTTGAAATCTGGAGATATCATAAGACTGGAGCAATCTTACGGACAATTTCTAACAACGATTTATCAATATTTTAAATAACGAAATTTTAGCGATATGAAAGTAGATATTTTAGCAATAGGAGCGCATCCTGACGATGTGGAATTAGGATGTGGCGGAACTTTAGCAAAGCTGATTTCTGAAGGTAAAACGGTTGCGATCGTCGATTTAACGCAAGGTGAACTTGGAACTCGTGGAACCAATATTACAAGAGCAGAAGAAGCGGCGAATGCATCGAAAATTTTAGGAATTTCTGATCGAACCAATCTAAAAATGAAAGATGGTTTCCTCAATAATTCCGAAGAATATCAAATGCAAATCGTGAAGATGATTCGAAAATATCAACCAGAAATTGTATTTTCAAATGCGATTGATGATCGTCATCCTGATCATGCAAAAGCTTCTAAGTTGGTTTCTGATGCCTGTTTCCTTTCTGGACTTGTCAAAATAGAAACTACTTTAGAAAACGAAAATCAAAAACCTTGGCGTCCAAAACATATTTTCAATTATATTCAGTGGAAACATATTACGCCAGATTTCGTGGTTGACGTTTCAGATTTTATGCCGAAGAAGATAGAAGTATGTCTTGCGTACAAAACTCAGTTTTATGATCCAAATTCGAAAGAGCCAATGACGCCAATTGCTTCCAAAGACTTCTTAGAGAGCTTAACTTATAGAGCTCAAGACTTAGGTCGACTGTCGGGAGTTGCTTTTGCAGAAGGATTTACGACAGAAAAGTTGATTGCTTTTAAAAATTTTGATGGAATTGTTTTGTAGTATATTGAAAAATCTTATATTTGCACCCTCAAACGGTGATTGTAGCTCAGTTGGTTAGAGCGCCGGATTGTGGTTCCGGAGGTCGGGGGTTCGAGACCCCTCATTCACCCACGTTAAAACGCATCCTGTTAAATAGGATGCGTTTTTTTTATTTTCATTTTCTAAGTTTAAGATATAGTTACTCATGAAAAATAAAATATATTATACTCTTTTTTTACTTTACATCATTATTTTATTGATTTCGCTACAAAAAGAGGTACAATTGGAGCATGAGTGGAAAATCATTATGAATGATTTTGTAATGGATAAAGGATATCGAATGTATGGATTTCCAACAGCGTATATGCCGCCATTTTATTCTTACTACCTGTTAATCTGTAAAAAGGTTTTTGGCTTTACTAACTGGATGAAAATGTCTTGCTTCATTCAGGGAATCATTTATTATTTTTCCCTGTATTACCTTTTCAAAACATTTCTGAAAGAAGGACTTCATCAATCGGGAATAATCATTCTCTTTTTATCGGTACTGTTTTTTCCTCCAATATTTGTAGGAAGCGTGAGCATAAGCTCTTTTTCGCTTTCCATAAGCATATTGTGTGTGTTCTTTGCCTTGCTATATAAAATTTACAATGAAAAGGTTGTGAATAAAGGAGATGTCTTTTATATAGCAGTGATAAGCATCGCAGGACTATATATTAGATATGAATTTCTTTTTATTCTAATATTAGCTGGATTAATCTATTTATTCCTTCGAAAAATCAATGTGTTCTATTTTATCAAGATTCTTTTCTTTATTTTTCTTGCATATTTGCCTTGGACTATTAGGAATTATATGGAGATTGGTAAATTTACGTACGCTACGTCTCTTAATTATAATTTCGCAAAAGGCTATAATGAAGCTTATGATATTTTTTCGAGCTATAATTTTCCTTATGCCCCTGAAACTAAGCAAAATAAGTCCATAGATGTCTTGTACAAGGAATTTAATAGTGAAAAAGAAATTGATGAACATCTGTCCACTCTTAATAAAGATTTTATGCATCAGCATCCAATCTTATTTTTGAAATTAACAGTTCAAAAGTTTGTAATTAATCTTTTGCAATATTTCCCTAATTATAATGGATTATCTAAACATGGGATTTATGTTTTCTACAGTATTTTTTTTGTTATTTTTCAGGTAATCTTAATATTGGCAATGAAAAGATTGAAAAGTATTAGAAGCAATTACTTATTAATTTTCACATTGAGTTTTTATCTTTTTTTTCTGTTTTTCTATAGTATCGCACCCATGCCGAGATACTTTCTGCTCTTCTATCCAATCTTTACTGTGGTGATTGTTAAATCTTTTCAGGATGAAAACGGTTCTTATTTTAAAATTTCAACAAAAAAAGCATTCAAATTCTGAATGCTTTTTATCCTTTATCGAAGTCTAATTAAATCTCTTCGTCTGACTCAATGGTAAATGATTTCGATTTGAAATCTTTGTCATGTCTTTCAGAAATTACATCTTCGCCTTTTTGACCAATGATGAAATCTGTGGATTCTTTAAACATTTCTTCGAAACTCTTAAAATCTTCTTTGTATAAGTAGATTTTATGTTTCTCGAAAGTTGCTTCTCCATTCTCACCGAAGTTCTTTTTACTTTCGGTAATCGTTAGATAATAATCTCCTGCTTTGGTTTCGCGCACATCAAAGAAATAGGTTCTTCTCCCTGCCTTCAATACCTTTGTGAAAATTTCATTTTCGTGGCGTTCCTTGTAATCACTCATTTATAGCTATTTTTCAAATGTTGTGTAACAAATATAAAAGATTTCTTTTGATTGTGGAATTTATTTTTAATTAATTGCAAAAAAAAGTGACTTATCAATAACAAAAGCATTAATTAGTTTGGGTTTTCATTTTCTATCGGGGTGAGATTCAGTATTTTATCCGCCCGTTTAGCACTGCTTTCCCGATGTGTAATAATAATTGAAGTACAGTTATGGATTTCATTTTCAATGTTTTGAAGGATGTTTTCCTCGGTTTCTGTATCCAAAGCCGATAACGAATCATCAAAGATCAAAATAGTAGGTTCCTTAATGAGCGCTCTTGCAATACAGATCCGCTGTTTTTGTCCGCCAGAAAGCATGACTCCGCGTTCGCCAACCATTGTTTTGTATTGGTCTTTGAACTTTACAATGTTTTTATGGATATCTGCTTTCTTTGAATATTTTTCTACCAATTGATGAGAGGGTTTGTCGATCGCGAATCCAATATTATTTTCAATAGTATCCGAAAAAAGAAAACTTTCTTGTGGAATATAACCGATGAATTTGCGGTAGTTTTCTAAATTGTGGTCTTTCAGGCTTTTTCCATCAATGAAAATTTCTCCTTCGGTAGGATCGATTAATCGACAAAGTAAAAGTGCAATCGTTGATTTTCCACTTCCGGTTTTCCCCATGAGTGCTAAAGATTTGCCAGCTTCAATGGTGAAACTTAAATTATCAAGCGCTTTAATTCCTGTATTTGGATAAATGTAAGAAACGTTTCTAAATTCGATAGTTCCTTTGATGGGATATACTTCATTACTCATGTTAATGATATCACTTTTCATATCGAGAAATTCATTAATTCGAGCCATCGATGCTGCTGCTCTTTGGTTCACAGAAGTTACCCAACCAACCATAGAAAATGGAAAAATTAAGATATTGATGTATAAAAAGAAATCTGCAATCTTGCCAACCGAAAGTTCATTCGCCATATATTTCTGCCCACCAATTAATAAGATAGCTACATTTAATAAACCGATTACAAACAGGATAATGGTGAAAAAGTAGGCTTCTGTTTTTGCAAGATCCAGTGATTTGTCCTGATAATCTTTTACTTTAATACCGTAGTTTTTTTCTATATAACCTTCTTTAGCAAAGAATTTCACCACACGAATTCCCGAAAAACTATCCTGTACAAAAGTCGAAATCGCAGACTGACTCTTCTGCATTATTTTCGATTTTTTATTAATAATCGAACTTACTTTGTAAATGAGAAAAGAAAGAATTGGCAATGGTAGGAGTGACCACAAAGTCATTTCTACGTTGGTGTTGAGCATGTAAATACTCGTAATGATTAACAGAATCAATAGATTGGCAACGTACATCACACCAGGTCCAAGATACATTCTTACCGCAACTACGTCTT
This sequence comes from Kaistella sp., assembly GCF_049588135.1. GTDB lineage: Bacteria > Bacteroidota > Bacteroidia > Flavobacteriales > Weeksellaceae > Kaistella. The sequence continues at coordinate 10,751 of NZ_JBAVFG010000083.1, read as the reverse complement.
CACTTAGACGATTCATCAAGTCACCGATGGTTGTTTTCTTAAAGTCGGTTAACGATAATTCCTGATAATGGTCGTAGATTTTATTTTTCAGCTCATATTCGATTTCTCTGGAGGCTACAATAATGGTTTGTCGCATCATAAAAGTGAAAAGTCCAGTTAGCAATGATGAACCTACAATAATTGCAACATTAATTAAAACTTGTTTATTAAAACCCAAACTAGTTGTACTAGAAATTGCATCAACCGATTTTCCAACAAACTGAACTTTAAAAATATTGAAAAAGTTACTGGCAATAATGAATAGAAATCCATAAAACAATAGGTTTTTATGTTTCCAAAAATAGGGATTAAGAGACTTTAGTGCGTTCATAGGTATTCTTTCGGTTATAGCGGTTTGCATGCTTATAAACCTATGCAAAAATAACAAATAGAAAATTGATATTTTTTAGAATTCAGAAATATCTATTCGTTTTATTTGACAGAAATCGATAATTCTTTAGTATAAATTATTTGGTAAAAGACTCAACTTGATACAATTTTATTATCTTTGCACCCATAAAAAGCTCTTTGAAATGTTAGGAAGAAGACAAATCCGTGAAAAGGTAATAGAATCGCTGTATTCATATTACCAAAATCCCATTAAATTCGATGTGTTAGAGAAGAATATGTTCTCGGAAATCGATAAAATCTATCATCTTTACATTTACCAACTTAATTTTTTGGTGGCTCTGAAAGATTTAGCAGAACGACAAATCGAAATCGGTAAGAATAAATATATTCAAACTGATAAAGAAACCAATCCCAACCAAAAATTCATCAACAATCAAGTTTTAATTAAATTAGAAGAAAATGAGGAACGCCTTTCATTTACTTCTAAACACCAAGATTTAAAATGGGATCGTTATGATGAGTTGTTAGTGAAAACGTTTCAGCGAATGTCGGCTGGTAAAAGGTATCAAGATTTTATGAAAGAAGAAGGACATTCTTTCGAAGCTGACCAGAAATTTATCGGGAAATTATTTTTAAGATATATCGCTGAAAATGAAGATTTTCATGAACATCTTGAAGGTAAAGAACTCAGTTGGGCAGATGATTTCCATATTTCCAATTCGATGATGCAGAAAACAATTGGTTTCTTTAAAGAAAATGAACCGAGTCATACTTTAATTAAAATGATTAAAGATGAAGACGATCGCGATTTCGCCCGTAAACTCTTAAAAGAATCCCTAAACCATTGGGAAGAAAATGAGAAAAAATTAGAAGGAAGATTAGATAATTGGGATTTGGACCGCGTAGCTTTAATTGATAAAATTATTTTGATTGCTGCGATTACAGAACTCGATTATTTTCCATTAACACCAGGTAGAGTAATCATCAATGAATATATCGAAATTTCTAAAGTGTTTTCAACCGACCGTTCTAACATTTTCATCAATGGGATTTTAGATAAATATACCAAAGATTTAAACAGAAGTTAATATGAAAAATTTTATTAAAATAGCACCGCTAGTTGTTGCTTTAGCTTTAGTAAGTTGTAAAAAAAACCAGAAAGCAGATCAACTCATTATCGAGGAAGAAACTGCTCAAACTGCTGCGCCTGTCATAGATTCGCAAGAGGATATGGTGAAAGAAGCGCAAGCAAAACCTTTAACAAATATTGCTCTATCTGAAGCACAGTTTGATTTCGGTAAAATTAAAAAAGGAGATCATAAAGAACATACTTACGAAGTAACCAATACTGGAGAAAATCCTTTGATTATTTCTCAAGTGAAGCCAGGTTGTGGATGTACCGTTCCTGATTATACCAAAGAACCAATTCTTCCAGGACAAAAAGGAAAAATCACTTTGAAGTTCGATTCATCGAATTTCGACGGACTCGTTAACAAACAAGCAGAAATATATGCGAATGTAGAAAAAGCTCCTATTGTGATTACTTTTTCTGCGGATATTCAACCATAATTAAATTAATATAATGATAACAATATTTTTACAGGCTGCAGCACCAGAAGGTTCTATGACGCCAACAATGATCATGATGGGGCTAATGTTCGTCGGGTTTTATTTCCTGATGATTCGTCCGCAAATGAAGAAATCAAAGCAAGAAAAAAACTTTCAATCTGAATTAAAAGTAGGAAGCAGAGTGGTTACTACTTCAGGTATGCACGGTAGAATTGCTCAAATCCAAGAAGACGGAGTCGTAATAGAAACGCTTTCTGGAAAATTGAAATTCGAAAAAGCAGCGATTTCAAGAGAATTTACACAGCAACGTTTTCCAGATAACGCTCCGGAAACGAAATAGTATTTTCGAAATAATAATTTATAAAGCAATCTCAATGAGGTTGCTTTCTTTTGTTTTAAGCCTAACAAAAGTATACAGGAACTATATTTTTTAAAAGTAATTTTAACCAATCAAATTTTAGTTTATACACAAAATTATTGTTAATATTCCGCAATTGAGAATGACCTGAAATGGATCAGTATTTTTGAGAGTTGCAAAATAAATGAACTAAATATTCATTAATCGAATTCCGATGCCACAACGTAAACACTCTTTCTTCTCACAAAAATGTCTGTGATGAAATAAGAGAGATTGTGTTTCCAGAGCACTTTTTGGATTTACTTTTAGTGTTTTCCATTGGTCGATAATCGTGTTTTTTTCAGGCGGAATGCTTTGGTATAAAGTCAAAATTTCATCTGGAATATTTTCATCGATATTTTTATGATAGGTATATTTTAAGGGAAGAACGGCATTAATTAAAATTAAATCAACGAAATCTTTCGTTAAGCTTTTTTCATTATTAACAGAGGATATTTTTCCAAAATTAAATCGGTTGTTCCAATATTCACTGGCTTTCACCTTGCTGAATATTTGATGAATCTCATCGGTATTTTTTGCATTAATGAGTTTCGAAAATAAATTTTGGTTTTGATGATATAATGAAGCCAATTGTGAAAGCCGAATTGTTGGAAAATTCGGTGGTCGAAGTTTTGAAAATTTTGGGTGAATATAGAAATTGGGTAATTGATATTTAACTTTTAAAAATTCAAATTCACGCTTCCAAATCTGAGACTGTTCATCATTTTGCTGATCGATCCAGCCACATATCCCAAACAAAAGAGCTTCTAACTGCGTTTGATTTTGCCGAATTTTACTAAAGATTTTATAGTCGATGTTTTCTGCTAATTGCTTGAAAATAAGTGCATTTACTTTTAATCCAAAAGCATAAGCCAATTGGTGAAATAGTATGGCTTCGTAATTATTTTGATGGCGTTTCAGCGATTCTTCAATTTCGATGGATTTTTCATCTAATTTTTTCAGTAATCTTTCTTCATGAAAATTTAAAGGAAAATGGTTTGGATTAAAAATTTTCTCGCAAGGAATAAATTGCGTTTCCTGCAATAAAGTTTCATATTTCGAAAGCATATTCTCATCGATATAATCTTTCAATTCTAAGGTTGGAATATTTTTATTTTTAAATTCTTCAATTTCAACATCATGAATGAAAACAACGTGCGCAATAATGTTTTCAAACTCAGGGTTCCCCGAATGCTTATGGAAAATCCAATCCGATGATTTTACATGAAGTTCTATATTTCCTGCGATAACTAAATCGTTCGTTTTTAATTTAGCAAAGAGAAAATCGGGACCAGAATCGAAATTCCATCTTCCGAAATCTAAAATCTCGAGATCGTTGCCTTCCACATCTTTAAAATCAAAACTTTTGAAAATTTTGAAATTCCAAAGATATTGAAGCAACTTTTCGTTCATGGTTAGAATTCATTCTTACAAAGTAACAAAGCAAATTCTGAATAAAAAAGGTGAAATAACTATTTTTGAAAACGATGCAGCGTATCTGCGTACATTTCTTCATAGAGCGGCAAGATGTTTTTTAAATCGAATTTAAGAGCTTGCTCTTTTGCATTCTTTTTCATTTTCGCCAATAAAGCATCATCGCTCAGAAGTTTTATCGTATAATTACTCATGGCCTCTACGTTTCCGATTTCTGTGAGATAACCAGTTTCTCCCTGAATGTTCACTTCGGGGATTCCGCCAGCATTAGAGCTGATTACTGGCGTTTCTGCTGCCATCGCTTCGAGTGCCGCCAAACCAAAACTTTCCTGTTCTGATGGTAAGAGAAAAACATCTGACAATTGTAGGATTTTATACAAATCATTTACCTTTCCTAAAAGGCGAACTTTGCCAATTAAATCCGGATGGTCTTCTAAAAATTCATTGATGATTTCCATATCAGGACCTTCACCAATGATGATGAGTTTGGATTTTATTTTTGCATTTACGTTTTTGAAAATCTGTAAAACATCTTGTACACGCTTAACTGGACGAAGATTAGAAACGTGAATCAATATTTTTTCATCTTTCGTTGCGAATTGATTTCGGTGACAAATGCTTTCGTTTTTAAATTCGGTATTATCAATAAAATTAGTGATAACTTGAATCTCTTTCGTTATTTTAAATAATTGTAAGGTGTCTTTTTTCAAACTTTCAGAAACGCTGGTTATCGTATCAGATTGATTGATAGAGAATTCCACTGCGTGTTTATAACTCGGATGTTGCCCAACCAAAGTAATATCAGTTCCGTGAAGCGTGGTTACCAAAGGAATATCTTTGCCTTCTTCCTTCAGCATTTGTTTCGCAGTGAATGCCGCATAAGCGTAAGGAATCGCATAATGCGCATGAAGTAAATCGAGTTTATACAAATTCACGACCCGATAAATCATCGATGAAAGCGCAATATCATAAGGTTGATACTGAAAAAGCGGATACGTTTGCACGTTGACTTTATGGAAAAAAATATTAGGATTGGTAATATCTAATCTCGCGGGTAAAGCAGAACTTATAAAGTGTACCTCATAACCTTTGTCAGCGAGTGCCATGCCTAATTCTGTAGCAACGATGCCACTTCCGCCGTAGGTTGGGTAACAGAGAATTCCTATTTTCATAATTATTGCGAGCGAAACGAAGCAATCCGTTTCTGTATTTTTTTGTTATTATTCAGTTATAATTCTTACTTTTTATTCAAGTCGATTTTCGAAGAAGCTTTCAAATCCAATCCCATTCCGGCTTTCAAATTTTCATTGACTAAAACCGGGAGTTTGCCCGAAATTTCTGTTGCTCCACAGAGTGCTTTTGCTGTTGCCGTCATCGAATCATCGTTGTTTTCATAAGCGACCAAAACGGTAGAAACTTTTGAAATATCAACATCTTTCAGCGCATAAGGTGAGCCAAAAACAGTCAGAATAATGTTTTGATTTTTGCTTAAATCAGCCAAAACTTTGTTGCTTTCCGCTGAAATTTTATAAGGTTTGTAAGCCGAGGAATTATCTTTATGAAAACCGACGATCACCATTGAATTAGCCGGAATCGTTGAGATTTCTGAAGGTTTTTTAAGGATAATCGTCGAGTTTAAATTTAATTGATCCAGAAAAGTTTGATAAGGCGCTTCTTCCAACGGAACGTAATAATGAGTTTCTTTGCAATTTAGTGGCAGCAATTTTTTATCATCTTTAATTAAAGTCAAAGCGTTCGCATAAAGGTTTTGAACTAAAATTTTGTGAGAATCGTTGTTCAGATCTTCATTGATATTTTCAGGGTTTCGGGGTTGATATTCATTTAATCCTAAAAAATATTTGGTTAAAAGAATTTTTTTCACGCTTTCTTCAACACGGTTTTGCGAAATTTCTTTGTTGTCAATCGCTAACTGAATCAATCTTTTTCCTTCCTTCACGCCATCAGAAAATAACATAATATCGTTCCCCGCTTTGAAAGCTAAAGCATCTAATTCACCGGGTTTGTAGCGTTTTGCAACGGCGCCCATATTTAAAGCATCGGTGATAATTAAACCTTTATAACCATATTTTTCTTTTAAAAGTCCGGTAATGATATTTTTGGAAATCGAAGCCGGAATTCCCTTTCCACTTTCCAATGCCGGAACGTATAAATGTGCGATCATAACGCCGCCAATTCCTTTGTCCATCAATGCTTTGAAAGGTGCGAGTTCCACGGAATTTAATCGATCTAAATGATGGGAAACAACGGGCAAATCCAAATGTGAATCGGTGCTGGTATCACCATGACCCGGAAAATGTTTGATTGCTGCCAAAATGTTATGGTCTTGCAAACCATTTGCATAAGCTGTTGCGGAGCTAATTACGTTTGAAACTTCGGAACCAAAACTTCTGTTCCCGATAATGGGATTATCAGGATTCGTGTTCACATCAACTACGGGTGCGAAATCCCAATTAATTCCCATTCTGTGCGAATCTTCGGCGATTTTCGCTGCCATTTTGGTAATTAAATTTTTATCTTGAATCGCGCCTAAAGTCATCGCCCAAGGAAATTTATGTGCCGCTGCAATTCTTTGGAACAATCCCCATTCGGCGTCCATCCCAATCATTAAAGGAACTTTTGATTTGCTTTGAAATTCGTTTACTAAATTTATTTCTCGCGCTGCGTCGTCTTGCATCAAAATTAATCCACCGATTTTTTCGTTTAGCACGATGTTTCTCACATTGTTGATGTAATCTTCTCCTTTGTTGGTATACAGTGCAACAATAAAAAGTTGCCCGAGTTTTTCGTCTTGTGAAAGAGAGCTATAGGTTTTATCGACCCAATTATTGGCTTTTTTTAAATCTTCTTTGCTTAGATTTTTAGGTTGATATTGGGAGTGTAATGCTAGGTTAGCACAAAATAGAACGATGAGAAAAAAGGAGATTTCAATCTTTTTCATTTTTTTAAAAATAGTGAGAAACAAAAATACAATTTTTAATTTTTAATGAATACTGTAATGGCATGCAAATTGAAACCTTGAAAACAATTAATCTTTAAAAATTTAAAAATGAAAAAGTATGTTACCTTGCTGCTTATGGCAATATTTAGTGTTATAGCGGTTAGCTGTATTGATAGAAATGATAATGTTAAAGTAACTGATAATGATACTTATTCTGTAGTATTGGATATTAATAATGTTAGTTTTTCTCATGATGCTCAAAATGGATATTTCATTAGTCGCAGCTTTACAAAACCACTTTTTAATACAGATGTTGTTTTAATATATCGAAAAACGGGTGTTGATAATAGTGGTTCACCAGTTTGGCAGTCGATTCCAAGAACTTTATTTTTGAATAATGGTAATGAGTTAGATTATGATTTTGATTTCAGTAAAAATGATATTATGATTTATGCCAATGGGAATTATGATATTTCTACAACGCCTCAATATTTAAATAATCAAACTTTCAGAGTTGTTTTAGTTCCTGCATCACTTGGTGGGAAAAATGCCAATGTAGATTATTCTGACTACAATAGCGTTATCAAGTTCTTTAATATAGATGATTCTAAAATAAAGAATTTGTAAATCATATTCTTAAATTGAAAAAAAAAACCACTGTAATTGCAGTGGTTTTTGTGTTAAAAGTCAGTTGAAAAGTATGTTTTTTAATTTTATAATTAATGGTAATTTTGTAGCTTTATAAACTGAATAATTAATCAAAAATAGATAAATAATGAGTGTTCACATTGCAGCCAAAAAAGGAGAAATTGCTAAAACGGTTTTGCAACCAGGCGATCCTTTAAGAGCAAAATATATTGCCGATAATTTCTTAACAGATGTGAAATTGGTAAGTAAAACGAGAAATGTTTTTTATTTCACAGGTCTTTATAAAGGGAAAGAAGTCTCTGTAGGAGCAAGTGGGATGGGGATTCCGAGTATTGGGATCTATTCTTATGAGTTGTTTACAGAATTCGATGTAGATACGATTATCCGAATTGGAACCTGTGGCGCATATACTACCGATTTGAAAGTGTATGATCTGTTAAATGTTGAGCATGCGGCAAGTGAATCCACTTATGCAAAGTTTGCATGGGAAATCGAAGAAGATTTATTGTCTCACCAAGGAAATGCTTTTGGATTAATTAATGATTCTGCAAAAGAATTATCCTTAAATTTAAAATCAACAAATATTCATACCAGTGATATTTTCTATAGAAAAAATCCTGCGCTCCCTGCCATTGCTACAAAATACAATTGTTCAGCAGTAGAAATGGAGGCATTTGCACTTTTCGCTAATGCGCAATATTTAGGAAAAAATGCTGCAACAATTCTAACGGTTTCGGATGTGATTCCTACTGGAGATCAGATTTCAGCAGATCAGCGAGAAACAGCGTTAACGCCTATGATTGAGCTTGCTTTAGAAACAGCAATTAAAATATAAAGAATTAATGGAGGGTGTTTTCATCATCAAGAAGATGACCAAAATAATCTTTTTTGGTTTTTAAATATGCTTCACTTTCCTTTGTAGAGTCTATCTGCAAAGGAATTCTTTTATTAAGGCGAATGTTGCTGTCTGTTACAAATTTTAGTTTCTGTGGATTATTGGTCAAGAGATTCACTGCTTTAACATTTAGAATGTTTAGAATTTCTATCGCAATATCGAAATTTCTGTCATCAGCCGGAAGACCTAGTTTTAGATTAGCTTCTACAGTATCAAAACCTTGTTCTTGTAATGCATACGCTTTTAGTTTATTGATGATGCCGATATTTCTTCCTTCTTGTCTTAAATAAATAATAATCCCACCGTTTTTGTGGATGAAATTCATTGCTGCATCAAGCTGCTGACCGCACTCACATTTTTTGGAGTGAAATACTTCCCCAGTAATACATTCGGAATGAAAACGTACATTGATCGGCTTTGTGAAATCTGTATTTTTTGCGATGATTGCCATGTGCGGCATCCAGTCGTTTTCAGATTTAGAAAATGCAATCATACGAAATTCTCCGTACTCTGTTGGAACGTTTGATTCTGCTTGAATTTTTAACATGGAGTTTGTTGCTATTTTGAGGACGTCGAGGTGGAATCTTTTGAAATGTAACTTTCCAGAAAAGTCATGTTTGTTTTAATTCGAACCAGATATCGGTTGAGAACTTGGTCGTCGTCTTTATTCAAATATTTTCTAAGAATTTGAAGTTTTTTGTATGACTTTTCGAAATTTCGCTGTGCATTATTTCGTCCATTGACATTATAGGCGTCTATCGCACCGATGTAATCTTTTAGATGATATTTGAGTTTTGCTACTTCGGTATTTACTGCGTCATTTCTAAATTTTGGAAATGAGATGAGTAGATTACTAATCTCCGAGGAATAAGCGATGAGATTTTTTCTGGTGCGGTAAGAATATGATTCAGTTGGTGTACTCACGGCACTAATTGGAGAAAGATTTATTTTCTCCACCGAACAAGATAAAGTAAGCAGTAATATTAGAATGTAACCAAAGTTCAGTTTACGCATTTTTTACATTTTGATAAAGGATCGGATTAAGACTTTCATCATTGTACATTTTCATTTGTTTGTATACCTTCATCTTAACATTGCCGCTCTCTATATCAAAAAGCAATTGATCAATTGCTTCAGAAAGATCTGTTTGCTGTTCTAGTAAAATATTTAATTTTACAGAACATTTTTTTCTGTGCTCATCACTTGCGGACTCTCGCAGAGCTTCAAGTTTCATATGATAGACTTTTAATGCTAAAATTGATAAGCGATCCACTGCCCAAGCGGGAGTTTCAGAATTAATTTTAGCATCAGCATTTGGGGAACTATTCTTATATTTCTGTAGAAACCAACTGTCGATAAACTCTACCAAATCAGTTCTTTTTTGATTTGAAGAGTCTATTGTTCTTTTTAATTTTAAAGCTACAGTTGGATCGATGTTTTCATCACGAATTAGGTCTTCCAAATGCCATTGAACGGTATCAATCCAATTCTTAGCATACAAAAGATGTTCCAAACTATTTTTCGGATATGGATTATTTGCCGAAGTATCTACATCATCATTTATATGATAATCATTTATTGACTGGTTGAAGACCTCCCAGGCAGTTTCTGTAAAATTCATTAAAGTCTTTTTTAAGGAGTCGTAGAGCTTGAGTTACTTCTTGGCTCTTCTGGTTTTTTAGGGTCATCTTCTTTCACGGCATCTTTAAATTCTTTGATACCAGAGCCTAGACCTCTCATCATTTCTGGGATTTTTCTACCACCGAAAAAAATCAAAATAATAACGCCAACGATTAATAAATGTTGCCAAGAAAGTGCTAGTATTGTAAGTGTATTCATCTTCTAAATTTTATGCAAAGTTAAATTATATTTTTCAATTTACCCAACCTAATGGATCCACAGGACTTGTGCCATTCCATATCTGAAAATCTAAGGTATAAGTTCCGTCGAAATCAGAGGCAACCGTCCCTATTGGCGTTCCTGCAGCTACTTGCTGGTTCGCCGAAACCATCGTGTTAGAAAGGTTTGCATAAATGGTGAAATAGTCGCCGTGCTTTATCATGACGTATTTTGTGCCATCGCCAGAAGCTACAATTCGGCTAACTGTTCCGGGCGCAATACATTTTGCAACGGTTCCTTTGGTTACAGCGATTTTAATACCGTTGTTTTCTTCAGTAATATTTTTGAAAACTGGGTGCGGCTGTCGTCCGAATCTGTGAGTAATTGTTCCATAAACTGGCATCCCCATTTTTCCACGGTTTGCGGCAAAGTTGTTTCCTACGACGGCGGTAACGCCATAGTTGGTCATGGCTTTTGTTTCAGCAGCTTTCTTTTCATCATCATTTTTTTTCACCATAGTTGCTTCTGCAGCTCTGGCAGAAGTTGCTCTATCGGCTGCTGCTTTTGCATTTGCTGCCGCTTCAGCTGATTCTTTTGCTGCTGCCAATCTTCTTGTTTCT
>NZ_JBAVFG010000082.1:0-1780 GCF_049588135.1 Kaistella sp. | reverse complement strand
GGTTTCTGCTTCTCATTTTCATTATGATTATGATTTAACATATCAGAAATTTTCAGTGGGAATGAATATGAATTTTTCTAAAAATCCAAGAAGCGATATTGGCAGAAATTTGGGTTTTTCTTACAGTTATTTAGAAAAGGATTTGAAACCAAACAACCAGATTGATTACGCAAAATACAATCTCTGGAATTTAAATTACAGCTATTCTGATCGCAGGATGATTCATGAAAAATATCTTAGCGGAAACTTACAATGGATGGAGGATTTTCAGAAAATTTCGGGTGAAGCATTTTATCGTTGGGAATATGCGAAAGACAAGAAATTGAGTTTGCGATTTTTTGGCGGCTATTTTCTTACGAACAAAACCAAAAACTCGCTTTTCAATTACGGAATTTCCAGAGTTTCTAACTACTCATTTTCTTACGGACTTTTAGGACAGAGTGCGCTATCGGGAATTCTTTCTCAGCAATTAATTATTGCAGAAGGTGGTTTTAAATCTTACTTAGGAAACTCGGCAAACCAGTGGATCACGTCTGTGAATGTGGATTCTCATGTATGGCGTTGGTTCAATGTTTATGCGGATGCAGGTGTTTATAAAAACAAAAATAAGAGTGCAGATTTCATTTGGGATTCCGGGGTTAAAGTAAAGGTGATTCCAGATTTTCTAGAAGTGTATTTCCCGATCCAAAGTTCTTTAGGTTTTGAACCAGGCTTTAAAGATTACGGACAAAGAATTAGATTTACTCTGGTTTTAAACTTTAATGCGATTACGGGATATTTTCGAAGAGGTTGGTTTTAATTTTATTTGTCAAAAAAAAACAAAAAAGCCACTTCTGAGAAGTGGCTTTCATTATTTCTAAAAAAGAATGATTAGTTTTTGATCACTTTTCTGCTCACTTTTGCAGATCCGTTATCAACAGTTACAATATACATTCCTTTCGTTAAAGAAGAAGTATTGATTGATTCACCGCTGTTTACTCTGTTTGAACTTACTAATTTCCCATCAGTAGTGTAAATGTTCACCGTTGCTCTTGCAGGAAGAATTACTGTTAATTCATTACCTACACTGGTATTCATTTTAATTTGCTTATCAAAAGAAGTTACATCGGTAACCGCCATCGAAGCCTTGTCCATTGCTTCAAAATCATCGAAATATGAAGTTTGTCCGCCATAAGCTCTAACTGCGACATCAAGATTTGTAGCACCAGTTCCAGCAGGCATTTCTACTGTATATTTTGTCCACTCAGCCGCTGCAGGCAAATACTTGTTTAGCGTTCTAAATAAATCTGTAGTAGCATCGGCAGTTGTATAAACAGGAGCACCCGCAGCAGTTTTATAAATACTCCACAATCTTGCTGCAGACGCACTGCTTGCTTTGTACCAGAAAGTAATAACGTAAGTTTTGCCCTCAGTAACCGACACATTTTGGAAAAACCCTGTAGTAGCAGCAGGGGCATACATAGCACTGTTAGTCCCTGTATGAGCACCTGTTGTAGCAATTGTTGGAGCGGTATATCCAGCTCCTGTTCCTGCAGCCCACGGCGTGAATCCACTTTCAAATCCTGGATTTGTTAATAAGTTTTGAGCTGATATCAGTGATACAGTCGCAACGCTTAAAATAGTAAAGAATTTTTTCATAATATAAAATTTTAATTTTTTCTTGTTAAAAATTGGATTGCTAATTTACGCTTTTTTTTGAGACCGAAACAAAGGTTTATTATTTTAACAATAATTTAGGCTTTCATTAAAAACCAGTAAATCTTGTAACTTCTATTTCATC
>NZ_JBAVFG010000081.1:0-2908 GCF_049588135.1 Kaistella sp. | reverse complement strand
GGCAAAAGCAACGATTTTGTTTTATAATAAACCAAACCTAAAACACTTCCTAATAAAACAGCACCTACAAATTGCCAGGGGTTTCCATGAACCAATCCGAAAATTACCGCAGAAATGATAATAGCCGTTTTGGGTTTCAATCCTTTATTAATGAGTCCTTTCTGTATAATTCCACGGAAAATAATTTCTTCAAATAATGGCGCCATAATAACAGCGAGCAAAATCAAAGTGGCTTTATCATTGGTCATTTGATCCATTAATCTTGAGAAATATTCGTAGTATTCGCCAAAAAACGGTCCTGTAGTTGGAATTTGTGAAGTAATAAATTCGGCAATAAACATCATTCCAAGCATCATTGGAAAGATCAAAACATAGGTCATTAAATTTGTCGATGAGAAACTGAAATTCAATTTTTTTCCAGTCGTTGGTCGACAGACAAAGTAATCAAAGGCGAAAATTGCAGATAAAAATCCAGCTGCATTCGCAAGTAGTAAATAATAATCCTGGTATTGCAGGTTGACATTAAAAACGAAAACAGAGAATACGTTTAAAATTGCAACCACGAAACTTCCGGCGAGAAATCCACCCACCAAAGCAAGAACTCCTCTACCATCAAAAACGAATCTTTTCCAAACCGGTTTATCTTCCATGAATTTTTAATTTGCGCAAAGATAAATTTTTAAATAAATACCGACGAAGACCACATGATTATTTGTCAGTTAAAATTTAAACCCTACAAAAGAAACAAATTGTTTCCATTTTCATTTTCGATAAAAAAAAGCGATTTTTGCAGTCTCAAAAATAATTATGTCAGATCTACTTAAAGAAATAGGAAAAAGAAAAACCTTCGGAATTATCGCTCACCCTGATGCCGGAAAAACGACACTTACGGAAAAGCTCTTGCTTTTTGGAGGTGCAATTCAGGAAGCCGGTGCTGTAAAATCGAATAAAATTAAGAAAGGAGCGACGTCCGATTTCATGGAAATTGAAAGACAGAGAGGGATTTCTGTAGCGACTTCCGTTTTGGCATTTGAATATAAAGGTCATAAAATCAATATTTTAGATACGCCGGGCCACAAGGATTTTGCAGAAGACACTTACCGAACTTTAACGGCGGTTGATTCTGTAATCGTGGTTGTAGACGTTGCAAAAGGAGTTGAGGAACAAACCGAAAAATTGGTTCAGGTTTGTAGAATGCGGAATATTCCGATGATTGTTTTTATTAATAAATTAGATCGTGAAGGAAAAGACGCTTTCGATTTGTTGGATGAAGTGGAGCAGAAATTAGGTTTAACAGTGGTTCCGCTTTCTTTGCCAATTGGGATGGGAAGCGAGTTTCAAGGGATTTATAATATTTGGGAACATAATATTCAGTTATTTTTAGAAGAGAAAAAACAGCGAGTTGGTGAAGCCATTAAGTTTGATGATATCAATGATTCAAAAATTGATGATGCTATTGGCGAAAAAGCGGCAGAAACTTTAAGAGAAGAATTAGAATTGATTCAAGAAGTTTATCCGGAATTTAACCGTGAAGATTATATGAACGGTAATTTACAACCGGTTTTCTTTGGTTCGGCTTTGAATAATTTTGGAGTTCGCGAATTATTGGATGCTTTTATCGAGATTGCACCAAATCCGCAACCGAAAGAAAGTGATACCAGAATTGTAAAACCAGAAGAGAAAGATTTCACCGGATTTATCTTTAAAATTCACGCCAATATGGATCCGAAACACCGTGACCGTTTGGCTTTTGTGAAAATTGTTTCAGGAACTTTTAAGAGAAATGAAAATTATCTTTTAGTAAGAGAAAACAAGAAAATGAAATTCTCGTCTCCGAATGCGTTCTTCGCAGATAAAAAAGAAGTGGTTGACGAAAGTTTCCCAGGCGATATCGTTGGACTTCACGATACTGGAAATTTCAGAATTGGTGATACTTTGACTGGTGGCGAAAAAATGAGTTTCAAAGGAATTCCAAACTTTTCACCGGAACATTTCAGATATATTAATAATGATGATCCGCTAAAAGCCAAGCAGTTAGCCAAAGGAATCGACCAGTTAATGGACGAAGGTGTAGCGCAATTGTTCACGCTGGACATGAACAACAGAAAAATTATCGGAACGGTCGGAGCGCTTCAATACGAAGTTATTCAATACCGTTTGGAACATGAATATGGTGCGAAATGTACGTATGAACCACTTTCCATTCACAAAGCATGTTGGATTGAAGCCGATGAAAAGTCTGATGAATTCAAAGAATTCGCAAGACTGAAACAGCGATTTATGTGTAAGGATAAATATGGACGACCTGTATTTTTGGCGGATTCTTCGTTCACCATTCACATGACGCAGGAGAAATTCCCGAATGTGAAATTGCATTTTATAAGTGAATTTAAACAGGAATAAATTGTAAAGTCTTTGTAAATTAATTTGCAAAACACAGATAGAGAGACTCTTAATTATTTTAAGAGTCTCTTTCCATATTTTAAGGAATGCTATTTGATTACCTTGCACCGATTTAAATTTAAAAATCATTATGAAAAAAATATTTGCTGCATTCATTCTTTTCGGTCTTTTAAATTCTTGTAGTAAACAGGAGTTTTCCGCCGCAACCAATTCTATAAAAAGAGCCGACAGTCTCTTCACGAAAGCCAATGAGGGTTTAAAAAGAATAGATTCAATTTCAAAAAGAATCAATGATTCCGATGGAATTGCGAAAAAAGTCCTCATTCCACAAATTGAAAAACAGACCAAGAAAATCGACAGCACTTTGAAATCGGGGAGTTGGAAAATTGATTCTCTTAATAAAGATATTGCAGAAATTACAAAGAATGTAAAAGGAGGAACTGATGTTGCGAAAACTTTAGATTCGGCAAATAAAGCGCTTCAAAATGGTGAAAATGTAATTTCA
>NZ_JBAVFG010000080.1:0-6288 GCF_049588135.1 Kaistella sp. | reverse complement strand
GGATTGAATGTCTGCGTCATGTTGCGATTTCAGTTCCATGAATTTTTCCTTGGCCTGAAAATGCTTTTCTTTCTTAATTGATTCTGCCTGTACGGTGGCTTTTTCTATAAGGTTCTCGGCGTTTTTCTTTGCATCTTCTACGATGAATTTCGCTTTTGCGTTAAGGCCGCTTTTGGAAAAAACCATTCCAATTACCGCTCCTATCACTAAGCAAACAATACCGATAATAATGGCGATTGTTGTCATATATGTTAAGTTTAATATTAAGTGTTTAAAATTCAAGTGATTACCTTTAAATTATTTAATTTAAAAGCCCTATAACTTTTGATTATTGGTTAAAAAAAAGCCTACAATAATTCACGGATTTAGAGTAAACTCCTAATCAACACGATTTGAACTGTTTTTTATTTTCTGTAATCCGAGCAAGTCGGCACGCCATTAAATAAACTTTCGTTCGGTAATAGTTTTGCGTTGAGTTTACCTGTAATGTGTTAGAACTATTGTAGGCAGTCGTTGATTGAAAAAGAAAAATCTACTTTTCCAACGCTTCCAAAAATTGATTGATATTCTTCAATCGCTCTGTGGAATCTTTTATATTTTTATCGTTATTGATTTGTGCTACTTCTGCATTGGTTCCTAATTTCAAGCAACACATTGCCAAAGCATCCTGTTTATCTCTAACGTCAAAATTTTGTTCAAAATCTTTAATCATTGCTTCAATCTGTTTTCCTACTTTCCGCAAGGTTTCTTCTTCTGCGGAGGGTACATTCAGCGGATAACTTCTTCCGGCAATCGTGATGGTTATTCTTCTTACATCCATTACAATCCACTATTTTGAAGTTCCGCAATACAATAATCCACTTCTTTAATCAACCGGTTGATATGATTTTTCATCAATCGGTTATGGTCTGGATTTCCTGATATTGCTGAATAAAGTTTTATATCTTTTTGTTCTTCTGCTAAAACCTGATTTCTCTTTCTTTCCTCTTCGTATTTCATCTTCAACTCATCATGCTCCTGATTTAATTCTAAAAATTTTTCGTTCAGATTTTCGTAATTTTTACTTACCGCCAAAATCTTCTTTTCTAAAAGCGAAAAATTATTTTCTAAATCTTTGAGCATTTCCCAGGTTAATTTATTCTAACTCTGAAGC
This sequence comes from Kaistella sp., assembly GCF_049588135.1. Classification (GTDB taxonomy): domain Bacteria; phylum Bacteroidota; class Bacteroidia; order Flavobacteriales; family Weeksellaceae; genus Kaistella. The sequence goes on along the minus strand of NZ_JBAVFG010000080.1, from coordinate 5,135 downwards.
AAAAATATAAAAAATTAATTTGAAAGTATAACTTATTGACTACTAATTTTAGAAATTACAAAATAAAAAAAGAGAAAGTCTTAGAACCTTCTCTTTGCTATTAAAAAACACTCTTATTTTTATTCGAATTTCAGCACAAACATGAATGCTCTACTTTTTGCGCTAGAAATTGCAGACGACCAATATGGAGGTGTTTCAGCATTATCTGCAACCGATTCATTATTAATCATAAAAGTTCCTCTGAAGCCAGGAGTCAATTTAAATATACTGAAATAAAACTGCATTCCTATTTCTGCTGACCATGCAAAATTGCTCGCAGTAGTACGGAAAATCCCTTGTTGATTATCATCTTCTGCTTTGCTGTTGGATTGTAAATTCATCATCCAGTTTACCCCTGTAGCAACGTAAGGTCTGGAATTGTACCATCGATCACCATGTACTTCAATTAATACAGGGATATCAACATAAGTCGATTTCACCATTCTTAATTTATCAGCATCTGTTAAAACGCTCGGCGTAAAAGGTTGATTTGCTGGCGTTCCTGCCGAAAAACGATTGTTCGATTGCGTGTCAAAATAAATTTCGCGTTCTACAAATTGTAGTGCGGGCTCTATTCTTAAATCAAAATTATCATTTAATTTTAATTTGCCGATAAGACCTGCGCCGAAACTATAGGTGGACTTGGTTTGAACCAAACTCTTTTGCTTATCTATTCCCATTCCGAATTTGGGATCAAGAACCATTTTATAATCGAAATTATTGGCTGCAAGATAAAACCCATAATTGAATTTTTGCTCGTCATTCCCTCCTCCTTCTAGATCCATTCGATCCTTAGTTCGAAAGAGTTGTGCATTCAATAACGATGCAACAAAAATTGCCGTAATTAAATTAATTTTTAATATTGTTTTCGCCATACTATTTGGTTGCCTTATAAATTGTTGCGATTCCTAAACTTAGTTTCTTGTACTCTACTTTTTTAAATCCAACATTCAATAGAATGGTTTTCATTTTTTCTCCAAAAGGGAAAGCATTTACAGAATCTGGCAAGTAGGTATACGCGCGATTATCTTTTGAAACTAATTTGCCGATTTGTGGCAAAATATTTTTAAAATAAAATAGATAGAAAGGAGCTAAAAAACCTTCTACTTTAGAAAACTCTAAGATATAAACGCTCTTTTCCTCTTTCACTACCCTTTTTAATTCATCTAAGCCTTTTTCTAAATTCTCGAAATTACGCACTCCAAAAGCAACGGAAACCGCATCGAATTTATTGCTTTCAAAAGGAAGATTTTCTGCATCTCCTTTGATCATTTCGATTTGATCGGTTAAATTAATTTTCCTGATTTTTTCAATACCTACATTCAACATTTGTTGTGACAAATCTAAACCGATTATTTTCGCACCAGTTCCTTTTTGTACTGCGATTGCTAAATCTCCTGTTCCAGTGGCAACATCCAAAACTTCTTTTGGCTGGTCAGCATTCATCCATTTCACCAAAGTATTTCTCCATAAAACATCAATTTTCATTGAGAGTACATGATTTAACAAATCATATTTGGGTGCAATATTGTCGAACATGTCTTCGACTTCTTTTTTCTTTCCGGCTTCGGTATTGTAAGGGGTAATTTGGTTCAAAGTATCTTATTTAAATTGATAATATTCTTTATAATAATTCAAAAAATCCTGTTTTCGGAAAATTTTTGTTCTGGATTCTACTTTCTGGATATTTTTTACAACTCCATCGTAATCTTCATCGATGTTATAATAAAAGTCATCGCTATATAATTTACTAAAATGCACTGGAGCATTCAGATATAATTTGCCATCAATATCCGTCTGTTTTCGTACTGCAATCAATGAATCTTTGTTTAATCCGTAGCCGTAAAACTGTTCATTAATATAATAATCCTGATGAGCGATATTCAATAAGCCTCGGTTTTTATTCACCACAAAACCCGAATCGTACAACATCTTCTTTTGGCCGTCAAAAACTTTAATATCGTTTTTACCTTTCTTTAGATCAACTTTCACTTTCTGACCTGCCGAAATAATTTTTTCAATATCATTATTAATTTTAAAGTAAAAAGTTTTATCGGTGGGATTATCCACAAGATAATAATTTTTTTTTGCTAAAAAGAAATTATAAATCCCGAAGGCAAACAATACGGTAATGAGTGATATAATTAAACCTTTGGTAGATGGACTGATTTTCATATAAAATATTCTGGTGAAAAACTTTTGCAAATTTAATAATAATTTTGTTTTACTACGGTACAATAATAATTCTTAAATTTGCCCTAAATTTTTCATACCAATATATGCCCAATACAATCATAATCGGATCAGGAAGCTATATTCCGACAAAGGTAATCGGTAAAGAACATTTCATGAACTCTGTTTTTTATACCGACGAAGGTGACAAAATCGAAAAACCTAACGAGGAAATCATTCAAAAATTTGTAGAAATCACCGAAATCGAAGAAAGACGTTACTTAGAAGATGATGAATTTAATTCTGATCTCGGTTCTCGAGCGGCGAAAGAAGCGATTGCTGATGCAAAAATCGATCAGGAGGATTTAGATTACATTATTTACGCCAGTAATTTTGGTGAAGTTGACACGAATGGAATGACCAACTTCATGCCTTCTATGTCTTCTAGAGTAAAAAACAAGCTCGGTATTAAAAACAGAAGAACGGTAAATTACGATATGATTTTCGGTTGTCCAGGTTGGGTTGAAGCCATGATTTTGGCAGATACTTTAATTAAAGCGAAAAAAGCAAAATTAATTTTAGTCGTTGGCGCAGAAACCCTGAGCAGAGTAACCGATAATTTCGACCGAAATAAAATGATTTTTGCAGATGGCGCCGGAGCAGTTGTTGTAAAAGCGACTGATGACGAAACCGTCGGGATTATTGCCGATTCAACGATTTGCGATAATGGACCAGAACTACACTATCTCGAAAATGCTTCTTCATTGAAAAAAGATGAAGACCAGAGACCATTATACATCAGAATGCATGGTAGAAAAATCTACGAATATGCATTGAAAAATGTTCCTGTTGCAATTAAAGAAACCATCGACAAAGCGAATTTAACCATCGACGATATCGATAAAATCTTAATTCACCAGGCCAATGCAAAAATGGATTATGCGATGATCTCCCGTTTATTTAAATTATATGGGAAATCAGATTACGATCACGCTGTTTCACCAATGACCATTCAAAGCTTAGGAAACTCATCTGTGGCAACAATCCCGACCATGTTCGATTTGATTATTAAAGGAAAAATGGAAGGACAATTTTTCAAAGAAAAAGGAAATATCGTCTTCACTTCGGTGGGAGCAGGAATGAACATCAATGCGATTGTTTATCGTTTTCCTTAATTAACAGCTTAAAAAATAAAGAAAAGCACAAACTTTGTTTTGTGCTTTTTTCTTGACTAAAAAATGATGCAAAGAAATATATTAATATTCACCGGAATTTTATTCGCCTTGGAATTTTACGTTTATCAAGCATTTAAAACCATAACAAATAACCACTATTTGAGAATTGCCTATTGGGTAATTACGATTTTGGTTTATTTATTTTTCATTTATGAAGTTCTTAATTTTAAAAGAACAGATCGTGACCATCATCGGGTACAGCTCATTTCGTCAGTCTTTATGATTTTCATGCTTCCTAAACTTCTTGTCGCTTTCTTTCTTTTAATTGGAGATATCGGTAGAGGACTTCAATTTACATTTCAATCATTTGGTTCAGGTGATAATCATTTTCCGGAACGTCGCAAATTTTTAAGTATTGTAGGAATAGGAAGTGCTGCTGTACTTTCAGGTTTATTTTTAGATGGAATTATTTTCGGGAAATACCGTCATAGTGTAAGAAAAGTGAAAATAAAAATCGCAGGTTTACCAAAAAGTTTTAAAGGTTATAAAATTATTCAAATTTCAGATGTACACGCCGGAAGTTTCCTCCATCCCGAAAAATTACAGAAAGCCTTCGATTTAATTAATGAGCAAAAACCAGATCTGGTTTTATTTACGGGAGACATGGTCAATAATTACGCCGATGAATTTCAACCTTTTGTACCTTTATTTAAAAGCATTCAAGCGAAAGATGGTAAATTCTCAATTCTTGGAAATCATGATTACGGGGATTATGGTGCTTGGGAATCAATGCAGGAAAAAGCACAAAACATTCCAAATTTAATTCAATTTCAAAGAAAAGCTGGCTTTGAAATGTTAAGAAATGAACATCGAATCATTGAAAAAAACGGCGAAAAACTGTATCTAATCGGTGTGGAAAATTGGGGAGAAAAACCTTTTCCACAATATGGTGACTTAGACAAAGCATCTGATGGGATTCCTGCTGAAGCTGCCAAAATTTTGATGAGTCACGATCCAACACATTTTGATTATATCGTAAAAAATCATCCTGTAAATGTGCAACTCACGCTTTCTGGTCATACGCATGGGATGCAATTCGGTCTCGATTTGAAAAACATTCGTTGGTCTCCGGCGCAATACCGTTACAAAAAATGGGCAGATTTATATGAAAGCGAAGGAAAATATCTTTATGTAAACCGTGGTTTCGGCGTAATTGGTTATCCCGGAAGAGTCGGAATTGAACCCGAAATCACTTTAATTGAATTGATTTAAAAATACAAATTATTCGAATTTTAACGAATGACACTCATTTTCAAAATCTGAAAAATCTGCGAGAAAAAATAATGACTACTTTAAAAAAAGCAACAATAACTGATATAGAATTGATTCGTGAATTGGCAGAAAAATCCTGGAATGCTGCTTATTCCGAAATTCTTTCAAAAAAGCAAATCGAATATATGTTATCGGAAATGTATTCGGCGGAAGAAATTTCGTCGCATTTGCAAAATCCTAATTATCAATATCATTTAATTTTTAATGAAGAAATTCCTGTTGGTTTTATCGGTTTCGAATTTCATTACGAAGAAAACACCACCAAACTTCACAGAATCTATCTTCTTCCCGAAGCAAAAGGAAAAGGCATCGGAAAAACGGCGATGAATTTCTTAAAAGAAAAAGTTGCAGAAACTTCTGACAACCGAATTATTTTGAATGTAAACAAAGAAAACAACGCCCGAAAAGTGTACGAAT
>NZ_JBAVFG010000079.1:0-8074 GCF_049588135.1 Kaistella sp. | reverse complement strand
GTATAATCCAGATACTAAGAAAACACCAGAAATCACAAAGCCAAAGAAGTGATTTTTTGCTGCTGAAAGTTGTAAAGTGTATCTCATAATCGTAATTTTTAGTAAAATTATTTCTAAAAATTAAGGCCAGGTAGAGAAAAACACCTGTTTTATAACGGAAAAGCACCCTTTTTATTCGGGTTTTTCCACCAATGATTCTTTTAGTTTTAGTAATTCTGCTTTCACAAATTCTAATCGATCAATCATCGATACGGTTTCAGAGATTTTCGAATTGGTTGTTAAAGCGATTCTAGCACCATCGAGTGTATAACCTTTTTCTTTAACCAGATGATAGATGATTTTTAAATTTTTAATATCCTCTGGTGTAAAATATCGGTTTCCCTTCTTGTTTTTTTTGGGTTTAATAATTGGGAATTCCTGCTCCCAATAACGAATCAGAGATGCATTGACGTCGAAAGCTTTTGAAACTTCGCCAATAGAGTAGTAGAGTTTATCCGGTAAATTAACTTTCATTTGGAATAGGTAAGAAAACAAAACTAAACAAAAATACAGACTTTGTAAAACAATTATTCAGAAATTACTTTAGTAAGCAATCTCGATTTTAAGTTTTTTATTTTTCAATCTTTGATTTTCTAATTTTTTCAATAAAGCAACTACTTTTTGTCTGTTCACTGCAACATAAGAAGTGGTATCTTTCACTTCAATCAAGCCGATGTCATCTTTTTCTAATTCTCCTTTTTTAATTAAAAATCCTACGATATCTACTTTGTTTACTTTGTCTTTTTTACCAGCGCTGATATAAATGGTCAGAAATGGCGTTCTTGCCGGCATTTTATAGTCTTGGGTAAGAACTTCTTCTGGTGTATTTTTTTTAATGAAAGGGAAATTTTCATCTTCGGTCATTATTAAATAGACAAAACCTTTTGCGTTCATTCTGGCAGTTCGTCCATTTCTATGAATAAAGGCATCTTCTTTTGGCGGTAATTGATAATGCACAATCGACTCCACTTCAGGAATATCTAAGCCTCTGGAAGCCAAATCGGTCGTTATTAAAATTCGTGAAGAATCATTTTTGAATTTCAGCAAAGCACGTTCTCGTTCATCCTGTTCCATTCCTCCATGAAAGGTTTCCCGGGAAATTCCTTTCTCCTTTAATAACGCTGAAATACGATCTACCGCATCTCGGTGGTTGCAGAAAATAAGTGTTCTTTTGTTTCCGATTTTACAGAGTAAAGTAAATAAAGTATCTAATTTTTCTTCTGAAGTAGTTATTACTTTTCTCAGTTGAAAATCTGGTTTTACTTCTAATACTTTTAGAAAATCTACTGTTTCAGAATTATTGATTCCCGTAAATTTTGGGATGTCAGGCATTGCGGTGGCAGAAATCAATATTCTTTGCGAAAGATTCGGCATTTCATTAATAATGAAACTCATATCGTCATGAAAACCAAATTCCAGTGATTTATCGAACTCATCTAACACCATCGTTTCAATCGATGTAGGATCAAAATTACCGTTTTTTAAATGGTAAGCGATTCTCCCTGGAGTTCCTATTAATAGTGCAGGAGCTTCGATTAAATTGTTGATTTCTATTTTTTTATCATGACCGCCATAACAAACGGTAACTTTATAATCGGTTCCCATGCTTTTGAAAACCTGTTCGATTTGTAAAGCCAATTCGCGGGAAGGAACTAATATGATGGCTTGGATTCCACCATTTCTTTTTTTTAAATTTCTTAAAATTGGAAATAGGAAAGCAAGTGTTTTTCCCGAACCTGTAGGCGATAGAAGAATAACGTCTTTGTTGTTTTCCGAAACTTTATAAGTGGTTTTTTGCATTTGATTCATGTCCTGAATCTGCAAATTTTGATAGATTGTCTGTAATTCCATTTTGCAAAGGTAATGGAATGCATTTATTAATAACTTTAATTATACTAAAAATGATAAAGAAATTTCATTAATAATGATAGGTATTGTAAAATAATAGCGTAATTTTGCACCACTTTTTGTGGAAGCATTTGGCTAAGGTAAAACATTAACAACTAACATCTTCTGTATTTTTCAAACAACCACATTGAGCCAGATATTGAAAGATAGAGAATACAAATTATTTTATTATGTCAGAAACGACAGACAAAGCAGTGGTTCTTTTGAACCAAAACGTAGCTCCAGAACAGTTTGATTGGGATTCATTTGAATCAGGTCTTGATGCAGAATCTAGACAAGAGAAAAGTGACTTAGAAGAAATCTATAATGGTTCTCTTAACAATCTTCAGGACAACGACGTTCTTATCGGTAAAGTTGTAAGACTTACTGACAAAGAAGCGATTGTTGACATTAACTTCAAATCTGAAGGAGTGATCTCTTTAAACGAATTCCGTTACAACCCAGCGCTTAAAGCAGGTGATGAGGTTGAAGTAATGGTTGACAGAAGAGAAGATAAATCAGGTCAATTACAATTATCTCACAGAAAAGCGAGAATCTTGAAAGCTTGGGATAGAGTGAACGAACTTCACGAAACTGGAGAAATCGTAAACGGTTTTGTAAAATCAAGAACAAAAGGAGGTATGATCGTAGATGTACATGGTATTGAAGCATTCTTACCAGGTTCTCAAATCGACGTGAAACCAATTAAAGATTACGATCAGTTCGTAGGTAAAACAATGGAATTCAAAGTTGTGAAAATCAACCCAGAATTCAAAAACGTTGTAGTATCTCACAAAGCGTTAATCGAAGCAGATATCGAAGGTCAGAAAAAAGAGATCATCGCTCAGTTAGAAAAAGGTCAGGTATTAGAAGGTACTGTTAAGAATATTACTTCTTATGGTGTATTCGTTGATTTAGGAGGTGTAGATGGATTAATCCACATTACCGATCTTTCTTGGAGCAGAGTGAATCACCCATCAGAAATCCTGGAAGACGGACAGACTGTGAAAGTGGTAATCCTTGATTTTGATGACGAGAAAACAAGAATCCAGTTAGGTATGAAGCAATTAGAAGCTCATCCTTGGGATGCTCTTTCTGCAGATCTTAAAGTTGGAGACAAAGTGAAAGGTAAAGTAGTAGTACTTGCTGATTACGGTGCATTCGTAGAAGTTGCTCCAGGTGTTGAAGGTCTAATCCACGTTTCAGAAATGTCTTGGTCAACTCACTTAAGAAGTGCAGGTGATTTCGTAAAAGTAGGAGACACTGTTGAAGCAGAAGTTTTAACTTTAGACAGAGAAGATAGAAAAATCTCTTTGGGTATGAAGCAATTAAGCCAAGATCCTTGGTCGAATATCGAAGCGAAATATCCAGTAGGTTCAGAACACACAGGAACAGTAAGAAACTTTACTAACTTCGGTGTATTCGTAGAATTGGAAGAGGGTATCGACGGATTGATCTATATTTCTGATCTTTCTTGGACTAAGAAAATCAAGCACCCATCAGAATTCTGTGCAGTTGGAGATCAATTGAAAGTTGTGGTTCTAGAATTAGATACCGCAGCGAGAAGATTATCTTTAGGTCACAAACAACTACAAGAAAATCCTTGGGATAAATTCGAAACTAAATATGCTGAAGGAACTGTACACACAGGAACAGCAACTGAAGTTTTCGACAAAGGAGCTCAGGTTCAGTTCGAAGATCTAGAAGTTGAAGCATTCTGTCCATCAAGATTATTAGAGAAGGAAGACGGATCTAAAATCAAAAAAGGAGATAGCGCAGATTTCAAAGTAATCGAATTCAACAAAGAATTCAAAAGAGTAGTAGTTTCTCATACAGGAATCTTCAGAGACGAAGAAAAGAAAAATGTAAGAGAAGCATCATCTAATACTTCATCTAACAAATCAACAGGTTCTTCAAACAATGAAGAAAAATCAACTCTTGGTGATTTAGACGTATTAGCAGAATTGAAAAAGAAAATGGAAGGCAAATAATCCTTGATTTTCAAACTATAGAATTTGAGCTGTCGAAAGACAGCTCATTTTTTTTGTTCTTTTTTGTTTGGAGATTTATTAATACTCTTACTGATCTCATTTTTTGAAGAAATATTTATAAAATTACGTGTGAATTATTATTGAATTTGCCTTGTAAAGTATAAAAGTAAGTGAGGATCTATATTCCATCTGCATTTCACAGTGCTTTGTGTTCTTATAAAAAGGAATGTGGGTTTTATTTTAAATTTTCTATGTTAAAAATGCAATACTTGTCTATTTTTTTTATAAATTCGGCGATAAATAATTAATATATATGAAAAATAGAAATTTACCTTTGAAGCTTGCGGCAGTTTGCTTCTTGTTCTCTTTCGGGAGCGGGAAGGCGCAAGATTTTAAGACGATTATTCAGAATCACCTTTCTGCACAGAATAATTTCAAGAAAGCTGATTTAAAAAATTTCGAAATCATTAATGAAGATTTTTCTACATCAATGAATGGCGAGGTGATCAAAATTCAACAATCTTATAATGGGATTCCTGTTTATAATGCAGTAGGCACCGCTTTAATTAAAGAAGATAAAGTGATGTACTTCGAAGATGATTTTGCAAAAAATTATGCAAGTACAGCTAGGCCAACTTCAGCAATTGCTAATCTTACTGTTTTCGCAAATGCAGCACAGAGTTTGGGTCTAAAGAATGCTTCTCAGTACCAATTAATAGGAATTAATGAAAGTGATAAAGACGGTATTCCGACGGTGAAAAACAGATTAATCTATTTTCAAACTGAGAATAGTGATTTGAGATTGTGTTATGAGTTTATTTTCGAAGAGAAAGGAACTTCAAATTACTGGGATATTCTTGCTGACGCAACGACCGGTGAAATTCTAAACAAACAAAACCTTACCGTTTCTTGTAACTTTAAGCATGATGCTTACAGCCACGATTATTCAGCTCATGTACCAGAAGGTTTTGCAAGCGATTTCGCTTCAAGTAAACAAGTCGGTCCTTTAGCTGCTCTAGATGCAAGTTACAGAGTTTTTGCATTGCCTTTGGAAAGCCCAAGCTTTGGTGCTCGAACTTTGGTTAATAACCCTTGGTTTACAGATGCTTCCCCAGATGGATGGCATTCAATTTTAGGAGGAACTTACGTTGGAACTTACAATACAACAAGAGGAAATAACGTAATGGCGTATGATGACAGAGGAAATAAAAATGCACCAGGAGCTTATGCTGATGGTGGAGCAAACCGAGTTTTCGATTTTCCATTTATTGTAAATGATACTACAGGAAATCTTAATGCGGCAACAACCAACTTATTTTACATGAATAATAAGGTTCACGATATTTTCTACCGTTTAGGCTTTACTGAAACCGCAAGAAATTTCCAAGCATGGAACTACGGTAAAGGTGGTGCACAAAATGACTATGTCATGGCTGAATCGCAAGATGGTGGTGGAAGAAACAACGCTAACTTCGCAACACCTGCCGATGGTTCTAGACCTAGAATGCAGATGTACCTTTGGGATCCAGGAGTAATCCAACGTTTTTACTATAATACTCCTGCAGAAGCAATCGGTCGCCCGGTAGAAGCTTTGATCTCAAGTACTTTCGGTCCAGAGTTAGATGCAATCGGGGTAACAGGTGATGTTGTTTTGTCTGCAGTTTTAGACGGATGTACTGCTTTGCCAGCCAATTCACTTGTTGGTAAAATCGGCTTGATTCAAAGAGGAGATTGTAACTTTACGGATAAAGTTAAAAATGCACAAATAGCAGGTGCAAAGGCAGCAATTATTTACAGCATGCCAGATTCTACAGTTACGGCAGGAATGGGCGGAGAAGATCCTACAGTAGCCATTCCATCAGTATTAATCCCATATACTGAAGGGGTTTATTTAAAAGGTCTTTTGGCTGCTTCAACTCCTGTAAATGTTACTTTGAAATATGATGCAGACATACAGCCAATTCGTGATGGTAGTTTTGATAATGGTATTGTAACTCATGAATACGGTCATGGTATTTCTAATAGAAATACAGGTAATGGTTCAACTTGTCTTTCTTCAAGCAGTTCCAAAGAACAAATGGGTGAAGGTTGGTCTGATTTCTTTGCTTTAATGTTGACGAATCAACCAAACGCAACAGCAGATGTAGCTAGAGCAATTGGGACTTATGCAATTGGCAAGCCTACTACAGATGATGGAATCAGACCTGCAAAATATTCACCAGACTTCGGAATCAATAATTATGGATATGGTGATACCAATGGAATGGAATATAACAACGGAACTTCCATAGTTCCAGATGTACATTCAATTGGATTCGTTTGGGCAACCATGCTTTGGGATCTTCATTGGAAATATGCTGAGAAATACGGTTACTCTTCTGATGTAATGGCAAATGCTACCAATGGAAGTACAAGAGTGTTGCAACTAGTTATTAATGGTTTGAAATTACAGGCTTGTAGCCCAACATTCATTGACGGAAGAGATGCTATTTTAGCCGCTGAAGCTGCAAATACAACTACTGGTGGTGCAGACAAATGTATGATCTGGAGCGTTTTCGCAAACAGAGGTTTGGGTGTTAATGCTTCTTCTGGTTCTAAAACCAATATCAATGATCAAGTAGAAAGCTTCGATGTGCCAGAAGAATGTGCTTTGGCAACGAGCAATGTTTCTGTAAATAAAGCAATGAGTATTTATCCAAATCCAGCTAAAGACGAATTCTTTATTAAGACAGCAAAAAGCGTGTTAGGAAAAGTAAGCGTTGAAATTTACGATGCTTCCGGAAAATTAGTTTCTAGCCAGAAAATTTCTTCTACTGATGCTGTAAATACACAAGCATTACCAAATGGTGTTTATGTAGTGAAAGTTGAAGGATTAGGAGTTCAGTACTCTTCTAAATTAATGATTAAAAAATAGAATTTAATCAATAACTTTGAACCGTCTTGCTAAAATCAAGACGGTTTTTTTATGCAAACAACAGTTAATTTCGCAATCCATTCTAAAGGAATTATTTCAGAGCGTTTTCTGGAATTGGGTTTTAATGATTTTAAGTCCGCTGCCGAATTCGCAAAAATTTTACCTTACAAAAGAAATAACGCTAAAGAAAATAAACTTTGTGTTTTCAATGATTTTGGAGGAACGTGCAGTACCAAACATGCATTACTGAAGAATCTAGCTATTGAAAATGATTTTGCGGAAATTAATCTAATACTGGGAATCTTTATGATGAATGGAAATAATACTCCTAAAATTTCTTCAGTTTTAAAAAAATATGATTTAAAGGAAATGCCAGAAGCTCACAATTATTTAAAATATCAAAATCAAATCTTAGATTATACCCGCAAAAATTCCTCTCCAGAAAATTTTATTAATGATTTAGTAGAGGAAATAGAAATCCAACCATCCCAAATCACAAATTTTAAAATAGAATATCACCGAAGTTTTCTTAAAAAATATCTGCATGAAAATCCTACTATTACTTATAATTTATACGATTTCTGGCAGATAAGAGAAGAATGCATTATCGCTTTATCATATTAAAAAACCCATCAAAATAAATTGATGGGTTTCTTTTATGATTGTAACCTGAATTACTTTTTGTAAGCAGCGTCTTTAATTCTCGCTTTTTTACCTCTAAGGTTTTTGAAGTAGAAAATTCTTGCTCTTCTCACTTTACCTCTTCTGTCGATTTCAATTTTTTGCAAAGCTGGCATATTCATCGGGAAAACTCTCTGAACTCCAACATCACCACTCATTTTTCTGATGGTAAAAGTTTTTGTTGCTCCTGTACCTCTAATTTGAAGAACCACACCTTTAAAGAACTGAGTTCTGGTTTTAGCACCCTCTCTAATTTCGGTGTAAACAGTGATCGTATCACCTGCCTTGAATTTTGGGAATTCTTTTTTTGCAATGTACTTGTCTTGTACGTACTGTAATAAATCCATTTTTTTATAAAAAATTTGTTTTGTCAAGCTAAACAACGTTCACGCCCTTCGTCAGAGGTTGATTAACAGGTTGCAAAAATAAGACAAATTCTTCTAACAGCCAATATTTTACAGAATAAATTTTAAAAATAAAAGCAAATAACGATTCTTCTAAAAAATCAATAAAAATTCTTGTGTTTTGATGTACCTATAATTTCAAAAAATCTGTGCTAATC
>NZ_JBAVFG010000078.1:0-21131 GCF_049588135.1 Kaistella sp. | reverse complement strand
ATTTGAACTCGATCAGAATTTAGCGGAAATGAATACCATTTCTAAAGAAATTGGTCTTTTAATGAGAGAAGGTAAAAAAGAAGAAGCCGAAACTGCAAAATCGAAAACCGTAGAATTTAAAGAAAATTCGCAAAATCTTCAAGAACAATTAAAAAATTCTGAAGCGAAATTATTAGATATTTTATACCAAATTCCAAACATTCCTTACGAGAAAGTAAAAGCTGGAACAACTGCAGATGATAACGAAATTATTTATCAATCTCATGATGTAGAAGGTTTGGGAGAAGGAGCAATTCCGCATTGGGAGTTGGCAAAGAAGTATAATATCATCGATTTTGAATTGGGTGTGAAAATAGCTGGTGCTGGTTTTCCTGTTTATTTGGGGAAAGGTGCAAGATTACAGCGTGCCTTGGTTCAGTATTTTTTAGATAAAAATGCAGATGCAGGTTATATGGAAGTAAATCCGCCACATGTGGTGAATGAAGCTTCTGGTTATGGAACTGGACAATTGCCAGATAAAGAAGGACAGATGTATTACATCAATGAAGATAATTTATATTTGATTCCAACAGCAGAAGTTCCGGTGACGAATATTTATCGTGATGTGATTGTAGATGAAAAAGATTTGCCGATAAAAAACACAGCTTTTTCTCAATGTTACCGAAGAGAAGCGGGGAGTTATGGCGCTCATGTACGAGGTTTGAATAGATTGCATCAATTCGAAAAAGTAGAAATTGTTCGTATTGAAAAACCTGAAAATTCGTATGAAGCTTTGGAAGGAATGGTGGAACATGTAAAATCTATTTTGGTTGATTTAGAATTGCCTTTTAGAATTTTAAGATTATGCGGTGGAGATACCGGTTTTGCTGCAGCAATGACATATGATTTCGAAGTTTGGAGTGCTGCGCAGGAAATGTGGTTAGAAGTTTCATCGGTTTCTAATTTCGAAACCTTTCAGGCTACCCGATTGAAATGCAGATTTAAAAGAGAAGGGAAAACGCAATTAGTGCATACTTTAAATGGTTCTGCGATGGCTTTGCCGAGAATTATGGCGGCTTTATTAGAAAATAATCAAACTGAAAATGGAATTAAACTTCCAGCCAAAGTTGCAGAATATGCAAGATTTTCAATGATTGATTAAGAGCTATTTCTTTGCAATTATATAGAAAACCACCAAAATTTTGGTGGTTTTTGTCTTTGATTTTGCAAATTTGCGAAAGCTTTTATGAATGAAACTAGTTGTATTTCCACTTATCGTTTTTCAGATTTTCTACCGTTTTGGATATTTCTTCAATGGCTTTTCCTAGAAAATCTATTTTATTTTTTAGTAGATCTTCATCATTAGTTTGCCAATAATCGGTTTCATCGATTACTTCGAAATCTTCAAAAAAAGGTTCTATTTTTCTAAGAAAATCAATCACTTGTTTATGAATTTCAACGCCGGCAAATTGGCTTTTACAAGAACTGTGAAAATATAAATCGTCATCAAATTCCATCAATAGTGGCTCGCAGTTCTTTACAGGTAAAATATGAATTCCTTTTGCAATAAAATCTTCGGTATTCACTTTGCCATCTTTGACTCTAAATAAAATATTTTTTTGATTTTTAAAGAGGGTATATTCCCAATCTTGTTTCTCGGAATATTGGGTACAGAAAAGCATTAAATTAGTAAAAACGTCTTCGGATTTAAGTTGCCCGTTAAAGTGAATGGTACTTCCCATGATTTATATTTTATTCAAAGGTAAAAAAATCAGGAAAAGTGAAAAAAAACATCCGTTTCGATTATTCTTTTTTAATGACAAGTCGCATGATTGCCCTGTTGATGATCTTTTGAATCATTGTGGATCACCTGCATTGCTTCTTTTTTTGGAGAGATATAAGGGATGCCGATTTCTAATCCACGAAGGATAAATAATCCACCTAAAACAATCATCATGACTGGTACAAATTTCAAGATTTTAATTCTAAAAGCAGCGGTCATCAAATTTCCTAAAAGTACTATTGCAAACATAAATGGTAAGGTTCCGAGTCCAAAAAGAGCCATGAAGGTTGCACCTTGCCAAATTCCACCAGAAGCTAAACTTGCGGTTAAAGCCATATAAACCATTCCACAAGGCAGAAATCCGTTGAGAATTCCGGTAGAGAAGCGTGATCTGTAATCTGCTTTTTGAAGGAGTTTCCCCAGATTCATTTTAATTTTAAATAAGAATTTGGAAAGGAATGAGATTTTCGAGGCAAAATCTTTTCCACCAAATGAAAATATTGCCATTAATATTAGTAAAACTCCGACTGCGATTGTTAAATATTGTTGAAAACCAGCCATTTCAAAGCCTTTTCCAACGATTCCTAAAATCGCTCCTAAAAGAGCGTAGGTTACAATTCTACCCAACTGATAGGTTAAATTTTGAAGGTAATAATTGGTCGCCTGCTTTTTGGTTAAACCCATCGAAAGTGCGATAGGACCACACATTCCGATGCAGTGGAAACCAGATGCAAATCCTAATCCAAGGGCAGAAATGATCAATGTTATTTCCATAAAACGTCGTAATCTACCTGATATGGTTTTTTATCATGAGACCATTTTATTTTAAGAGTGTAGGAGCCTTTAGAAATCACTTGTTTGGGGACAAGGATTTCATTATGAGCATCTAAAGTAATTTCCCTTTTCACATCTAGGTTTGCGTCATCGGTACGAAAGAGTTCGAATTTCACATTTTTATTTTCGGGAGTAATTGTAGCTGGAAAAGAAATTTTCATGCCTTCTGCAAGTTCCTGATATTTTGGAATTTCTGCCAATTGTTCTGCATTCTTTTTTGCGTCGATTACTTGTTGGTAAAGCAATTCGTCGCCGTAGTAGTCATTCGAAACAAGTTCTGATGTTTGTTGGCCATAGGTAAACCCAAAAACCATGAATAATATAAATGCAATAAATGAACCTAGTGCGATCATTACGCCGTGTGCCCACGTTAATTTTTTAAACATATTTTTAATTAAAATTGAATTTTAAAAGGCCCTTCAAAACTGGTTTCGAAAGAATCGAGTAATTTTCCTGATGGATCATAAACGCCGATTTTCACTTTTTGTTTTGAGAGTTTAATTTCATTTTCAGGAAAACTTAGGTTTACGGTTCCTTTTGTTATTTGATCTTTTTTAAGAAGAATTTTTTCTTCGCCACTAAGGGTAATTTTACCGTGTTCTGGTTCAATTACTTTGATGGTAACCATTTGATCTTTTGTAGATTTATTCAGGAACGTATAATTGTAGATATTGGTGATATTGCCGTCTCTCACAAAGAATGTAGATCCTGCAGGTTTAATAAACTTAGCTTCCATTGAACCTCTATTGCTCAAAAGAAAACCTAAGAATGCGACCATTAAAATTAAAACTGCAGTATATGCTTTCATTTTGTTGGTGAATTTGAAAGGCTCTTCTTTTTCAATCTCATCCTCAGTTGCATAACGGATTAATCCTTTTGGAAGTCCAACTTTTACCATCACCTCGTCGCAAGCGTCGATACAAGCAGTACAATTTACACATTCTAATTGTTGACCATCTCTAATGTCAATGCCAGTAGGACATACGACGACGCATTGGTTACAATCGATGCAGTCTCCTTTTCCTTCTGCGGTACGATCTTCGCCTTTTCTCCATTTTGAGCGATTTTCTCCTCTTTTGAAATCGTAATAAACATTAATGGTTTGTTTATCGATTAATACCCCTTGCAATCTTCCGTAAGGGCAAACCAATGTACAAACCTGTTCTCTGAACCACGCAAAAGTAAAGTAGAATGATGCGGTAAATATTACCATCACCAAAAAACTAGAGAAGTTCGTGAAGGGACCTTGTTGCATGATATTAAATACTTCTTTATAACCTACGATGTACATGTACATCCAGTGCGTAATAATTAATGATATTACGAGAAATGTAAAGTATTTCAAAGCACGCTTCCCAATTTTTTCTGCGTTCCATTCCTGGCGGTCTAGTTTCATTTGTTTGTTACGGTCACCTTCAATCAGGTAGTCCACTTTTCTAAAGATCATCTCAAGAAAAATTGTTTGTGGGCAGATCCACCCGCAAAATATTCTACCGAAAACTACCGTAAAGAGAATAATGAATACAATCGATGTAATTGCTCCTAAAGCCAAAATGAAAAAATCTTGTGGAAAAAATGGTTGACCAAGAATAAAAAACTGTCGATCGAGAATATTGATAAGTAAAAACGGATTGCCATTAATCTTCATAAATGGAATCGCAAAGAATAAAGCAAGCAGTATAATGCTTACTAAGGTTCGGTAATTAGTATATCTTCCGGCCGGCTTCTTTGGGAAAACCCACCGGCGCTTGCCAGATTGTTCCATAGTTCCGATGGAATCTCTGAATGTTTCTGCTTCTACAACTTGTCCTTGACCGCCTTTTATATTATTATCTTCTGACATTTCTTACCTCAATTAAAAAAAACATAATCCGTTACCTTTTTTTGTTAAAGATAACGAATTATGTTTTCATAGTAAATTTTTTAGTTCTTATTTTTCCCAGTTAGCAGGAGTTCCTTGTGGAGCTGCACCACCTTCTGCTACAGTAATAGGAGGTTGTTCTTGGTTGATATGGTACACATAAGCTGCAACATTTTGAATGTCGAAACCTGTTAAAACTCCATTTTTCCCCCATGCTTGCATCGCCGTTCCGGTAACTCCGTTTTCTACGATATGGAAGACATTTTTAAATAATGTTTTTTCTGGCTGGTTGATCCAAGTGTTATCGGTTAAATTTGGACCAATTCCTCCTCTACCACCTTCTCCGTGACAAGAGATGCAGTTTGTTTTGAAAACTTCTTCACCTGCTGCAATATTGTCTGGCGAATAAACTGCATTATCAATCGTTGGAGGTGGCGTATTTTTAACATATTCTGCGATACTTGCAGTCTGTGCTTTATATTCTGCATCATACTCTACACCTTGATGTGCGAAATCTGTTGTAAAATAGGAAACCATATAAAAGATACAGTATGCAACTCCGAAATAGAATAGACCCAACCACCATTTTGGTAATTGATTATCTAACTCCATAATTCCATCGAAACCATGATCGATTAGAATATCTTTTTCTTCTGTAGTGGATTGTTTTTTGAAAGCACTTTCGTATAGTCCTTTAAAATAAGGTGTTTTCTTTGATGTTATATATTCGCTTTTCTCTGCATCGGTTAATTTTTTGAATTGATCATTTTCGATCAAGTCGCCAATTGCATGATGAATCATTGCAAGGATTATACTGATTGCCACTGTACCCCAAAAATAAGGAGAAGATAAGAATGTTGATTCTTGTACGAACATATAATACGCGACTAGTAAAATCGCAAGTATTATAACGATGCTAACATATACGGGGCTTCTTTGTTTCATAATAGTTTAATTTTTAAAATTAAAGATTTTAATCTTTAGTATCATTATCTTCAATATCATCATCTAAAGGTGCATTTGCTTCTTTATCATAATGTTTTTTCGGTCTAGAAAAAACATAAAAAATGATACCTAAAAAGAAAATTAAAAATAATATCATGGACAATGTTTGGTAAAAACCAACATTCTCGCCGTTTGATAAGATGTCTTTTACGCTTTGAGGTATCATTTTAGTTTCTTTTTAAATGAATTAGTTTGTACTCGCGGTTTGAATTTCAGTTGTTTTGATATCAGTTCCAAGTCTTTGTAAATAAGCAATCAATGCGATAATTTCTTTTTTCTCTAATGGAACAAAGTTCGCACCGTCTGCTTTTTTCTTAGCTTCGTAAGCATTTTTTACGTCTGCAGCTTGCGAGTAAATTTCCTTAACAATAGCGCTAGCTTGGTTGTCTGCCCATGTATTAGCCGAATCGATTTGTGCTTTAGTGTAAGGTACATCAAATGTATTCTTCATCAACTCGATTTTAGCGACCATTTGGCTTCTATCTAAATCTCTTGCAATTAACCAAGGATAACGTGGCATGATGGATCCTGCTGAAGTTACTCTTGGATTCAACATGTGTTTGTAATGCCAAGAACTTGGGTTTTTGCCACCTTCTCTATGTAAATCTGGTCCGGTTCTTTTCGATCCCCAAAGGAAAGGTCGGTCATACACAAATTCACCAGCTTTCGAATACTGACCGTTTTTACCGTTAAATCGAACAACTTCATCACGGAATGGTCGAATCATTTGGGTGTGGCAAGAGTTACATCCTTCTCTGATATATAAATCTCTACCTTCTAATTCTAATGGTGAATATGGTTTTACCGCTGCAATCGTTGGTACATTTTCTTTAATTAATAGCGTAGGTACAATTTCTACAAAACCACCAATGGCTACTGCAACAAAAGATAATACAGTAAGAAGGGTAGGCATACGCTCAATCCAAAGGTGAAGTCCTTCTCCTTCTTTTCTTTGGTTTGAAATTTTTGCTAATGCAGGAGCTTCTGCAGGTACATTCTTTTGGAATGATCCATTTCTAACTGTTGCAACAACGTTAACACACATCAATATAGCTCCAGAAATATAAAGCAATCCACCTACGAATCTCATTTCATAGTAAGGAATAATTGCTGTTACTGTATCTAACCAGTTTTTGTATAATAATGTTCCGTCTGGATTAAATTGTTTCCACATTAAACCTTGAGTAAATCCAGCGATATATAAAGGCACAGCGTAGAAAATAATTCCTAAAGTTCCTAACCAGAAGTGCCAGTTTGCTAATTTTACAGACCATATCTTAGTTCTCCACATAATTGGGATTAGGTAATAGATCATTCCGAAAGTCATGAAACCATTCCATCCTAATGCACCAATATGAACGTGACCGATTACCCAGTCTGTATAGTGACCAATTTTGTTTAAAGTTTTTGTTGCTAAAATAGGACCTTCGAAAGTTGCCATACCATAACAAGTAATTGCAACCACAAAGAATTTCAGAGTTGGGTTTTCTCGAACTTTATCCCAAGCCCCACGAAGGGTTAGTAATCCATTCAACATTCCACCCCAAGATGGAGCAATCAACATGATTGAGAAACCTGTCGCTAAAGCTTGTGCCCAACCTGGAATTGCAGTGTACTGTAAGTGGTGAGGACCCGCCCAGATATAAACGAAGATCAATGACCAAAAGTGAATAATCGATAATTTATAAGAGAAAACGGGTCGATCTGCAGCTTTAGGTAAGAAATAATACATTAACCCTAAAACAGGAGTTGTCAATACGAATGCTACTGCGTTGTGACCATACCACCACTGAACCAAAGCATCTTTAACACCAGCATATGCCGAGTAAGATTTCCATCCTGTAAATGATAAAGGAACTTCTAAGTTGTTGAAAATATGAAGCATTGCAATCGCTACCCATGTTCCTAAGTAAAACCAAATGGCAACATACAGGTGACGAACTCTTCTTTTAATAATTGTTGCGAACATATTGATTCCGAAAACCAACCAAATTACTAAAATCAAAATATCGATTGGCCATTCGTGTTCTGCATATTCTTTTGAGGTATTAATACCCATTAAGAAAGTAATAACAACAGATACGATCATTAATTGCCATCCCCAGAAATGAATCCAAGAAAGCGTATCGTTCCACATTCTTGTTTTCAATAATCTTTGCGTAGAGTAATAGGCTCCAGCAAAGAAACCATTACATACAAATGCGAAAATTACCAAACTGGTGTGAATCATCCTGATGCGACCAAAACCAAAAGCACCATGGCTATTGATAAGACCTTGTAGATTTCCACTTTGCAAACTAACAATTGTTGCATCGTCCGTACCAAAGAAAAATTCAGGCAGTTCCGGATAGAAAAGCATTAGTGCTGCTGTAAGCCCCATTAAGAAACCAAGTAGTCCAAAAACTATGGTTGCATAAAGAAACGCCCGCACTATACTATTGTCATAACTAAACTTTTGTGTTTCCATATATACTAATCACTTTTTACTTCTGTTTTTTTATCTAATTTTTTGCTCGATTCTGCTTCATTAAAAACTTGTGAATCTTCTTTTATAATTTCTGAATCAAGCAATATTCTAACTGCGGGAGATTCATCATCTTCGAACTGTCCATTTTTTGCACTTATTATAAAAATAATCAGAAAAATGGCTCCTAAAGAGACACTGCAAAGAATCATTAAATATAATATATCCATATTGTTTGCAAATTTAACTTTTTAACCGGCTTCAAATTTACTTAAAAATTATGATATTCATCATTAAATGTTAAATATTGTTAATTTAAAATATTTCTAAATAACGGTATGAAATTATTTTATTGTTTGATTTTAAAGTATTTAGATGATCGAATCCAAGTCGCAAGCGATGTGAAAATGACCACACTTATTGAACTTATCGGCATTAAAATCGCTGCCACTAATGGAGATAGATGTCCTGTAACAGCAAATGAAAGCCCAATGACGTTGTAAAACAAACTGATCGCAAAAGTGAATTTCACAATTTTTACGGCATCTTTTGATAAGTCAAAATATTTTTTTAATTCATTTATTTTATTTCCAGCCAAAATGACATCAGATGACGGGGTAAACGAATGTGTGTCATCTGCCACCGCAATTCCTACATTGCTTTGTTTCAATGCGCCTGCATCATTTAATCCGTCACCAAGCATTGCAACTTTTTTGTGGTCATCTTGCAGGGTCTTTATGAAATTCAGTTTGTCTTCTGGGCTTTGGTTAAATTTCATTTTCTCCACACTTGGCACCAAAGACTTTAATGAGCGCTCTTCCGACGAATTATCTCCACTTAATATATGGATTTGATAATCATCTAGTTCAGAAAACATCTCCGACATATTATCCCGATATTCATTGGTGAAAATATATTTGCCCAAAAAATCATTGTCTCGTGAAATATAAACGGCAGTTTCAAGGTTTTTTGAGGATTGCCCGATAAATGTAGCCGATCCTATTTTGTATATTTTTCCTCTAACTGCGCCAACATATCCTTTTCCGGGTGTTTCTACAAAATGTTCGATTGGGAAATATTCTTCATCAACTTCCAAAAAATGGTATAAGCTTTTGGATAAAGGATGGTTTGAATTTTTCAGTAAACTCTTAAGATTCTTTAGGTCAAATTCAGAAATCTCTTCGCCTTCGAAAACGATGTTTGCTTTTTTGTTATGGGTAATCGTTCCCGTTTTATCAAAAACAAGCGTGTCGATTTTTGCTAATTTTTCAATGGTCAAAGTGTCTTTTACATAGAGTTTATTGCGTCCCATAATCCGCATAATATGTCCTAAAGTAAATGGTGCAGAAAGTGCCAAAGCACACGGACAGGCTACAATTAAAATCGCAGCAACCACCTGAAACATTTTTTCGAAATCATGTTGTCCCCAATAAATCCCCGCAATGAGCGTAATTCCCAAAATGATAAAAGTAAAATATTTACTCAAGTCATTGGTCATGGTATCGAGACCGGTTTCGAATTTCTTAAAGGCTTCTTTATTCCAAAGTTGTGTCAAATAACTTTGATCAACATTTTTAATGACTTCAAGTTCAAGTACTGAGCCTACTTGTTTTCCGCCGGCAAAGATTTTATCTCCAGGCTTTTTCGGAATCGAAGCGCTTTCCCCAGTAATAAAACTATTGTCAATATTTCCTTCCCCTTGAATTAAAATCGCATCAACTGGAATGATTTCCTGATTACGAACCATGATTCGATCACCAATTTTCAGTTCATTCAATAAAATATTTTGCTGTTTTCCGTTGAAATCTACTTTTGTAACGGCGATAGGATAAAAGGATTTGTAATCTCTGTCGTACGATAAAGCGTTGTAGGTTCTTTTTTGGAAAAGTTTTCCCATGAGCATGAAAAACAAAAGTCCACATAAGGTATCGAAATATCCGGGACCATAATCGGTTAGTACTTCATAAATACTTCTTCCATAAAGCATCAGAACTCCTAAAACAATAGGAACATCGATATTCACGATTTTGTTTTTCAAGCCGAACCAAGCCGATTTAAAATAATCTGATGCTGAATAAAAAACCACCGGAGTTGCTAAAAGAAACATGACAAATCGGAACATGTTCTTATAAGTGTCCATCCAGTAATCGGTCGTACCCATCACCTGTTCGGCATATTCTGGATAAGAAAAAAACATTCCATTACCAAAAGCAAATCCGGCGATGGCTAATTTTACAATTAAGGTTTTGTCAAAAGTTTCTTCTTTTTTATCGGCAGTTTCCAGATTAATTACTGGTTTATATCCTAGATTCGTGAGGAATTTGGCGAGTTCGCTGAGCTTTAGTTCATGATGATTGAAAGAAATCTGAACATTCTTTCTGGTGAAATTGACCTGCGAATAATTGATGTTCTTATTCAAAGTCTGCAAGCTTTCTAAAAGCCAAATACAGGATGAGCAATGAATTACAGGAATTTTAAAAGTAACTAAAGAAGTGTTGCCTTCCGAAAAATCGGTTACTTTACTGAATACTTCAGGAGTATCTAAATAATCAAATTGTGAAGTGTTGTCATCATTTGGACGAATCCCAGAACTTTTGTTCAGTTCATAGAAGTTCCCCAAGTTATTCATGTTTAGAATTTCGTACACCGATTTGCATCCATTACAGCAAAAGGATTTTTCATCGAAGTTGATAAGCTCTTTGTCTATGGTCTGACCACAGTGAAAACAGTTTTCTGGCAATTTATTTAAAGTTGGAAGCACAAAATTATAATAAATATATTTGTGTTAGGGTTTAAATTACCCTATTTTTGCTGATAAATGTCATGCAATTATGTCGTTAGAAAAACAAACCCTGATCGAAGAGAATTTACAGAAAGTATTTAATGATGAATCTTTTAAAGAAATGCTTTCTGCTGAAGATTACGAAAAGTACATTTCAGCGAAACAAATTTTAAAATTTAATAAAGGCGGAATTATTTTCGAAGATGGCGAAGTTCCAAATGGTGTTTATTTTTTAAACAAAGGAACTGCCAAACTATCTAAACAAGGAGTTTATGGGAAAGACCAAATTCTTAGATTCATCAAAGAAGGAGATTTAATAGGATATCGTTCTTTACTTTGTGGTGAGGATTTTCAGGCAAAAGCAGAAGCAATGACCGAAGTTGAAGCCACTTTTTTACCCTCTGCTTTATTCCTCCAACTTTTAGAAGTAGCCCCAAAGTTTTCATTTGTAATGTTACAGAAAATAGCTTTTGAATTGGGTGAATCTTCAAACACCGTAACTTTTTTAGCACAAAAAACGGTTCGAGAAAGATTAGCAGAAATCCTGCTTTTACTAGAACAGAAATTAGGAACAGATCCTGAAGGATTTATCAAGATTTCTTTAACAAGAGAAGAAATTGCCAATATTATCGGAACGGCTACTGAAAGTGCGATTCGTTTAATTTCTGAGTTTAAACAAGATAAACTCATCGAAGTGGAAGGAAGAAATATCAAGATCTTGAACCACGAAAAACTGATTAGATTGGGTCACGTTATCATGTAGTTCTATTTTTTTTAAGAAAATTAACATAGAATTTATCTCTATAACACGGTCTTATAAAACCAACACCAAACTTAATTATGTCTGTACATTCAGAAATAAAAAAAATTACCACCGAGACTTTGCGAAAAATGAAATTCGACAAAGAGAAAATCACCATGCTTACGGCGTATGATTTCACTACCGCTAAAATGGTGGATGCCGGCGGAATTGATGCAATCTTAATCGGAGATTCGGCAGCAAATGTAATGGCTGGTCATGAAACGACACTTCCAATTACTTTAGATCAAATGATTTATCACACCCAATGTGTGGTTCGTGGCGTAGATCGCGCATTGATTGTCGCAGATTTACCTTTTGGTTCTTATCAAAGTAATTCCGAAAAAGCTTTGGAATCTGCGGTTCGCATGATGAAAGAAGGAGGTGCACATTCCGTAAAAATTGAAGGTGGTAAAGAAATTGAAAAATCAATTACCAAAATCATTAATGCAGGAATCCCTGTAATGGGACATTTGGGTTTAACGCCACAATCGATTTATCAATTCGGTACTTATAAAGTAAGAGCAAAAGAAGACGCAGAAGCCGAGAAATTAATGAGCGACGCAAAATTGCTTGAAGAATTAGGATGCTTTGCGTTGGTTCTGGAAAAAATCCCGGCTGATCTTGCAAAAAGAGTTTCTGAAAGCATTTCGATTCCAACCATCGGGATTGGGGCAGGCGCTGGTTGCGACGGACAAGTTCTTGTTTATCACGATATGGTCGGTATGAACCAAGGTTTCTCACCGAAATTCTTAAGAAGATATTTAGATTTATACACCGAAATTACTGGAGCAGTTTCTAGTTTTGTGAAAGATGTAAAAACCGGGGATTTCCCAAATGAAAACGAAAGTTACTAATGAAAACAAATACAACAACCATTCAAGGAATTTTATCGATCGGTGCTTTAGTTTGCATCGTAGTCGGATTTTTTAATCTTCTCTCACCAGAAATCAATGAGTTTCTGTACCAGAAATTATTTTATATTTTAATTGGCGCAAGTTTCTTTGTTCAGGCACCAACATTAACCAACAAAAACTTTCTCTATCCGATGTACGCAGCGGCGGGACTTTGCATCATTGGAGCTTTTATCCCGGTGGATTCGCAGTTCAAAGCAATGAAAACGATTGGTCTTTTCGCTGGAGTTTTAATGTCGATTTTCAGCAGACCAAGAGCGCCGAGACAACAATAAGCTGATCTCATTTAAACTGGAATAAAAAGAAGGACTGATGCGCAATCGCGTCAGTCCTTTTTTAGTGTAAATAAAATCTAGTAATTCCCAGTTTTTACAATGTTTTCAAAATAGTTGGTGAGCAATGTTCTTTCGGCTTTTGTTAGATTCGCATCCGGATGTTGAGCCACATAACCCGGCATCGGCATCGTATATATCTTTAAAGAATTGACGGTCATGTCGAGCATATTCTTTTTTAGATCACGGTTGAAAGTTCCCCATTCAGAAAGGTTAAGGTATTTTTTCCCTTTATTGACATGGTGTTTTACAGACCAGGAAATCGGTGCAATATATGCGTATTTGGGGTAAGCCGTTTCGTTGGAATGGCAGTCGTAACACGCTGTTTTTAAAAGATGTTCGACGTTTTTGGGAGTATTGTAAACCTTTACAAAATCTACTTTTGAATCCACAGGTTTGTTGGTTCGGTCAATCGGAATAAACTGTATCAGTGCAATAATGATTAGAAACCAATACAGGATATTTAAAAAAGTTTTCATTTCGGGTTGGCATTATTTAATGGAGTTTCGGCTGGACTTGTTTTTGGCTTTTCAGCATCGTTTGTGTTTTCTTTTAAAAGATTCCAAGTTTCGCGAATTTCCCAAAGCGGTCTTACTTCTATTTTTTTATCGAAGATATAAACAGGTTCTGCAAAAATATTGTCCGCAAAATCTGCAGGATCCCAAATGCCATTTTCATTTTCATCTACCAAAATTCGCAGTTCATATTTCCCTGGTTTTAGCGATTTGAAATTGATTTGCTTTTCAATTCCATATTTAGAATAGGCAATTGTACCATTTTCAGTAACCATCTGAATCCAGAATTTTTGCTTCGGAGCATTTTCTAAAGTCACTAATAATTCCCCATAATTTTCTATTTTATCAGCTTCAAAATCAAAACGATAAGTTTTTTTTATGGTTTCATAGAAAGAAGATATCGTTTCTTTCGGAATGTTTAACGAATATTTTTTACCTTCTTTAAAATTCGATTTAATATAAATTTCAAAAGGATTTTTTTCAGAAATTTCTGCAGTGAAATCTTGTTGAATGCTATCGGAAACCAGTGACCATTTTTCTGGTTGAATTTTATCAACAAAATAATTAGAAGTAATCACGAAATTTTGTTGTGGTGGAAGTAGATTCCCTCGGTTATTGGCAATCGACATTTCATTCTTCGTATTATAACGATAGAAAACAGAAACGCTGTCTTTCTTAATGCCGTTGTCATAACTGAATTTCAGGTTTTCTGTGCTGGTAATTCCGATGTTTTGCGCTGGTGCATTAAACCAAATCATCACAGAATCTGATTTTGGCAAATGAGTCACTTTATAATCTTTCAGTTTTTCGTTCAGTGAAGCCACTTTTACATCATTCGGATTTCCTTCGAAAGTCATTAAAACTCCACCTGGAACTTCTTTCATTTCTTGATATTTCAAAGGTTTTCTGGAAGGATAAAGGTTAATTTTTAAACCAGAAATACTTTTGTTTAAAGTAATTTTATCTTTTAAGAAACCTACTTTTTCTTTTCCACTATCATATACTGAATTAGAATTGCTGTCTTCAAAAGCCAAAAGCCGATAGTTGCCTGGCGCTAAATAATTGAGCTCAAAATATCCGTCTGAATCAGCGTTCGTAATATAATAAGGTTTTTGGCGATAATCCATCGAGTCTTTTTCTTGGTAAAGTCCAACAACCAAGTTTCCTTCTTCTGTTTTTTTATCTTTTTCATTGAGGAAGCTTTTTAATTCCCCACTGATGTAGAGGCTGTCGATTTTAGGACCCGTAGAAAATGCAAAATTATAATAGCTAAGTGCATTACCTTCATTATTATCTACAATCGCATTTCCGAAATTGAAATTATAAGTCGTGTTTTCTTTTAAAGTATCTGCCCATTTAATCAACAGGTATTTGTTGCTTATCGCTGACGGAAGAATCTTAGTAATTTGTTTTAAAGGGGGCGAAATAATCAATTGTTTGTTGATGTCTTTCAGGGTAATATACTCATCAAAATCAATTCGAAGTTCCTTAATGTCACGCGGAACATTAACTCTCGGGCTGTCGATATTGCTTCCAATTACCTGTGGCGGAATAGTGTCTTTCGAGCCTCCAACTGGTGAGCCAACTCGTGCACAAGAAGCCATTAAAAAACTGATGAAAACCAAGAAGAGGAATCTTTTCATGAAACGGATTTGTGCAAAATTAAGAAATTTATTCACTGTAGATGTCATTCACCTGATTCTGTTTCAGCGTGTCGGTTTCATTCATTATTTTTCTGATCTTTTCCTTTTCAGGAGGCAGGTTTTCAAATATTCCCGATAATGCCAAAGCCGAATAAACCCGATTAGAATATTTATTGCCAATTGCGATAATCGTAACTTTAGATTTCAGTAAATGCGCAAATACCGAATTTGTTCCGTGCCACCAACCGTTGTGATAGGTGAGTTTTTCACCATTATTAAAAATTTTCATGCGGAAACCTAATCCGTAATTATTGACCCCTGCACGTTCGTTGCTGTAAGGTTCAAAAATCAGATCCTTTAAATCAGATCTCAGAAAATCTTTTGAATAAAGGGCTTTCGAAAAATTCAATAAATCTCTCGGGGTTGTATAAACGTTTTTGTCACCGTAGATTAAATCAAGTCGGTCGTAAGGATAAACTCTTGGACCTTGTTGATAAAATGATTTTGCCGCAGTTAAAGTATTTTTTTCCTGAAAGATGTAAGAGTCTTTCATTTTTAAAGGACGAAAAACCATTTGATTCATCGCTTCCGGAAAAGTGGTTTTCGTGACTTTTTCTATGATTAATGCCAAAAGTGCATAATTGGTATTGCAATACATAAAACCGGTATCTGTATTACGGGCAAGTTCCGGTTGGTATTGAATAAGCAAATTTAAAATGTCCTGATTGGTCAAGAATTTCTTTGAAAGTTCTGCCGGTGCAGGTTTTATCTTTTCAATGAAATGTTCATATTTCGGCAAACCACTTCTTTGACTTAGAAGAGTGAAAACCGTCACTTTCGGATAAGGAAATTTCGAAAAATATTTAGTTAAAGGATCATCCAGTTTAATTTTCCCGGCTTCTACCAATTTCAAAGTTGCCATTGCGGTAATCGTTTTAGAAACGGAAGCCACGTGCAAAGCTACGGTATCATTAATCGGTTCCTGATGATTGGCTTGAGCAAAACCGCGGTAATTTTCGTACAGAATTTCGTCGCCTTTAGCCACAATCAAACCGCCCCATAGATCTCCTTTTTCCCAAACGTTTTTATAATAACGATGGAGTACAGCAACAATAGAATCTTTGTTTTCTAATTTGCCGTCTTTCCGACTGAAAACGTTATCTAAATCGACGTTTCCGTAATTGGGTAAAGATGTTTTGGAAGTTTCTTCTGTGGTCTTTTCTTTTTTACAAGAAAATAAAATAAGTGTAGTTAAAAAAAGGAAAAGGAGGGATTTGGAAAATTTCATTAAAAAAGTTTTGGCTTAAAAATCTCCGCAATATAGGGGATTTTAGCAAAAACAAAAAAGACTGAAGTCATAAAGATTTGTTAACACTAGGGAAATTGAGCCAAAATCTTATCTACAATAACTTGCGCTAATTTTTCTTTACTTTGAATCGTCCAACCTGCAATATGCGGTGTTACAATTGCTTTTTCTGAATGTAAAAGATATTCCAAATCTTCATTTTTTGTGGCGATGTTTTCAAAAGAAGGTTTTTCGTATTCCAAAACATCGAGGGCGGCTCCTTTTATTTTTCCAGATTTTAAAGCTTCAACTAAATCTTTCGTGTTTACATTTTCACCTCTCGCAGTGTTCACGAAATAAAAATCTTTCGCCATTTCAGAAATGAATTTTTCATCGAATAAATAATGCGTTTCTTTCGTAATGGGAAGATGTAAACTTATAATATCAGCTTCTTTTTTTAAAGTTTCCAACGAAACTTGTGTTGCAAATTCATCGGAAAGATTGGGCAAAATATCATGAAAAATTACGTTTACTCCAAACCCTGAAAGTCTTTTGGCAGTGGCTTTTCCCATATTTCCGTAGCCGATTATTCCGAAAGTTTTTCCTAAGAGTTCGTCGCCGCGGTTTTCTTCTCTTTTCCAAATTCCGTTTTTTACTTCCTGTGAAGAAATAAAAAGTCTGTGCATTAAAATCAAAAGCATTCCCAAAACGTGTTCAGCAACCGAATCGCGATTTCCTTCCGGCGAACTGATGAGTTTGATGCCTGATTTCTGCGCAAATTCAACGTCAATGTTTTCCATTCCGGCACCGACTCTGGCGATGAATTTCAGATTTTTTGCGTTTTTGACGAAATTCTCATCAATCGGAATTCTACTGCGAATAATAATTCCGTCGTAGTTTTCTATCTTTTTTAAAACTTCGTCATAAGTAGAATTGAAATCTTCATCGAACGAAAAACCTTTCGCAGAAAGTTGTTCTGTAATTAAAAGATGGTTTTTATCGAGAAGGAGAATTTTCATTTTTTTAATAATAATTAAATTGAAGAAAAGTAATTTCCATGCAAAGACTCAAAATTTTTTATACAAAGAGTGCGGAGAATTTATCTTTGAACTGAATCAGTGAATGTTCTTTAAGACCCAAAAAGTTTTTTCAGCTCCACAGAATCAGCGGGTTTCATTCTGCCGGAAAGAATTAAAGAAAGTTCTTTCCGGCGCAGTGCAGCGTTAAATCTTTCTATTTCTTCGTCAGTTTCAGGAATCATTTTCGGAATCGGAATTGGTCGGTTGAATTCATCTACCGCCACAAAAGTGTAAATCCCTGAATTGGTGTGAATTTTTTTCTGATTGATGGGATCATCTAACCAAACGTCTACATAGACTTCCATTGAAGTTGAGAATGCTCTTGAAACTTTGGATTCCAAAACCACGATTCCACCTTCCGGAATGGGATGGTCAAATGATACGTGATTTACAGAAGCCGTTACCACACGTCTTTCGCAATGTCTCGCTGCAGATATTGAAGCACATCGATCCATTTTTGCTAAAAGTTCACCACCGAAAAGATTTCTTAAAGAATTCGTTTCATTAGGTAAAACGATGTTGGTCATTACGGTTAGCGATGCTAATGCGTTTTTGGTTTTTTCCATTGAGATTTTGAATAATTTTTAGAGCTCCATTTTTTAACAGGAGCTTTTATAGGTGCAATCGCTTTCTGTAAAGAATCATTTTTAATAGAATCCATCGCAAGTTGAACTACGTTTAGCGAATCTATTTTTACAGAATCTTTTTTAATTGGCATTACTTCTTTTTTAGGCATTTCGTTTTTAAAAGATTTATTACCGAAAATCGTTTCAGGTTGGGTAACTCCGAGGTAGGTTAATCCTATAACTCCGATGAGTAAAGGAGCAATCCAGAAAAAAGAGGTTTTTAATTTGTAGGGATTCCCATTTTTAAGGGGACTGTTTTTTATTTCAGAAAGGTTTATTTCTTCTAATCCATAAAAATCGGCGGAAAGGTTTTCAGCTCTGTTTCCCTGAAAAAACATTTTGCTGTCTTCTAAGAAGAAAGTTCCTAAATGATCTACTTCTACTTTTTTATCTTTATTAAGGGTCGCATTCCAATAATTAATTTGCTTTTTAATTTCGATTTCGGCATCGATGAGCGGAATGTTTCTTTGCTTTGAAAGATATTGCGCGAAGTCATTTGTGTTTTCTGAAATATCTGTTTTAAATGCTGTTTCTGTTCCTGGTGGCAAAATGTTTTTTCCCTCTTTATCCACCACAGCGTTAATCGTGTGCAGATAAAAAGTTCCGAAACCAGGAATGGAAACATTACCTTGTTTTCTTAGATATTCGAGAAGATGTAAGGAGAAATTCATACTTGGCAAATTTATGTTTTTTGATTCATTTAATCAAAAATAAAAAAGACTGCCCAAAAAGCAGTCTTCGATCAAATCATTGCGGAAAAACATTAATAATGTTTCGTTAACTTTTATTGAAATTTAATGCTCATGCCGAATAAAAAATTCGTTCCCGCTTGTGAAAAGTAGAAAGGGTTCTGATCATAAACAAAACCATTGTTCACATATTTCTTATTGAAAATATTGTTGACTAATAATTTGAGATCAACTTCAGTTCTTTTTAGATTTAAAGTATATTTCGCATTGAAATCGGTTAGGAAATAATTGTTTAGTTTTAAATTTTCGTTGTTCGTGTTGTCTAGAAATTGGCTTCCAACATATTGATTTTGAATCCCTAAGCTGAAGCTTTTGGTCGGATTGAAATTAACCAAAACATTCGCAATTGTGTTGGGCGAAAAAGAAATCGGCGTATTTCCGAGGTTTTCAATTCCTGCCAAAGTTTCGTTTCGGAAATCTTTGTTTTCATTTTTACTTAAAGTGAAATTCCCAGACACATTCCATTGTTCCGAGAGTTTTGCGAAAGCGCCAAACTCAATTCCCATTCGGTAACTCGCTCCCGAATTTACTCGAATAAATTCACCAATATTGTTGATTTGCCCGTTCAAAACCAATTGATTCACATAATTCATATAATATAGATTGGTGTTGAAAGAAATTTTCCCGACGGTTTTTTCAATTCCCGCTTCGAAATCGTGAAGCTTTTCGGCCTTAGTTTCGGGGTTTGCAAATAAATCGTCGCGATTTGGTTCTCGGTGAGCATGAGCATAAGAAATGAATAATTTCCCGGAATTGATTTTATAATTTACGCCCACTTTTGGATTAAAAAACATCCAGTTTTTATTCAAATTTGCGCCTTCATCATCGCCTTGTTGCAAAATTTTAGTATCATAATTTATGTTTCTAAGTTGCAAATCGCCGAAAAATTCGAATTTATTTACGGAAAAAATCGCTTTTGCAAAACCCGCAAATTCCGTTTTCATAGCGTTATTTCTGTAATATTCGAATTCATTAATTTGCGGATAAAAAACTCCGGAAACATTCCCGTAATGTTTTCCATCGTATTGATTTCCAACGATTCCAATATTCAAATCTAAGTTTTCAAACTTTCCGTATAACGTAGAAACTCCGCCATAAAAATCATTGTCCAACCATTTTTTTCTGATGAAATCGGTTCGCTTAATTGTTTGATTATCTGCGATTAAGTCGGGTAAATTGTATTTCGAAAACTTCGCGTCTTGTTTGTAATTTTCGTAATATCCTTTTCCTTTGGTGTAATGAAAAGTGGTTTCCAGATTCCAATGATTATTAAAGTTTTGCTCCCATAATAATTGATAATGGTTTTGGCGATAATTATCGGTTTCGTTGTCATAAAACCCGACAATATTTTCCCAATTCGCATCATAAATTGCTCCGGAATAATTGAATTTCGGGTTGGTTTCCCAAGTTTCCTTATCGATTCCGTTCCAAGCTTGATAGGTTTTTTCTTTTCCGCCAAAAGCCATCAAACGGATTTTCGTTTTATTTTCTTCGAAAAGAGCAGAGAAATTGTAAGAGTCAAGATCGGAAAAAGCACGATCAATATAACCGTCAGAATGAATTTTGGTGTATCTTCCCATCAATGATAAGCGGTCTTTCCAGAATTTTCCACTTCCAATTTCTGCAGAATATTTATAGGTATTGAAAGAGCCGTAACTGTCGTCGGTTTTGAGATAAAATTTCTCTTCAGGATTTTTAGAAATCACATTCACGCTCGCTCCGAAAGCCGAAACGCCGTTGGAAGAAGTTCCCACGCCGCGTTGAATAATAATTTGCGAAGCCGAACTCGCCAAATCGGGAACATCGACGAAAAAAGTTCCTTGCGATTCGGAATCGTTGTACGGAACGCCGTTCAGCATCACATTAATTCCGTTTCCACCAACGCCGCGAATTCTGAAACCTGTGTAACCAATGCCATTTCCGGCGTCGGAAGTTGAAATAACTGAGGTCTGATTTTTGAGCAAAATAGGTAAGTCTTGCCCGAGGTTTTTGTTTCCTAAATCTTTTTCTACGTTAATGATTTCTTTGGAAACAGGTAGTCTTTTTGTGAAATTCACACTTTCAATTTCGTGAATTTTCAAGCTGTCTTGCGATACATTTTGTGCAAAACAGAATGGACTCATAAGTCCTAAAATAACAAATCCTTTCATTCTTTTAATTTTTAAGATTAATTGAATAAAAGGGGCGATTAATTTAATGTAACAATTTGAAAATTTATCGATGTAACAATTGGGAATTGGTACATTTTCACATTGATAAATTGTTTCATTAATAAAATTCCCTAAACAGCATTACCTGTTCCAGGTTCATTGGGTATAATCTCAGCTTTTCACAGCACCCCTTTAATTTCAGTTGGCAATATTACAAAAATTTTTCTAATATTTTTTATTCGTGATGTCGATGAAGAAATAGTTGGTTCCATCTTCTGTTACTTCGAAGAGGCGTGCCAATTTCCAACTGTAATTTCTTTTAATATCATTA